>DAOUHT010000150.1:0-5707 GCA_034428375.1 Dehalococcoidia bacterium | reverse complement strand
CTGACGCCTTCGTGACCGTCGCGACGCCGATGCCGGTGCGGAACGGGCCGCTCTCGGACGCCTGCCGCTCGCGGAGACCGGCGTACCCGGCCATGCCGAGCGCGCGGTCGAACGCGGTGTGGAAGTCGCCGGAGTCGTAAAGCAGGCCGGTTGCGGTCTGGTAGGGGAAGGCGTCGGTGGGGATGAAGTTGCGGCGGCGAATCTCCGCGGGGTCCATGCCCAACTGGCGCGCCGCGTCGTCCATGATGCGCTCGATGGGCACCGCGGCCTCGGGGCCGCCCGCGCCGCGGTAGGGGCCGGTGGGCGGACGGTTCGTCGTCACGCCGAGGCACTCCACGTCCATCGCGGGGATGGCATACGGCCCGGCGACGCGCTGTACGGCGTTGCCGAGCGGGCCGCCGCTTGACGTGAGGAAGTACGCGCCCATATCGGCCAGCATGCGGATGCGCACGCCGAGCATGGTGCCGTCCGAACGCACGGCGGCCTCCACGTCCGCGGTGAAGCCGCGACCGTGCGAGGCGAGCGTGCTCTCCGAGCGCTGCTCCGTCCACTTGACCGGCGCGCCAAGTTGCACCGCCGCGTAGGCGGCCGCGACCTCCTCGGGCCAGACCTCGATCTTCCGCCCGAAGCCGCCGCCCACGTCCGGCGTGATGACGCGCACGTCGAGGTCACCGGGGAGCAGCATCGCGAGGAACGTCTTGACGCGGTGCGGCACCTGCGTTGAGGTCCATACCGTGAGCCGACCGCTCTCCGCGCCGGGGGCGACGATGATGCCGCGGCACTCCATCGGCATCGCGACGAGGCGGGGTATCTCGTAGGTGGCCTCGACGATCTCGTCGGCGTTCTCGAACGCCTCGGCGACGTTGCCCGCGCCCGCCTCCGTGCGCATCACGACGTTCGTGCCGATATCAGGGTGCAGGGGGCTCGCGTCCGACGCCGATTCGCGCGGGTCGAGCAGGGGAGGGAGCGGTTCGTAGTCGACAGCGATGCGGTCACGGGCGTCGTAGGCTTGCGCCCGCGTCGACGCCACGACGATGGCGACAGGCTGGCCGACGTAGCAGACACGGTCTTTCGCCAGCACGGGGTGCTCGGGGACGGGCGTCTCGCCCATGCCTTCGCGGCGTATCGCGCCGATGTCGGGTATGACTCCGTCCAGGTCCGCGCTGGTGTAGACGACGGCGACTCCCGGACTCGCGAGCGCGCCCGTGGTGTCGATGGAGCGGATGCGCGCGTGCGGCTCGGTGCTGCGGAGCACGGCGGCGTGGAGCATGCCGTCCAGCTGGATGTCGTCGACGAACGTTCCGCCGCCGCGCAGCAGCCGCTCGTCCTCCATGCGCGCCATGCCCTGGCCGCGGTAGGTGGTCATGGTTACTCCACCGGCAACACCGGCATGTGCACCTGCACGTACGTGCCCGGAATCTGCTGCCAGCTGATGAAGCGCAGGTCCTCGTCGTGCGGGTTCGTCGTCTCGCTACGCGTTCCGGCGGGGATGCAGGTGAAGTCGCCTGCGCGGACGCGGACGCGCTCCTCGCCGATGACCTCGACGCCCTCGCCGCTGATGTAGTAGCGGACCGCGTCGCCGGAGGTCTGGGGCGCGCCGTTCTCCGTATGGGCGGGGACGTTCTCCATGAAGAGTTGGAACGAGTAGATGTCGAAGCCGAGTTCCGGCGACATGATGTGGTGCCTGCCGGGGCCCCATTCCATGATGGGCGCTTCCTCCGCCGGGACGTGGAGGCGCTTCTGCTCGCGCCTGCGCTGCATCTCCAGCGCGACGCGCCCGAACGCCATCTGCTCCTCCAGGTAGCGGAGGTAGAGGGGCCAGGGCTCCAGCTTGCCCAGTTCCTCGTCCGAGAGGTCGCTCACCTCAGGGGCCTTGTGGGGCGCAGTGAAGTGGACGAACGGCGTCGGCACTTGCCGGTACGTTCCGGGGAACTGCTGCGCGGCGAGGAAGACGAGCGGCTCCGGGTGCGGGTTCTCGGTGCCGTGCCAGATGTTGGCGGGGACGTGGCAGAAGTCGCCGACCTTCACGTCGAAGCGGACGTCCTCGATGAGCTCCTGGCCGCCGCCCTTGACGTAGTACTTCAGCGCGTCGCCGTGGGTGTGGTAGCGCTCCGAGCCGCCGGCGCGTCCCGACGTGAAGACGTGCAGGTTGTGGACGTTGAAGCCGAGCTCCGGCCCCACGATCATGCGCTGGTTCGGCCCGGCGTTCGGGACGTCGGCCTCCTCGGCGGGAACGTGGATGCGGCCCAGCCGCCTGCGCTTGTCGAGCGCGAGCGCGGCGCGCCCGAAGTTCACCTGCTTCTCCATGTAGAGCGCGTACAGTTCATCCGGCGTCAACTGCGCCAGCTCCTCCGGCACGATCCCTGCTGTTGTGGCCATCCGCTCCTCCGTTGCGTCTGTGTGGACGCCTGCGCGTGAGGCTAGGTGTCGTGAGGTGGGGTGTCAATGGGGAGTGCCCCCCGCCCGGGAATCAACATCGATGGGCAGGCTGGACCGGACCGGGTTGGTGGGGCGCCTGCGAAGGTTTCAACGGGAAATCCTGTTCATTTCTGCTCACCCGGCCGGAATCCACCTCTGGAAACGGCCTTCCGGATGAGCAGTTCAACTGCTCAAAACTGCTCATCCGCTGCTCAATTCCTGCTCATAACTGTTCAATTCTGCTCATTCCTGCTCACCCCGCCGGTGGGGGTTGGGCTGCCGTGTGGGTCCGTCGCTCCGCTCATGGGAACAGCGTACGCGGGCAGGGGGTGATGGGGGAAGGGGCGGGTGTCACGGTACTGCCTTGCCTCGGAGGTCGGGCTATGCCTCTCCTCTCATTGGGATGGGGACTTCCCTTACTTCTCCAGGCTGGATTGCTTCCAAGGCGGCGCGGACCTCCTCAATTCGGGGCTCAATAAGAGGCCACCGGTTTGCGCCGAGAACGATCAATGCCAAGTTGCGGCGTTCCAGATTCTGCTGATAGGGAATGCCCTTATCCGCAGTAATCACGACTTCATACCCTGCTTCCTCGGCCCGATCCAGCAATGCGCCGTTGCTCAGCGCTGCCCACCCACGCTCTTCCGCCGTGTCGACGTCATGGCTGGCGAGACGGCGGCGTAGCGGCTGAGGGGTGTTGTGGTCAAACAGGATTCGCATGCACGGCCCTGGCGACCTTGGCGTCGAGGTCTTGCACCACGAATTCAAGGACCGTGCGCACCTGTGCCTCGTCGATTCCGCCGAACCACTCAATGAAATCGTGGATCGTCGCACCCTCTGCAAGGTTGCCGAAAAGGGCCGATACGGGCAACCTTGTGCCGGTGAACACCCAAGCTCCACTCACCCTACCGGGCACACTTTCGACCGCCGGACACTTGCTCCAGTCCAATGGGAAGAGTGCCCCTGCGACGGCTTCGAGCCACGCTCCGGCTCCGCCGATGCGGAATACCGCCTGGGGTGACCTCAGCGAGTGCTGCATAGACTTCGATAATTCTGAACGCCGGACTTTCGATAGCCATTCGACCTTGCGCCTGTGGGGATAGGGACACGATTCATCTGCGTTCAGGACCTTGAACGGATGGGAGATCACTTCCCCGACGTACACCAAACTGCCGGTGCTATCAGGAGTGACGACGAAATCGCCTACCCCGATACTCAGGATGAAGTTGCCGACCTGCCCAAGGTAGTTGCGTATTCGTCCCGGTGGCTCGTGAGGGTACGCTTCCTGTAGCCGCGCGCGCAGTTCATTGTAGGAGTCCACTCTGTGCAGGTCCTGGACTTCGGGCCATCCGATGGCCACGTACCCGCCCTTGACGAAGGCATCCGCGTATCTGCCGCCCTCTCCGGCCCATACGCAGAACAATACCCCTTGCTCAGTGGTCACGATTCCCTCCTCAGGGGATTGTAACGCCGTCGTACAGCTTGTCGCATGTCGCACACTCGTCATGGAACCAGCATACGCGCTCCTTCCGCGTTCGAGAAAGGAGTGGATGTCGCGGTAGGAGTCGGGCGTCACTGCGTCAGGCGTCCTGCTCCGCCACGAGCGCTTGCTGCGGGCCGCTGAATGCCCGGCTGTGCATGCGCGCGTCTGCGTCGGCGTGGCTGGATTCCAGCCTTCGCTGGAATGACGAGAAGGGCGGAGTGCAATACCGGGTAGGGCCGCGGGCGGAAGAGAACCGCGCTCATCACCCCAGCCTGCAGAGCTCCTCGATGGCTCCGCCGTCGAAGCCTTCGGCGCGCGGCCGTATGAGGTCTACGGTGCGGAGCTTGTAGGAGGCGGGGCGGGTCGCCTGCGGGGGTTCCGTGCCCTCCATGAGGTCCCTGGCCGCGCGGATCAGGGCCCGGCGCACGCGGATGATGGCGGAATCGGACGAGCCGAGGTGCTCCTCCGTCCTGTCGACGATGCTGCCCATGCCCTCCTGGGCGGCGAGGTCCTGCGCCTGGAGGGATTCGATGCCGGTGAACGTCTCCGTGGCCTGGCGCTCCCGGTCTATCAGGTAGTCGTTGGCCATCGTCTGCACCGGCGTGAACGTTCCGGGAACGACAGCCCCGCTGAACGCCTCACAGGCATCACGCTCACTCTCCGTCAGGGGCGATTCCAGCGCCCAACTGACCGAGAAGACGGCGGTGGTGTGGTCGTCGACCGCCGACCAGATGAGCCCTCTGCCCAGGCGTGTCTCACCATCTCCGCGCACGCCGCCGAAGATGTTCGCGTGCGGGAGCAGCCAGTGCGTTATGCGCCAGTAGAAGCTGTCCTCTTCGGCGTCGCGCTGCGTCCCGATCATCACGCCGTAGTCGGTGTCGCGGAGGTAGAAGCGGGGAGAGAGGTCACTGATGAAGTACTCAACCAGCCTCGAATCGAACTGGAGCCTGGAGCGCAGGCCGTCGAAGAACCCGGCCGTCCGTCGGAACGCCGGAACCGTGGTGTGCAGGAAGTTGGAATGGCAGGAATCGATGCCGCCCTCGAGCCCCTGCACCCAGTTCGCGAACTCGTACCGCTTGGTCACGTAGACGTGGCCCTCCGGCAGGCCTATCCACTCGATGCCCGGCAACGCGGGTTGCAACTCCGGCGGACCTAGGTAGGCGAAGACGACGCCGTTCGTCTCGCGGCACGGGTAGCCGGTCGTGCGCACCTTGGAGGCGAAGTTGCTGCCTGCGGGCTCGCTGGGCATGTCGACGCAGCGGCCGTCGATGTCGTACTTCCACCCGTGGTAAATGCATCGCAGGCCGTCCTCCTCGTTACGGCCGAAGAAGAGGCTCGCCCTGCGATGGGGACACGCCTCGGCCAGCAGGCCGACCCGTCCGCTCGTATCGCGGAACGCGACAAGGCGCTCGCCCATGAGCCGCACGCGTACGGGCGGGCAGTCGGGCTTCGGCAGCTCGCTCGACAGCAGCACCGGGTGCCAGAAGCGACGGAGCAGGTTGCCCATCGGCTGACCCCTGCCGACTCGGGTCAGAAGTTCGTTGTCCTCGGTGCTCAGCATGTGGGGATGATACCGAAATCACACCGTGCTGGCTCTATCGTTGAGTGAGTGCGTCTTCAATGTCCGTGAGGGCGAAGTCTTCACCCTTGAACAGCAGGGACTCGCCGCTGGTCTCCGCCAGTGCGTAGGCGAAGCAGTCGCCGAAGTTCAGCCCCGCAGGGTGGTTGCCCTTGCCGAATCGCCGCCACGCCTGCCGCGCGGCGTATGCGTGTTGGGGCGTCACCGGGGCCAGCTCGATGTGCGAGGCT
>DAOUHT010000149.1:0-10850 GCA_034428375.1 Dehalococcoidia bacterium | reverse complement strand
ATAGTCGGCGCGCTGGCGCGGCTCATCACCGGCGACGACTTCCAGCGTATCGAGCCATGGGGCGACACGCTCACCGCTCCCCAGACGGCTGACGCTCTGGGTGCGAGCTGTCTCAGCCCTGCGCTCGCTGCCAAGCCCTCCCTCGTCAAGACGATGCGTGAGTGGGCGCGCTCCTCGAATCCCTCCAAGCGGCGCGCTGCCGTCTCTGCGTTCGGCCCACTCGTGCGGGAAGGGCGATTCATGACGGATGCGCTCGAGGTCGCCGAGGTCGTCATGAAAGACGACAGCGAGGAAGTTCAGCGCGGCGTAGGGACGATGCTCATGGAGGCCACTCGTCTGAAATCCGACCGGGTTGTCGAATTCCTCATGGAATGGAGAGAGCAGAGCCCCCGTCTCATCCTCCAGACCGCCGCTACCAAGCTACAGCCTGCCCAGCGCGGGCAGGTACTCGGCTGATGACGAACATCCCGGAGGCGCGTCCTGCCCCCGGCATCGGACGGCGACTCTATCGTGGGTTCGCATTTGCGATCATCGTTGGTTTGGCCGGCGCCGGACTCAGTGGTGTCCCGGCCCTCTTCATCTAATCCATATTCGTTGGCGAGGCCCAGCGGTGCATCGAGGCCATCGAAATGGCCGAGGCGGGAGGCGATGTGACGCTGACCTGTCCTGACGAGTTCACCGATCCACCCGTCTGGCTGCCCGTCATCATGGTGGTTGGGGGCGCAGCCCTTGGCGCAGCCGGGGGCCTCGCGTACGGCATAGCCTCACCGGGGCGCAGAGCGCGTGGTTCCACGTCTCCGGCGGGGTCTCCCTGGCTGCCTTTCTGAGAGCGAATACGGCACGGCGGATTCCGCGCAACTGCCGTCGCTAAAGCGTCGCACCTGCTATTTTGGCCGTGTATCCTTAAACGCGGTTTCTCTCATGCGATATCACTTCGTTCGCGTTCCTATCGTCTTGCTCACGGCCGTCCTCCTTCTGGGGACGGCGTTGCCTGCGTGCACCCCCTTCCCTGAACCTGACTACATCACCTACACATCGGGACTTCCAGGTGCTCGCGACATCGCAGTCGTCCGTCCGGATGGCGGCCACGCGTTCGTACTGACCGATGATCCTCAGGGGCTCTCTTCTGACAACTTCGAACCCGTCTGGGACCCCAACCGCCAGCGAATCGCGTTCCTCAGCAATCGTGATGGGAATATCGAGGTCTACGTTGGAGTGGCTTCCGAGGATGCCCCCATCTTCTATCGGATCACCAACTCGGAGTTCGACGAATCACAGGTCTCCTGGTCCGCAGACGGCAACCGCATCGCGTACACGTCCGAGGACCATGAGGGGAGGCGCACTGTCCAATACGTTGCACTCAACGAGCTCGTTCCGACCGCCGTCGTATTTGGAAGCGAAGGCGAGACCGACGCCGCATGGTCTCCCAATGACAATCTGATCGTCTTTGCCAAGCTCAAGGACAACGGCGAATCTGATGGCATCTTCCTGCGCGACCCTTCGAACGTGAACATCGTCCAGCTCACCGCAGGCCCCCACCACTTCCCCACATGGGCGCCCGATGGCAAGAGCATCGCCTACGTCTCTACTCAGAACGATGGTCAACAGGACATCTACGTCATCAACGTCAGCGCCCTCGGTCCCACCTCGGAACCGCTCCGGGTCACCCAGGACAGCGCTGACGACTACAACCCCGCATGGTCGCGGGACGGCAGCAGGATCGCCTTCATCTCCGACCGCTCCGGCAATGCCGACGTCTACACCATCGCCCCGAACGGAGGCGGCCTGGTGATGATTACGCAGAACGCCGTGGACGAACTGTCGGTCGCATGGGGCCCTGACGGCAGCGTCGTCTTCCCGTCCGGCCCGGAGGACCGGACGGCGCTCTTCATCGCGGACGCAGACGGCCAGCAGCAGCTCACGTCCGGTGCGACGGCGACCTCCCCGGATTGGTAGTCTCCCTTCGTGGGGATCGACGCTCTCACCCATAACGACGCAGGCATCTATGCCGCCCCTGCTTCTCCCGAAGCATGGGGGGACTGGGTTTCGGCCACGCGCCTGAGGGGCTACCTGCTGAAGAACACGCTCGGCGACTGGCTCAACTTGTACGGCGAAGCCAACGGGTTCCAGCGCGACGATACGGTGGAGGGTTACGACGAGCGGCTCGTCTTCGCGCCGTTCATCATGGGGCAGGGGGGCAGATTCGAAGAGGCTGTCACCCGGCACCTGGCCTCCTTCCACGAGCTCACCACTATCTCGCGCGAAGCCGAAGACGTACGTGAGTTGGAAGTTGCCCAGCAGACCTTCCAGGCGCTCGCGGACGGTCGCCCCATCATCCACCAGGCGGTACTCTGGAACCCGGAATCGAGGACGTACGGCGCAGCCGACTTCCTTATCCGGTCTGACGTCTTCGACGCGCTGTTCCCCAAGCACCTCTCCCCAAGAGAAGCCGCAGTGGCCGCTCCGGACCTCGGCGGGTCGTGGCACTACGTCGTGGTGGACGCCAAATTCACCACGGTACACGCCTCCAAACAGGGCGAGGTCGGCAACAGCGGCTCGTCGCCCGCCTACAAGGCGCAGTTGTATGTCTACAACGACGCGCTTGCCCGCCTGCAGGGCTACGCGCCGCGTCGGGCGTTCCTGCTCGGGCGCAGTTGGGAGCAGGGTTCGGAGCGCGTAACCAACGCCATGAATCGGCTCGGCCAGGTCTCCATGAGCGCGGAAGTGCAAGTGGAAGTGGAGGCTGCGGCTGCATGGGTGCGCAGACTGCGCTCGGAGGGCGCGCAGTGGCAGCCGTTGCCTGCGCCAACGGTGCCGGAACTGTGGCCGTCCGGTGGGGACTGGCCCTGGGAGAAGGCCATCAAGCAGATCGTGGATGAACTCGAAGACCTCACCAAGCTGTGGCAGGTCGGCGCTGAGAGGCGGGACAAAGCCGTGCGCAACGGGATCACGTCCTGGCTGGATCCGCAGGCCACTGCCGAGTCGCTCGGTGTTACGGGGCCGACAACGCAGCCGGTACTGGAGGCGATCCTGGACGTACACAGGAACGACGGCCCGGTCGTCCGTCCTGCCCATGTCCGCGCTGCGGAGAGCGAATGGCGCGAACAGCCTCCGGTCGAATTCTTCGTGGACTTCGAGTACGTCACCGACCTGAAAGACGACTTCTCCACGTTCCCCGAACGCGGTGGACAGACCATCATCTTCATGATCGGCTGCGGGCACATGGAGGACGGCCAGTGGAGCTTCGCGCAATTCACCACCGACCGCCTGGACGAGCCCAGCGAGGCGCGGGCGATAGACGCGTGGCTTGCCCATATGCGGGAGACCCAGGCCCGGATCGGGGGTGAGGATGAGCCCCGCCTCTTTCACTGGGCGCCCGCGGAAGAGATCAACTACGAGACGGCGTACAACTCGGCCCGGAAGCGGCATCCCGCGAAGGGCTGGCCCATGGTCAATTGGTTCGACCTGCTGCGCAAGGTCGTTCGCAAGGAGCCGGTCGTCGTGAAGGGTTCGATGGGCTTCGGGCTCAAGTCTGTCGCGCGAGCGTTCCACGACCACGGCCTCATCGAGACCGACTGGGGCAGTTCCAAGGTGGACGGGATGGGCGCGATGGTTGGCGCGTGGCGCTGCGACGACGAAGCCGCCGAGCAAGGCGTTCGCCTCATCGACACCGAGCTCATGCAGGAGATCGGCGCCTACAACGAGGTGGACTGTAAGGTGATGCAGGAGATCCTCCACTACCTGCGCGCTCACCACTAGCCCTTCCGGACCCTGCCGGACCGCCTCATCCGTAATCTCCCTGCCTCTCTTGCCGGGTACCATCTGCGGTGCTACCATCCGATTGTGCATTCTTTCTCAATCTTTTCTGCAGACGATCCCGGATACAGTGAGGTCAGGCACGCATGACACTGCACATAGTGGTGACCGCCAAGCAAGTGCTCGACCCCGAAACCCCGCTCTCCGCCTTCAACGTCGCCGATAACGCCGTGTCTACCGCGGGCAACATCCCGCCGGTCGTCAACGGATACGACGAGCAAGCCGTCGAAGCGGCCCTCCGTATCAAGGAGGCCCACGGCGACGCGAAAGTCACCGTGCTCTCCTGCGGCACCGACTTCGCGCTCGACGTCATCAAGAAACCGCTGGCGATGGGCGCGGACGAGCTCGTTCTCCTGCAGGACGCTGCCTTCGAGAACTCCATAGACCCCACCATGACGGTCGCGGCGCTCACCGCCGCCATACGCAAACTGGGGGATGTGGACATCGTCATCTCCGGGAGGCAAGCGAGCGACTGGGACAACGCGCAGGTGCCGCTCGGTGTCGCCGAATCCCTCGGCTGGGCCGTCGCGACAATCGGCCGGAAAGTCGAGGTGCAGGACGGCACGGTCCGGGTTGAACGCGTTCTGCCGGACGGCCACGAGACCGTCGAGGCGCCGCTGCCCGCAGTCGTAACGGTGTCGAACGAGCTCGGCACGCCGCGATACCCCAACATGCGCGGCATCATGGCGGCGCGGCGTGTGCAGCCGACCGTCTGGAGCGCCGCCGATCTCGACCTGGGCGGTGCGGCATCGCCCGCGTTCGAACTCGTGTCTCTGAAGAAACCCGAGCGAGCGGTGCAGACCGAGATGATCACCGGCGACGACGACGCGGATGCCGGGCGCAAGCTTGCCCTGCGCCTCCGCGAGGAGCGGGTGCTCTGATGGCTGACGCACTCATCATCGGCGAGGTCGCGGATGGCGCTCCCTCGTCCTCCACACTTGAAGGCATCGCCGCCGCACGTGGACTGGGCGTCGGCCAGGTGGCTGTACTGTTGCCGGGCGCGGACGCCGCGAGCGCAGCCTCCGCCGCCATCGCGGGTGGCGCGGACATCGTCTACACCGTTGTCGACGGCCCCGCTGCTGACGGCGAGTTCGACGCGTTGGTGGACGCGGCGCAGGCCGCCACCGCGCAGAGCGGCGCGCGCTATGTCATCGGCGCGAAGACGCTCACCGGACGGGACGTGATGCCGCGGCTTGCATTCCGGCTCGGCACCGCGCTGGCGTCGGACTGCTCCAGCCTTGCCCTCGACGAATCCGGACGCCTCGTCGCGACCCGCCCGGTCTACGGCGGCAACGCGGAGGCGTCGGTTGCCTGCCTCGGCAGTGTTGCCGTCGCCTCGCTGCGGCCCAAGAGCGTGGACGCGCTGGAACCGGACACCTCGCGCACAGGCGAAGTGCAGCTGCTGGCTTTCGAGGCGAACGTGCGCACCCGGGTGCTGGAGCGCGTCGAAGAGGCCGGAGAGGGCGTCCGGCTGGAGAACGCGCGCGTCGTCGTTTCCGGCGGACGAGGACTTGGCGGGCCGGAGCCGTTCGACTCGCTGCGGGAGCTGGCGGACATGCTCGGCGGTGCGGTCGGCGCATCCCGCGCGGCGTGCGACGCGGGGTGGGTCCCCTCCGGCTACCAGGTCGGCCTCACGGGCAAGACCGTGACGCCGGACCTGTACATCGCTGTCGGCATATCCGGCGCGAGCCAGCACATGGCCGGATGCAGCAACTCCCGGACGCTCGTTGCCGTCAACAAGGATGCCGGGGCCAACATCTTCAAGGAGGCCCGCTTCGGGGTCGCCGGAGACTGGCAGAAAGTGCTGCCCGCGTTCATGGAACAACTGCACGAGCTGATGGGGTAGGATTAAGCGAGAGGGAGGTCGGACGATGGCAGACCAGGAATACGACCGCGAGATGGCTGAAGCGATCGAGCACGCCGAGGCGTCGGAGGTCGTCTGCATCATCCTTCCTCTCATCAACCAGTGCCTGGTCTACGACAACCGGAGCACGGCGGACGACCCGCCGCGCATCTCGGTCTCGCCGCCGCTCGGTTCGGCTGAGCGGCGCCTGCGCCACGTCAACCGCGCCCGCCCCAACATGCCCCACGCGCGGGAGCTCGCCGCCATCCCCTGGGTGGGCTCGATACGGAGCCTCGAGGAGTCCGGCGTCTGCGACATGCTGTACCGCCGCGTCAGCGGCTCCGGCTTCGACTCGGTGCAGCGCCAGTACGACGAGGCGCTCGACGAACTTCGGCAGTGGGAGCGGCGCTCCACCATCGCGATGATCCGCGGGCAGGGGCCCTACCACACGCTCTGGTCGCGCAACGGCTCCTGACCGGTAGCACTTTCGGCCAGGGCACCCACAAGGGATGCCCCTACATCAGAGCCATCATCCCCAGACGAGCCGTGCTGTGTCCGCGACCACGCGGAGTTTCGCGTTCTGCTCCGCGATGCTGAGCTTGTTGCCGACGATGGAGGTCCCGAAGCCGCATTGGGGGCTCACTCCGAGTTGCTCGCGGGGAAAGTGCCGCGTGGCCTCGGCGATCCTGTCCGCAAGCTCTTCCGGCGTCTCGGGGCGCGGTGACTTGGTCGTCACCAGTCCGAGCACGACCGTCTTGTCGTCGGGCACGGAGCGCAGTGGTTCGAACGAGCCTGAGCGTTCGTCGTCGTACTCCAGCATGAGGCGCTGGGCGTTCACGCGGCGCAGCACGGGTTCGACGAGCCGGTCGTAGCCGCCCTCGGCCAGCCAGCGGCTGCCCTGGTTGCCCTTGCAGAGGTGGAAGGCGAACGTGACGTCCGAGAAGCCGTCCATGACGGCGTTGTCCAACTCGACGCCCTGCGCGACCCAGTCTTCCGCCGTCCAGCCACGGCTCCGGTAGAACTCAGCCCAGGTCGGGTCCAGCACGAGCGGGTATTGGGGCGCGTCGAGCTGGATGTATGTCGCGCCGAGCCGGACGAGTTCCTCGATCTCCTCCCGGAGTATCTGCGCGACGTCAGCCAGGAACGTGTCGAGGGTAGGGTAGGCTGCCGCTGACTTTGCGGGCGACCAGAAGTTTGCGAAGAGGCTGGGGCTCGGCAGCGTTACTTTGGCAACGCGGGTGGTGCGGCCTCGCAGGTAGGTGAACTCCTCGGCGGAGAGGTGACGCTTGCGCCGCAGCGTACCAGTGACGCCCAAGGTGGAGGGGCGCTCCCTGTTCAGGTCACCGACCCGCTCGTCGCCCTTCCAGTCGCCCCAGAGGAAGGCGTTGAGGTCGAACTCGCCGAAGCCCTCGACCGCCTCCGGCATCTGGCTCTGGAACGAGAGCCGACGTATCTCGCCGTCGGTGAGAATCTCCAGCCCCGCCTCCTCCTGCGCGGCGACAGCCCGGTCGACTGCGGCGTCCTCGATGCGCTTGAACTCCGCAGGCCCGATCCGTCCCGCGTCGAAGTCTTCGCGGGCGGCCAGCAGTTCCGCCGGTCTGATCATGCTGCCGACTACGTCGGCGTGGGGCAGGCCGGGAAGGTTTTTTAGGGAATTACTGCTCATTTCTGCTCACGCACCCTGATTTACCTCTGAATCCGGCCCTGAATGTGAGCAGTCCAACTGCCGATTCCTGCTCATTTGCTGTTCATCCCTGCTCATCGGGTGTTCAAGACTGCTCATTTCTGCTCATCCGGGGCGGCCGTGGGGCCGGGGTGCACAGTCACGACACCGCGCCGTACAGAGACAGGGTACGCGGCAGTAGGGAGTTGGCGTAAGGGGCAGGTGTCACAATGGAGGGCAGGCGTTTGCCCGCGCCGTTGTCCACTTGGCGGGCGGGCCATCGCCTGCGATAATGATGGAGATTCCCCACCGGCTGGAATATCAGAATCGCAGCGTCAAGAGCACGCTGAGGCGAGGCATATGTCATACCAGGTCTATTTCGCGGATCTGTCCGAGGAGAACCGAGGGCTCACCATGACGCTCCTCCGGCTCAAAGAAGAGGCGGGTGAGATCGATCCCGATGAGGCGAAGCTCCTCGAGGAGTTGCGCGGGAGTCCGACTCCCTGGCCTGCGATACCGGACGAACCCCAGCCGCGCCAGCACTTCAACCGTTCCAGCGGCGGCGGCGGCGGCCGCCGCGGCCCGCGCCGCGGCCCCTCCAACGGTCGCGCTTACCGCACCGACATCTAGGGATGGTCTGAATAAGCGGACATCCCCTGAGAGGATGCTGCGCGCTAAGCGTGGGCTGCGCTCGGCATGACAGGGGCGAGATTCCCGCCTTCGCGGGAATGACGGGGATGGGCGGGAACGACGGGGATGGGCGGGAATGACCGGGCCTTCAGGCGAGTTGTTCAGAGCATTCCCAGGGATGGCCTGTGGGGGCGAGTTGGCGCCGCGTTCCCGACGGCGCGCCAGCGCGTCGTAGCGCGTCACCCCTTCAACAGCGCGGCTACGGCACAGAGGCCTGGGCGAGCAGGGCGCTCAACTCTCCGGCGCGTTCCCGGAACGCAGCGAGTTCCTCCAGCACTTCCAGCAGCGCCTGGCCCCAGGGCGTTCGCCCCTGTTCGAGCGGGACGTGCACCTGCTGGTTCCCCACCGTCGCTCCGTGACCGAGCGCGCGCTCCAGCGCGATGCGCGCTCCTCCCACCTCGTCCACCAGCTTCAGCGTGACGCGGTCGGCGCGGCGGGTTACCGACTCGACCCCGGCGACCTTCGCCAGTACCCGCACGCGGACGCCGAAGAGCAGGTTGTGCAGCTCGTCCGGCAGGCGGTGGCCGAAGCGCTCCATGAACTCGCGCGGGAGGTCGTCCACGTCGGCGACGGTCGTGGCACGCGCAAGCCTCTGGTACATCGCCATCCGCGCGGGCATGTGCGGGACGAGTTCCTCCGGGATCGAGGCGGGCAGACCGAGGTCGATGATCGGGTCGGGCGTCTGTGGGGGAGGCGGAGCGCCGTCCTCCCGCATCGCCCGCAGTTCGGCCACGGCCTCTGACAACAGCCGCGTGTAGAGGTCGAATCCCACAGCCTGGATGTGTCCGCTCTGCTCACCGCCCAGCAGGTTGCCCGCGCCGCGTATCTCGAGGTCCTTCATCGCGATGCGGAAGCCAGCGCCGAGTTCGGTTGCCGCCATGATGGTCTCCAGCCTGCGCTTCGCCGTATCCGTCAGCCGCCGCCCGCGCTCCACGAGCAGGTAGGCATAGGCGCGCTGCGACCGCCGTCCGATGCGCCCGCGCAACTGGTAGAGCTGCGCGAGGCCGAAACGGTCCGCGTGGTCGACCACCAGCGTGTTCACGTTCGGGATGTCCAGCCCGGACTCGATGATCGTCGTGCAGACGAGCACGTCGCCCTCGCCGTCGGCGAAGCGCTCCATGATCTCAGCGAGTTCGTCCTCCGGCATCTGCCCGTGTCCGATGAGTATCCGCGCCTCCGGCACGAGGTCGCGCAAGCCCGCCGCCGCCAGGTGGATGCTCTTCACGCGGTTGTGGAGGAAGAAGACCTGTCCGCCCCGGTCCAACTCGCGCTGCACGGCCTCTTTCACGAGGTCGTCCGAGCGCTCGGCGAGGTACGTCTTGATGGGCAGCCGCTCCTCCGGCGGGGTCTCGATGGTGGAGATGTCACGTATGCCGGACATCGCCATGTGGAGCGTGCGGGGGATGGGCGTCGCCGTGAGCGTGAGCACGTCGACCTCGCTCCGCAGTTCGCGCAGCCGCTCCTTGTGGGCGACGCCGAAGCGGTGCTCCTCGTCGATGACGACGATACCGAGGTCCTTGAAGTCCACGTCCTTCTGCACGAGCCGGTGCGTGCCGATGACCACGTCCACCTCGCCGCTCTTCAGCCCGCGCACGACCTCGTCCTGCTCCTTCGGGGAGAGGAACCGGCTCAGCATCTCCACCCGCGCGGGGAAGGGGCCCAGGCGCTCGGCGAAGCTGCGGTAATGCTGCTGCGCGAGGACGGTTGTGGGCACGAGCACCGCAGCCTGCTTGCCGCTCATCACGGCCTTGAACGCTGCCCGTAGCGCGACCTCCGTCTTGCCGTAGCCCACGTCGCCGCAGACCAGCCGGTCCATGGGACGCGCGATCTCCATGTCCTCCTTCACGTCGTCGATCGCGCGTTGCTGGTCCGGCGTCTCGACGAAGGGGAAGGCATCCTCCATCTCACGCTGCCACGGCGTGTCATTGCCGTGCGGGAAGCCATCTGAGGACTCGCGCCGGGCGTAGAGGGCCAGCAGGTCTATCGCAAGCCGCTTGGTGGACTCCCGTGCCCGCGATACCGCGCGCGTCCACTCCTGACCGCCGAGGCTCGTCAGCGACGGCGGCTTCTCCTCTCCTCCGGCGTAGGGCGAGAGTCGCGCGAGGTGCTCCATCGGCACGTAGAGACGGTCGCCGCCCGCGTATTCGAGGATGAGGTACTCGCGTCCCCCGGGTGCGTCTGTCTCCTCCGATCGTGAACCCGTGCCGGCGAAGCGCCCGATGCCGTGGTCGACGTGCACCACGTATGCTCCGGGCGTCAGCTCCTCGACGGTCGTCGCCTGGAAGCGTTGTGCGTGCCTCCGGGCGCGGGTAACGCGCTGCTTGCGCGCGCCGAACACTTCCGCGTCCGACAGCAGCGTGACGAGGGGTTCGCCGCCTTCCTCCGCTGCGAGCGTCCAGCCTCCTGCGACGGTGGTGTGCACGACAGTGACGCGACGCTCCGGCACGGCGTCCAGCGTCCGTTCCTCTGCGGCTCCCACGTCCGCCTCGGCGAGCAGTTCCCGCAGCCGCTGGGAGTGCTGCGTCGCGATCACTACCGTGCCGCGGTGTCCGCCCTGCACGGCCTCGGCCAGATCCTCGACGGCGCCGTGGTAGGACGGCGCCGCTTCGAACGGCAGCGCAACGGCGGTACCGCCCGTCTCCGCCTGGAGGTAGCGGCTCAACTCCAGCCTGTGAGGGAACTCCTCCAGTGCCTGAGACACCGTGTCCCAGTCCGCGAGTGGCGCGGGAAAGCCCATCGGCAGGGCCCCGCGCTCCTCCTTGGCGAGGCGCATCTTCTCCGCGCCGCCTTCCACATGCCGCGCTGCCTCGGCGGTCTCAGAGGGCTCGTTCATCACTA
>DAOUHT010000148.1:0-5611 GCA_034428375.1 Dehalococcoidia bacterium | reverse complement strand
GTCACGTGGAAGCCGCTCTCACTCGCGCAGATCAACCAGAAGACGGGCGACCCTGACTACAGGGCCTGGAACGAACCGGACGAGAGTCTCGACCAGAGCCTGTGGGGGCTGCGCGCGGGACAGGCCGCGCGGCGCCAGGGCGAGGATGCGCTCAGAGCGTTCCTCCCGCTGCTGCTCAGTGCCCGCCACCAGGACCGCGTGGAGTTGAACGACGTCGCCGTGCTCCAGCGGCTCGCCGATGAGGCAGGTCTCGACGTGGACAAGTTCACCGCCGACCTGAACGACCGATCGACGCTGGACGAGATCGCCGAGAGTCACACCCACGCCGTCGAGGAGCTGGGCGTCTTCGGAACGCCGACGTTCGTATTCGAGGGCGGCGGTTCCGCATTCCTGAAGCTCATCAGGCCGCAGGAGAACGAGCAGGCGCTCAGCGCATTCAACTCGCTGCTGGGGCTGATGCGGGACGAGGTGTTCGTCGGCGAAGTGAAGCGCCCGCAGCCCCCGTGGCCCAAGGGTGTGTTTGACTAACCTGCCGGACGGGCACCCCCATAGCGTCACGCAGTAGAGAGCAGGACGCGCCCCGCCCTTCCACTCCGCCCCTTGTGCGCTGCCCGCGCACTCTGGGTTCCCGCCTGTGCGGGAATGACGGGGAACAGGGCTGCGAGGTTCCTGCCTCCGCAGGAACGACGGGGCCGAGGGCGCTTTGACTAGCGAGCCGGGCGGACACCCCCATCCTAACCTTCCCCCATCAAGGGGGAAGGGATCGAGCAGGGCGCCCGAATACCCAGGCGAGGTTGCGCGCCGAAGCGCGGGCCTCCGCAGGAACGACGGGGCCGAGGGCGTTTTGACCAGTGAGCCGGGCGGACACCCCCATCCTAACCTTCCCCCATCAGGGGGGAAGGGATCGGACAGGGCGCTCGAACACTCAGGCGAGGTTCCTGCCTCCGCAGGAACGACGGGGGCAGGCGCCGCGCTGGAGCGGACGCTTGGCGTGCGTTTCAAGGAGCGCGGCCTGCTGTATGAGGCGCTCGTGCATCGCTCGTTCCTGAACGAGCAGGACGACCCGTCGCTGGCGAGCTATGACAGGCTGGAGTACCTCGGCGACGCGTTCCTTGGCTGGGTCGCCGCCGCCGAGCTGTTCCGGCTCTACCCGCACTACGACGAGGGCGATCTGACCCGCGCCCGCGCATCGCTCGTACGCGGCGAAACGCTTGCGGCCGTCGCGCGCAGCCTCGGCCTCGGAGCGTATCTCCTGCTCGGTCAGGGGGAGGAAGCGAGCGGGGGACGTGACCGCGACCGCAATCTCGCGGCGGCGCTCGAGGCGGTGATCGGCGCGGTGCTGCTGGACCAGGGCGAGGAGGCAAGCCGTTCGCTCGTCCTGCAATGGCTCCAGCCCCGCATACAGGCGATGGGAAACTCCGGGGCCGAGCGGGACGCCAAGAGCGCGCTGCAGGAGTTCCTCCAGGGGCAGGGGCTCCCCCTGCCCGTCTACGAAACGGTCTCTGACTCCGGCGAACCGCACGATAAGGAGTTCGCTGTGCGCGTGCTGGTGGACGGGCGCGCCATGGGTCAAGGCGCGGGCCACAGAAGGGCCGACGCGGAACAGGCCGCGGCGCGGGAGGCGTTAGCGGCGCTGCGGAGGGGGGAAGAGGCGAAGGTGTAGGGCGGGCCGGTTCACCCTCACCCGCCGCACTGCCGCGCGCCGACCTCTCCCCCAGAAGAGGGAGTCAGGCACCCGGGAGATGCTTCGATTCCGCTACGCTCCGCTCAGCATGACAGCCCCCACTCCACGCCACACCAAGGCTGCGGGGTTCCTGTCTCCGCAGGAACGACGGGCTCCCTCACTCCCCAACCCCGTATGCGCTCCTCTGTCTGCGCATGCGCGCGGCACAGCCGCGCGGCTGGATTCCCGCCTTCGCGGGAATGACGGGTAAAGGGGTGGGAATAGCGGGGTACCGGTGCGGGAATGACGGGTAGAGGTGCGGGAACTACGGGCGGGGGGCTTCGCCCGAAATGACAAGTCCGCCCGCAGCCCGCGTCTTGTGAGTAGATTCACGCCATTGGTACCATGCAGCCTGTAAGTGGGAGGCTGCCGCAGAGCAACTACCCGGACAAAGGAACGATTCGCCCACGTGGTTTTCAACTTCCTCCGCCGCAAGGACAAGACGACACACGCTCTGGCCAAGACGAGGAAGGGCTGGGGAGGAGGGCTGGCCGCGCTATTCCAGGGCGCCACGCTCTCGGACGACCGCCTGTGGGAGGAACTGGAAGACGCGCTCATCTCAGCGGACGTGGGCGTCGACACCTCGCTGGCGGTTGTGAACACGGTCCGCCAGCGCATCAGGGAAGAGGGCGTAGACGACCCGGACGAAGTCATCGAACTGTTCAAGGAGGAGCTTGCCTTCCTCCTCGACCCCCAGGACAAGAGCTTCTGGGACTGGTACGACCAGGAGAACCTCGCCGCCAAGCCGTTCGTGCTCATGATCGTAGGAGTGAACGGCGCGGGGAAGACCACGAGCATCGCCAAGATGGCGGCCCACTACCAGCGCATGGGGAAGTCCGTCCTCATCGGCGCAGGCGATACGTTCCGGGCCGCGGCGATAGACCAGTTGAAGGTATGGGGAGACCGGCTTCAGGCAGACGTCATCGCGCACCAGCCGGGCTCCGACCCCGGCGCAGTAGCCTTCGATGCGTATGAGGCTGCGACGGCACGCGGAGCCGACGTTCTCCTGTTCGACACCGCGGGCCGGTTGCACACGAAAGCGCCTCTCATGGATGAGTTGCGGAAGGTACGCCGCGTGTTCGAGAGCCGCGCGCCCGGAGCGCCCCAACAGACGCTTCTCGTGCTGGACGCGACGACGGGACGCAACGGCGTGGAGCAGGCCCGTCTCTTCCAGGAGGCCGTCGGCGTCAACGGCGTCTTCCTCGCCAAGCTGGACGGCACGGCCAAGGGCGGGGTGACGGTCGCCATCGCGCAGCAGCTGCGCCTGCCCGTGGTGTTCATCGGCACGGGCGAGGGGACGGACGACCTGGCGCTGTTCGACACGGACGATTTCGTCGACGCGCTCTTCGGGGATCACGCTCACCCAGGCCCTCTCCCCTCAAAGGAGAGGGGGCCAGACCGGGCTGCGGGGTTCCTGCCTCCGCAGGAACGACGGGGCGAGGGGGCGTAATGGGACTGTTCGACGCAGCCCTGTGGTTCCTGACGCTGGAGGCGTTCTCCTTCGCGGCGTTCCCCATCGCCTTCCGGGCGTTCTCGCGCATGCCGGACCGGGGTTATGCCTTCTCCAAGCCGCTGGGGCTGCTGAGCGTTGGCTTCCTGGCGGGGCTCGTAGGCATGACCCATACCATCCCCGTCTCCAACCTGTCCGTGCTGGCAGCGCTGGCGATCGTTGTTGCCATAGCGGTGCTCGCGGTCCGCCGCTGGCGCCGTGAGATATGGGCGTTCCTGTGGAACAACCGGACCATCGTGCTCATGACCGAGGGGTTGTTCCTCCTCGCGTTTGCAGCCATGACGCTGTACCGGGCGATGGTCCCGGACATCGCCACCACCGAACAGCCGATGGACCTGATGTTCCTGAGCTCCACGGTGGCCAGCTCCTACTACCCACCCATAGACGCATGGTTCGCAGGCGAAGCGGTCTCCTACTACTACCTGGGCTACCTGCTCATCGGCTCCGTGGCGTTGCTCACGGACACGATAACGCCCATCGCCTACACGCTGGGCCTCGCCACCTACGCCGCCATGGCAGCGGTCGCGGCATTCGGTCTGACGTTCAACCTCGTACGGCTCTCACGAGGATCGCTCGTGGCGGGAGCATCCGCAGGAGCCGGGTCCGTCTTCCTGCTGTTGATAGCGAGCAACGTCCTGGGCGTGCTCGAACTCGCATGGGCCTCCAATGCGGGAACCGCGTCTTTCTGGGCGTGGATAACGCCCAACGCAGAGTGGTACAGGGACGCTCAGGCGTCAGCTTCGTGGCGCCCCGAAGAGTTCTGGTGGTGGTGGCGCGTGTCGCGCGCGGTACCGAACGCGATAACGGAGTTCCCCGCGTTCAGCTTCCTGCTGGGAGACATGCACCCGCACGTCATGTCCATCGGGTTCGTTCTCCTGGTCATAGGCGTAGCGATCCAACTGTATCTGCGGCCGGGGATCATCCAGCGCGACATGCTCTGGCGGCACTTCCCACTCATTCTCGTGACCTCTGTGAGCGTCGGCGGCCTGGGAGCGATCAACCTCTGGGACCTGCCGCTGGGTCTTACGCTGGTCGGAGGCGCAGTGCTGCTGAACACAGCGCGGAACGAGCGGCGCATCCAGTTCGGGCGTTCACTGGCATTCACCGACCGCTTCCTCATCATCGGCACCGCGGCCGGCCCCCGTGCGGAAGAGGACGTGAACACCGCGTGGTTGTACGCGAAGCAGGGCGACAAGTGGCGCCTTGTCCATGGGATACAAGCACGGGGACTGGGCATCGATTCGGACTTCGGGGCATCGGTAGCGGCTCACGAGGATATGGTCGCGGTCGGCGCCCCGAGGGCGAACCTGGGCGGCCTCGTCGAGCTCTACGCCTTCGCCGATGAGCGCTGGACACATGCCGCGACACTCAGACCCGAGGACGCAGAAGGTGTAGTGGGGTTCGGTCAGTCCGTGGCGATCCACGGCGATACGGTCGTGGTCGCCTCATTGGAAGCGGTCTACGTGTACACCGGAGAAGAGCGCGATTGGACGCTTGCAGCGAGGCTCTACCCTTCCGCAGAGGATGGCCTGCCGACCCAGGTAGCGCTGGAGAACGATCTATTGGCCGTAGGGATCCTGAGCTTCGACGGCTGGCTGGTGGATGTCTACAAACGAGCAGACGGCGAGTGGGCGCACTCGTCAGCGATACACCCCTCATTCATCGACACGAAACTGTTCGGCAGGAGCATCTCGCTCGACTCCGGGCGCCTGGCGGTAGGCGGGGATGCGGTCGTGACGATATTCACCGAGGCGCAGCGCGGCTGGGTGCCCCTGGCGACGCTTGGATGCCCCGTGCCGTCCGCAAAGGAATCATTCGGCTCCGCGGTTGCATTGCAGGACTACTACCTCGTCGTGGGGGCGCCGGGCAGCAGGGGACCCGCGCCGAACGCAGGCTGTGCATTCGTCTTCGAAGAGACGTCACGCGGCTGGCGCTTCCAGGCAGAGCTGACGGCAGAGGACACGAGTGTCGACACGGCACTCGGGAGTGCGGTCGCCATACGGAACGACACGGTCGTTCTCGGCGCGCCCGGCGGAGGACAGGGCAGTATCTACACCTTCAATCGGGTCCTCGAAACCTGGACGCACGAGAAGAAGATCACCGGGCGTCGGCGCCTCGGACGCGCCCTGCTTGCCGCGGGCCTGCTGGTCACCGGCTCGCTGGCGGCGGCACTGCCATTCCTGTTCACGTTCGAGAGTTCGGCCGAGGGCATCCTGCCGGTTGAAGGGGTGATGACCCGTCCGGCCCACCTCATGCTGGCATGGGGAGTCCTCGGCTTCCTCGCGGTCCCCTTCTTCATCGTGGCGATGCGGCACGTCTTCAGGCACGGAAACTGGAGTCTGCTGCGCTTCAGCATCCCCATGATGCTGGCGTTCTCA
>DAOUHT010000147.1:0-22932 GCA_034428375.1 Dehalococcoidia bacterium | reverse complement strand
GGCGGAGGCGTTCAACAAGATCCTGCAAGCCGAGTGGGCCTACCAGCGACCGTATACCTCCAACCGCGAGCGGCTCGACACGCTGCCGGCCTTCCTTGCGTATTACAATCACCGGCGTCCACACGGCGGCATCGGCGGGATCACTCCCGCCTCGCGCATGTAAACAACGTCCCTGGGAACTACAACTAGGCCCGTCCAGCGCAACACTCACGCCCGCCGACATCGGGTCTGAAGGAGCCTGCGTGCAGGCCTACCATGTGATCGGAACAGCAGCCCCGCGCGTCGACGGCGTCGCCAAGACGACCGGCACAGCCCGCTACGCTGCCGACACCGACCTGCCGGGCGTGCTGTGGATGAAGGCCCTCCGCAGCCCCTACCCGCACGCCCGCATCGTCAGCATCGACACGTCAAAGGCCGAACGGCTCCCCGGCGTTCACGCCGTGCTGACCGGGGACGAGGTCACAGGCGTCCTCTACGGACGGCGGATGCGCGACGTTCCGGTGCTCGCCCACGAGCGCGTCCGGTTCGCGGGCGAGCGCGTCGCAGCCGTCGCCGCCACCGACGCCGAAACCGCCCAGCGGGCCGTCGACCTGATCGACGTCGTATACGAGGAACTGCCTGCCGTGCTGGAGCCGGAGGACGCCCTCGCCGACGGCGCGCCGCTGCTGCATCCGGACGTGCAGGCCTACCACGGCCTGCCTGCGCCCCTGCCCCAACCCACGAACGCGTTCGTCAGCGACGTATGGGGCCGCGGTGACCCTGAACGGGGGTTCGACGAGGCCGACATTGTCGTCGAGGGCGTCTACACCACGCAGCGCGCGCATCAGGCATATCTCGAGCCGCACTCGTGCGTCGTCTGGATCGACGACGACGGCCGCCTGCAGATATGGGCGCCCAACAAGGCGCCCCACCGGCTGAAACTGAACCTCGCCGACGCCCTCGGCCTGGACCCTGAGCGTATCGTCGTCCGGCACTCGACCATCGGAGGCGACTTCGGCGGCAAGGGCTCGCCGATGGACATCCCCGTTTGCTACTTCCTGGCGCAGAAGACCGGCCGGCCGGTCAAGAGCGTCATGACGTTCGCCGAGGAATTCTCCGCGGCCAACCCGCGCCACCCCAGCGTCGTGCGGATGCGCACCGGCGTGAAGAGCGATGGAACGCTCACCGCCCACGAGGCGCAGTTCCTCTTCAACAGCGGCGCCTACGGCGGCTTCAAGCCTGTACCGGGCGTCAACCTGCCGGGCGCGAGCCACGCCGCCGGGCCCTACCGCATCCCTCACACCCGCATCGAGGCCGTCCACGTCTACACCAACACCATCCCCGGCGGATTCTTCCGCGGGCCGGGCGCGGTGCAGGCCAACTTCGCCATCGAGTCCCACATGGATGTCATCGCCCAACGCCTCGGTCTCGAACCTCTCGAACTGCGACGGAAGAACCTCGTTCGCGGTGGCGAGGAGCTCGCCAACGGCATGCCCGGACTCATGATGCGCCCCGAGGAGACGGTCGATGCCGCCGTCCGCGCATCCGGCTACAACGACCCCAAGCCGCCCCACGTCGGACGCGGCATCTCGCTCTCTTACAAGGACCAGGGCGAGGGCGTATCGTCGGCAGCGGTGACGTTCCGGCCCGACGGCACGGTGCTCCTGCACACGTCGGTGTTCGAGCAGGGCACGGGCTCCTATACCGCGCTCGTTCAGATCGTTGGCGAAGCCCTCGGCGTGGCTCCCGGACTCATTGAGGTGCAGGCGTGGGACTCCGACGACGGGCCGTTCGACACCGGTGTCGGCGCAAGCCGCGTCACCCGCGTGGCCGGACCAGCTGCATACGACGCAGCCACCCGCGCCAGGGACGAGTTGTTCCGGCTCACAACGCGACTGCTCCGCTGGCCCGCCGAGCGCATCGCGCTATCCGGCAGCGACGTGAGGCGGACTGACACAGGCGAGTCCGTGCCCTGGGCGGAACTCGTCGCGCAGACTGACGCCTCCGTCACGGGCAACGCGACGAACAACGCGCACGAACATTCCCTCGTCGCCTCGGCGATGGCGCAGGTTGCCGAGGTGCGCATCGACCCGGAGACCGGTCGGGTTGAGCTGCTGAAGCTGACCAGCGCCCACGACGTCGGTGTGGTCATCAACCCCATCGGCCACCAGGGACAGATCAACGGTGGCGTCGTGCAGGGCATCGGGCACGCTCTCACCGAGGAACTCATGCTCGAGGACGGCCGGGTCGTCAATCCCACTCTCGCCGACTACAAGTTGCCCTCGATAGCCGACCTCCCCGAGCTGCGCACCGCGCTCGTCGAGTCCGAGGAAGGCGTCGGCCCGTATCGCACCAAGGGCATAGGGGAATACGCCATCGAAGGCATCAGCGCGGCGGTGGCGAATGCCGTTGCCGACGCCGTCGGCGTCCGCATCGCCGATGCGCCGGTCACCGCCGAGAAGGTGTACCGCGCACTCCGGGACCGAGGGAATCAGGGCGAGTGCTAGAAGCGTTCCTGCGCCACTTGCCGTCGTTCCTGCGCAGGCCGGCGCTTTAGCGCGCAACCCCGCGTCCTGGGTTGGGGGTAGGGTGTCTGATCCCTTCCCCCTTGATGGGGGAAGGTTAGGATGGGGGTGATTCGGCGAGGCTACGAGAGACAGGCTTGTTCCCGCCCCGCCTAGCCGCCCAGCGCCACGCTCACGAACCTGCGCTCCATGCGCAGCGCCAGTTCGCGCGACGCCGCGAGATGCTCGCTGCTGCCCAGCGCCACGACGAAAGCCACGCCCAGCAGTCGACCCAGTGCGAAGTCCACGATGGTGGAGCCGATGACGCCTACCGGCACGTCGTGCACGGCGAAGACGCCCGCCGCCTTGCCGTGGAAGCCGGATACCGGCACCTCCTCCGCGTGGAGCAGTTCATGGCCGTTGTCCAGGATGCGGCCCGCATTTCCGACGAACTCACTGAGGAACGTCTCGTCTATCCAGCGCTCGACCGATGCTCCGTCGCGGAAGAGGTGCGCCACCATGCCCGCGCTGACGATGGTGCCTGTCTCAGGTTCCTCCTCCAACTCACGGCTCATCTCTCGCAGATAGCCGCTGATGCGCCCGGCCTCTCCGATAGACTCCTCCGTCTGACCCGGAAAGCCATGCTCGGCCATCGTTTCGTTGTCGAGTTCGTTCTCACGCGTGACAACGAACCCGGCAAGCTCGGGCGGCATGTCGGCTGGCTGCAACAGCATGTGCTCCAGGTCGGTCATCTGGACAGCGTCCGTGGCCCTGCGTAGTGCGTTCGTCTGTTGCCCCTGACCGGTCATCACAAGCGTGCTCCTCGTCGAATTGCACAGACAGCCTACCAGAGCAGGAGCGTCGCGGGGCATAGTACAATCGAAAGAGCGCCCGCCCGTAGCTCAGCGGATAGAGCATCGGTCTTCGGAACCGAGTGTCGTGGGTTCGATTCCCTCCGGGCGGGCCAGCACCGCAGAACTGCACGAATCCAACTCCCACGAAACAACGTATCTCATATTGACCGGCTGTTCCTTTGGGAAACACGCTATCCTTAAGAAGTTGCTACCGATGGATCAATCCCGCCCGATAGAAGCCCGTACGGACCCGCAGTCGACGCCTCACAGGTGTTCCTGCTCCCGCTGCGGAACCAGGAGTAAGGAGATACACCTGTGACTTTCCTGACGTCGATGGCCCTCCGCCGCCCGACGGTGACGGTGCTCGCCATAGTCCTCATCCTCGTTTCCGGCGTGGGCGCCTACCGCTCGCTCCAGGTTGAGCTCTTCCCTCAGATCGACTTCCCGCTCGTGGCGGTATTCGTGGCCTATCCCTCCGCCGACCCTGAGGCCGTCGTCCGCTCGGTTACCGACCCTATCGAACGCGCGATCTCCGATACGCCGGATCTCGAATCGATACAGTCCACCTCGTCCGAGGGCAGGTCGGCGATATTCGCCAACTTCCGCTACGGCACGGACATGGCGGAGGCGCAATCGGCCATCGAAGCCGCCGTTAGCGGCGTCACCTTCCCGGACGGCGTGGGGGAGCCGGACGTCGGGCGCTTCAATCCGGACGATTTCCCCGTCATCCAGTTCAGCGTCATATCGGACAGGCCTCTCGCGGAGATGCAGGATCTTGTGCGGTCGCGCATCGTGCCGGAGATCTCCGGGCTCGACGGCGTCATGGACGTTACGCTCGCCGGCACGGTGGACCGAAGCGTACGCATCACCGTGGACGCCGAGAAGTTGGCGGCCAACGACGTCCCCCTGTTCCAGATCGCAGGGGCCCTGAGCGAGAACAACCTGACGCTCCCCGCCGGACTGCTCTTCGACGGCTCGCAGGCCATCATCGCCAAGACGACGCACACGCTGGAGTCGGTGGAAGATATCGAGAACCTCATCGTCGGCGGTTCCGCAGCCGGCGTCGTGCGTCTCGCTGACGTGGCCACCGTCACACTCGGTAACGGAACGCCTGACAGCATCGACCGCACGAACGGCAAGCCCGGCATCGGCGTATCCATCACCAAGGGACCCGACGCAAACACCGTGGACGTGACGACCGCGGTCAAAGACGCGCTGGATACCATCGAGGGGCTTCCCGCCGACGTCGAGATCGTAGTCGTGGCGGACCAGGGCCCGGACATCCAGCGGCAGATCGACACCCTCGCCAGGGAGGCGATATTCGGCTTCTTCTTCGCCGTCTCCGTGGTCTTCGCCTTCATGTTCACCATCCGGCCGACGGTCGTGCGGGGCTTCTTCAACACGCTCCGTCCCACCGTGGTCATCGCGCTCTCCATCCCCCTGAGCGTCCTGACCGGAATCCTGCTCATGTTCTCGCAGGACATGTCCCTCAACTTCATGACGTTCGGAGGACTCGCCATCTCCGTCGGACGCGTCGTCGACGACTCCATCGTCGTGCTCGAGAACGTCTACAGGCACATCCAGGGAGGACGCGAACGCTGGCGCGCCGCGCTGGATGCGACCGCCGAAGTGGGCCCGGCCATCGTCGCCTCGACCCTCACCACCGTCGTCGTGTTTCTCCCGCTGGCGTTCATCCCTGGCCTGTTCGGGGCGTTCTTCTCACCCTTCGCGCTCACCGTCACCTTCGCCCTCATCGCGTCGCTGTTCGTTGCGCTGACTGCGGTCCCCGTCCTCGGCGCATACCTCCTCCGCCCCGGCGACCTGCCGGAGGGAGCCGGCGACGAGGGTGAGTTGATGCTGCCGGAGACCGCACTGCAGCGCATCTACGGAGCCATCCTGCGTTGGGTGTTGCGCCGCAGGCTCATCACCCTGCTGGCCGCTTTCCTGATTACTGTCTCGAGCCTCGGTCTGACAGCCATCATCCCCGTCAACCTGTTTGGTGGAGAAACCGACAGCCTGCAGATCGAGGTCACGCTGCCGCCGGGGACCGCCCCGGAACAGACCCTCGCGGCGGTCGTCGAGATAGAAGAGCGGCTGAACGACGTCTCCGACCTCTACTCGGTGACCATCGGCGCGTCAGAGTTCGGTTTCTTCGCGGGTGGGGGGCAGGCCCGGCGTGCCGAGTTCTTCGTCACCCTCAGGGATGACGCGCCGGAGAACGTCGCACAGATACTCAGAGAAGAGCTCGACAAACCCGGACAGGTGGTCAGCATCACGGAGCTCGTGGACGGCCCTCCGGCGGGCGGCGTTGACATCGTCGTCACCGGCCCGGACTACGACGGCATCGCCACGGTCTCCCGCGAATTGGCCACATCGCTCGGCACCATCGAGGACATCGTCAACGTGGAGAACACCGTAACGCAGGCCCGTCCCGAGGTCGCGATAGAGGTCGACCCCGAGAAGGCCGCGTTGCTCGGCCTCACCACGCGCCAGGTCGCCTTCCAGCTCAGCCAGTACCTCATCGGCCAGACCGTGACGACCATCACGATTGACGGCCAGGCGTACGACGTGGTCGTTGCCGGAGACCCGCGTGCCGCCGGAGGGCTGAGCGGTGTGGGCTCTCTCATCATCGCCGGGCAGGTCGGCTCGGCGGCTCTCGGAGAGATAGCTGAACTTGCCATGCGCGAGGGCCCTGTCGAGATCAGCCGCACCGATGGCGTCCGCTCCGCGAGCATCACCGCCGACATCATCGGTGACGATGCTCAGGCTGTCGGCGTCCTCGTCCAGGAGAAGATCGATGCACTGCAGCTCCCGCCCGGCGTCAGCATCGAGAGCGGAGGCGTATTCGCCGACATCGCAGAAGGCTTCCAGGCCGTGTTCATCTCCATGGCCGTAGGTATCGTGCTCGTCTACCTCGTTATGGTCGTCAGCCTCGGCTCCCTGCGGAACCCGTTCGTCATCATCACGACGTTGCCGCTCGCGCTCATCGGCGTGTTCGTCTCGCTGGCCATAACCGGGCGCTCGCTCGGGCTCCCCGCCATGATGGGCATGCTGTTGCTCATCGGCATCGTCGTGACGAACGCCATCGTGCTCATCGCCTTCGTGGAACAGCAGCGAGCCAAGGGGATGCCCGTCTACGACGCCCTGGTCTCCGGTGCGCGCGTACGCCTGCGCCCCATCCTCATGACCGCCCTCACCACGAGCTTCGCCCTCCTGCCGCTCGCAGTGGCGAGCGAGGGCAGCGGCGGCATCATCAGCGCGGAGCTGGCGACGGTCGTGATAGGTGGCCTGATGAGCTCTACCGGTCTCACCCTGCTCGTCCTGCCAATCGTCTACATGCTGTTCAACGACAGCATCCCAAGGCTCCTGAACAGGCTCTTCCGCCGCCCCCAGCCTGCACTCGCGCCTGAGGCCGCCCCGGCAAGCTGATCCCTTCCCTCTTCTGATCCCTTCCCCCTTGATGGGGGAAGGTTAGGATGGGGGTGGCCCGCGCTTCTCCAGCTCCCACACGATGACGATAGGCATGCCCTTCACCGCCGTCTCCAGCATGTCGGGGAATGCATCCGCGAATGGGAACGTCGCGATCTCCCGCTCGCCCCACAGCGGCTCCAGGCACCGGACGACGTCCAACCCCGCAGCCTGGAACGCCGCGAGGTAGTCCGACGCCAGGTGGACGTGATTCCGCACGAACCCGCGCTCGGCATCGAGGGGCCGGTAGCGGGCCTGCGCGCCGAGGATCACCGAGAACGGGTGGGCGTCGGATATGACCACGTGCCCGCCGGGCCGCACCACGCGCGCGAGTTCGCTGACGGGTGGGCCGAGGTCGGCGCAGTGCGTGAGCGCGAACGAGCAGACCGCGAGGTCCACCGCACCGTCTGGTAGCGGTAGCGCAATCAGGTCGCCAGTCTCGAAGCGCGCCTCAGGCACCTTTGCCCTTGCGTGCTCCAGCATCTCCGGCGTGGCGTCGACGCCGACCACCCGGTGGCCCAACGATGCCAAGTGCTCCGCGTGCCGGCCGGTGCCGCACGCCGCGTCGAGCGCGTCGCCAGCCGGGTAGCGCGCCACCATCTCGCACACGACCGGCTCCTCGGCGAGCAGCACCGGATTGTCCGGGGCGTCGTAGACGGCAGCCCACTCGGCGTAGCCGTCCGTGACCGTCTTCTCGCCCACGACCTCGGGGCTCGACCACGGCTCCTCGTCGAGGCGGCCCGTCATCTCAACGATGCTCCGCACGCGCGCCTTCACGCCTTCCGGGTCCACTGTCCATGCGCGCATGATGGCAAGGCCCTCGAAACCGAGGATGAAGTCTCCGAGCGTGGGATGGTCTGCCATGGTCACCGCCTCCTTGTGCTACCAGCGTAACAGCAAGGGTCACGCCGCTCATGAGCAGGCGGTGTTCGCCGCTACCTCACGGCGACTGCGCGGCAGCCTCCGCCGCCAGCCGTGCCCGCACGCGCGGCCCCACGAGGCCCATCAGCACGCCGATAGGTGCCATGAACAGGAATATCCCGCCGATGACATAGAACGCCGCCCCCAGCCCGAAGATGTCTGCGATGCCTCCGATGGCGAACGGTCCCACGAACGTCGCGAAGTGTCCCGCTGCCTGCGTCCGCCCGAAGAATCGCCCTCTCGCGCCCGGCGGCGACACGTCGATGGAGAAGGCCTGCGTGCCCACCATGACCAGGGCCGCCGCTCCGCCGAGTGCCACCGCCAGCAGCACCATGCCGAACAGGGCGGGTCCCTGGGCCGTCAGCACGAGGCCTGCCGTCGCCATGAGCGCCCCGGGCACCAGCGCGGTCTGCACCCCCCACCGGTCCGTCGCCCAGCCTCCCGCCACCGAGGCCAGCAGCCCGCCGATGCCCATCGCCGCTATCACGATGCCCAGCTGCGACTCCGCGAGCCCCAGCACTTCCTCGACGTAGACCGGCAGCACCAGGTCCTGCACCGTCGCGCGCATCAGGTTCACCGCGAACGTCCCGATGAGCACGTAGAGGAACCCTGTCGCGGCCATCGAGACGATCATCGACGGTGCGTTGCCCATTCTGACCGCGGCATAGCCCACGCGGATGAAGAAGCCGCTCAGGTACCCGGTTGAGCGCGGGATCGGAGCGCGGGTCGTCTCTCTGGCGGGGGCCGGCACGGAGGAGGAGGCGGGTCGTGCCGAGAGCTGCCGCGTCTCCACCATCATGAAGATCATCACGAAGAGACAGACCATCTTGCTGAACCCGTTGATGAAGAACGGGATGCGGATGTCGCCCGTGATCGCCCATGCTGCGCCGCCCACCACCGGCCCGACGATCGCGCCGAACTGCGCCCAACCCTGCTTGCGGCCGCTGATGCGCCCGCGGTCCTCAGGCGTGGAGACGTCCGCCGTGATCGTCTGGTGCGCTGTCCCCCATATCGATGTGCCGATCCCCGACCCGAACCGGAACGCGAGCAGCGAGAGGTAGGTCGGCGACAACCCCTCCAGGAACGAGAACACCATCCGGACGAATATGCCGAAGGCCCCGATCCCGCGCCGCCCGAATCGATCCAGCAGCGGCCCGGTGGTGTAGCTGACCAGGAACCTCCCCGCGCCGCCTATCGAGACCACCAGGCCGGCCAGGGCGATGTTCTCATTCAGTTGGAGCGAGAGGATGGGGATGACCGGCACCGCCGCCCAGAGCCCGAGGCTCCAGGAGAAGGACATGATGTACTGTCCCCAGATGACGCGCCTGCGTGGGAAACCGGCGAATCGGGGGTCCATCTACGGCTCCCCGCCCGGCGCATCCGGAGCGGCTGTTGCACGGAACAGCACGGGGGGAGCGAGTGTGGATACGACGCCGGACACAGCCGGAGCTTACACCCCTGTAGTATTGGTGTCGTTGACGCCCCCCACATCGCTGGCCGCACCCCGAAAGGACACCCGATGACCGCAGCAGACCCGCATCCCCGGCACACCGTCAACGTGCTCGACAGCGAGATGACCCACGTCGACACCGGCGACGGCGACCCCGTCGTCTTCCTGCACGGCAACCCCACGTTGTCCTACCTGTGGCGCAACGTCATCCCGCACCTGTCCGGACAGGCGCGCTGCCTCGCTCCGGACCTCATCGGCATGGGCGACTCCGGCAAGGCCCCCGGTGGCTCGTACCGGTTCGCCGACCACGCCCGCTACCTCGACGCGTGGTTCGACGCCCTCGGCCTCACGGAGCGCGTCGTGCTCGTCGGCCACGACTGGGGCTCGGCACTCGGCTTCGACTGGGCACGCCGCCATCCCGAGCGGGTCAGGGGCGTCGCCTACATGGAGGGCATCGTTCGCCCGATGCGGTGGGACGAATGGCCGGAGCAGGCGCGCAACATCTTCCAGGCGATGCGCTCCCCGGCGGGAGAGGAGATCGTCCTCCAGAAGAACGTGTTCGTAGAGCGCGTCCTGCCCGCCAGCATCATGCGCACCCTCTCCGACGAGGAGTTCGCCGTCTACCGCCGACCCTACCTGGAGCCGGGCGAATCGCGACGCCCTACCCTCACGTGGCCCCGCCAGATACCCCTCGACGGCGAGCCCGCCGACGTCGTCGAGCTGACGCAGCGCTACGCCGACTGGCTCGCGACGAGCGACCTGCCGAAGCTGTTCATCAACGCGGAGCCCGGCATCATCCTCACCGGCCCGCAGCGCGACTTCTGCCGGACGTGGCCCAACCAGCGCGAGGTCACCGTACGAGGCCTCCACTTCATCCAGGAAGACTCCCCGGACGAAGTCGGCCACGCCCTCGCCAACTGGTACGCGTCCCTGTAACTTGTCCCGTCATTCCCGCACCAGCGGGAATCCAGAGTGCGCGGGCAGCGCACGCAGGGCGTAGGGAGGCTGTCCACGTTGTTCGCAAGCAGTCGCCTACCCACCCTGAACCAGTGCGCGCCCCCCTGTCTCCTCGACGCAAAACCGGAACGGGCGTAACGTAACCCCGTGCGCGATTTCCTTGCCCCACGCTTCGAGTTCCTCGTCGTCCTTCGACGGCGGGACTACCGCCGCTACTGGCTAGGCCTCGTTGCCAGCGTCACGTCGCAGCAGGCGCTTATGGCCGCCCAGGGCTGGCTGCTCTACGACATCACCGGCGAGGTCGTCGTTCTCGGGTACGTCGCCGCGGCGCAGGCCGTCCCCGCCATCGTCTTCAACCTCCTTGCCGGCGCGCTCGCCGACCGGCTCGATCCGCGCCGCCTCATCGTCATCGGCGAGGGCGTCGCAACACTCGTCATCGCAACCCTGGCAACGCTCGTGCTGATCGGACGGGTCGAGGTCTGGCACGTCGTGGCCTCGGCGTTCCTCATCGGCATCTCGACGTCGCTCGACCAGCCCGCGCGCCGCGTCGTCTGGCCCGCGCTCGTCGAGCGGCAGCAGTTCATGTTCGCGACCGCCCTGAACCAGGGAGTCTGGAACGGCACCCGCGCCTTCTCGGGGTTGGTCGGGACGATACCCATCGCCATCGTCGGCGGCATCACGGGCGACTTCCACCTCGGCGCGGCGGTCGCCTTCTACCTCATCGCAGCGGGCTTCGCCACCATGGCCATCGCCATCGTCACCATCACGCTGCCGGAGATGCGGCGCGCGACGGGGCGCACCGTCCTGCATGACATCGCGGACGGGCTCGGGTTCGTCGTGCGGCACCGCATCTTCCTGCTCCTGCTCATGATGAGCTTCGCCATCGGCTACTTCGGGCTCTCCTACCAGTGGCTGCTGCCTGCATTCGCCGCGGACGTGCTGGGACTGGGGCCGGAGGGGCTCGGCCTGCTCCAGACCGCGAGCGGCATCGGCGGGCTCACCGGCATCTTCCTTTCGGCGTCCTTCGGCCAGCAGCAGAGCAAGGCCTGGATGCTCGGCGGCGGCGCGGGACTGCTCGGCCTCTCCGTGCTGCTCTTCGGCGTCAACGGCGAGATGCAGTGGTACTGGTTCGCCCTCGCGATGGCCGCCGCGAGCGGCGGGCTCTACGCCGTCTTCCAGACCGCCTCCAACACCCTGCTCAACCTCCTCGTCCCGACGGAGTTCCGAGGGCGCGTCATGGGCCTTCGAGGCGTGATGTGGAGCCTCGCCCCGCTCGGCGCGCTCCAGGCCGGCTTCGTCGCCCAGTACACCAGCACCCCGTTCGCCATAGCCCTCGGCGGCGGCGCCGTCATCGCCGTCACCGTCCTCGCCTTCGCCTTCAGCGGCCAGATCCGTTCCATCCACCGCCTCGTCGAAGAAGCCAACGCCCGCGAGGCCGCAAGGGCGTGAACACGCATCCCCCGCTCGTGGTAAAACAGAGGACGCCCCAAACGGCACCACCTCCAAGGAGAACAACCACATGATCCTGATCATCGGCGGGATGGGGTTCATCGGACTGAACACCGCGCTGCGGCTGCTGGACACCGGCGAGAGCGTCGTCATCACGCAGCACAGCGCACACCGCGTCCCGGACGCGCTGACCCCCCACCTGAACGACCGCGCCTTCGTCGACCGCATGGACGTCACCAAGCTGTACGAGGTGATGGACGTCGCGAGCCGCCACAAGGTGGACAGCATCATCTCGTTCGCGGCCCCGCCCGCGCGTGGCATCAGCCCCCAGGAGGACTACCGCATCTACACCGCCGGCCTGCAGAACACCTTGGAGGCGGCGCGCATCCTCGGCATGCGCCGCGTCTCGCTCGCCAGCTCCACCTCCGTCTACGGCAGCATCCCGGAGGGCCCGTTCCGGGAGGACATGCCCCTCCCCATCCACTCCGGCACGCAGGTGGAGGCGTTCAAGAAGGGCATGGAGGTCCACGCGTTCCACTACGCCGCGCGTGCAGGCGTCAACGTCGTCTCGCTCCGCATCGGCAGCATCTACGGCCCCTACTACTACAGCATGTTCAACCCCATGAGCCGCATGTGCCACGCCGCCCTCAAGGGCGAGGACCCCGACTTCTCCGACAGGCCCGGCGGCACGATCAACGAGGACGACGAGGGCGACTGGACGTACGTCGGCGACCTCGCGCGCGGCATCCAGCTCGTGCACACCGCCGGCTCCCTGCCCCACGACACCTACAACATCGGCTCCGGCGCGGCCACGTCGACGAAGCGCGTCCTGGAGGCCGTGCAGAAGTCCCTGCCGGACGCGGTCTGTTCAGCCCTCAAGCCCGGACGCACCCCCTCCAACGCCCACAACCCCGTCATGGACCTCTCCCGCATCGGCGAGGACGTCGGCTACGCCCCCGAGCACGACATAGACTCCGGCATCGCCGCCTACGTCGAACACCTCCGCCACCACGCCCAGTAGGGCGCGCGTCCCCGTCGTTCCTGCGAAGGCAGGAACCTCGCCCCCCGCTTGGTGTAGGGGCATCCCCTTGTGGGTGCCCTTCCCTCCGTCGTTCCTGCGGAGGCAGGAACCTCGCCCCCCGCCCGGTGTAGGGGCATCCCTTGTGGGTGCCCTTCCCTCCGTCGTTCCTGCGCAGGCAGGAACCTCGCCCCCCGCCTGGTGTAGGGGCATCCCCTTGTGGGTGCCCTTCCCTCCGTCGTTCCCGCGCAGGCAGGAACCTCGCCCCTCGCCCCGTGTAGGAGCACCCCTTGTGGGTGCCCTTCCCTCCGTCGTTCCTGCGCAGGCAGGAACCTCGCCCCCTGCCTGGTGTAGGGGCATCCCTTGTGGGTGCCCTCGCCCCCCGTCCGGTGTTGGGGCATCCCGTGTGGGTGCCCTTGCCCCCGTCCGGCGTAGGGGCGGTTCGCGAACCGCCCTGCCCCCACCCGCGCTCATGGTGCCCCCTTCTCCGCTCATGGTGAGCCTGTCGAACCACCCCGCTTGTCACATTTGTGACATCCGCCCATTGCGCCACCGATACCACCCTTCTTACCCTGTAGGTGCGTCCCCCGCGGACGCCAGCAACACACCGATGGAAGGAGTGGACCGAAATGAGCGGAAAAAGACACAAACAAGCCCGGAAAGAGCTGCAGATGGCCTCCTTTGGACCTCCGAACAGCTCACCGCAAACGCCCGATTTACGAACGAAAGAGCGGGCGATGGACCGAATTGGACCGCAATTCCCCCCGGAGCTCTCCGATAGGCAGGTCTCCGCGCTTCCCTATCTTGCCGCAGCCGACACCGATACGGAGGGCGCGAGGATGGCGGAGATCAGCATATCCACGCTGAAACGCTGGCGTCACGACCCCGTTTTCCGTGATGAACTCCGGCGGCGGCGCGAGGACGAGGCCAGCCTGGCGCGCACGGAACTCAACGGCCTCGCCCTCAAGAGCATGGAAGCGCTCGCCGCCCTCCTCGAAGACCCCAACCCCCGCGTCAGGGCAGAGGCCATCCGCATCGCTCTCAATGTCGGCATCAGGGTGGGAGAAACCGCCAGGAACACCCGTCGCCTCAACCAGATCCAGAAAGCCCTCACCCTGCTAAAGAACGTCAAGTAAGGAGGCCCCGGATGCCCAACGGACTGGATGCCCTGGAACGTTACCTCGTCTGCCAGCTCGCCCAGGTAACCCTCTACCCCATCGTCGAGGACTACGTCGACCGCTGGCGCGATGCCATGGAGAACGGCAGCCCCTTGCCCGATGTGCTGGACATCGTCGAAGCCGCGGCCGCGGAGGACGTCCCCATCCTCACCATCGCCTCCGTGGACCCGTACCTGCGGGGGTGCGCAAAGGGCGGCCGCATCCCCGACCCTGCCCGCGTCGTCACCGCCATCGTCCACGGCTTCGCGGAAGTGCGCTTCGCCAGGGACAGGAACTGCCGCTGCCCCGCGCGCCAGCAACTCGGAGAACCCCGCCTCTTCCCCTCCGCACGCCTCGCCTTCTTCGACGATGCATGACTTCGTCGTTCCTGCGCAGGCAGGAACCTCGCCCCCTGCCTGGTGTAGGGGCATCCCTTGTGGGTGCCCTTCCCTCCGTCGTTCCTGCGCAGGCAGGAACCTCGCCCCCCGTCCGGTGTAGGGGCAATCCCTCGTGGGTGCCCTTCCCTCCGTCGTTCCTGCGAAGGCAGGAACCTCGCCCCCGCCCGGTGGTAGGGGCATCCCTTGTGGGTGCCCTTCCCTCCGTCGTTCCTGCGGAGGCAGGAACCTTGCCCCCCGCTCGGTGTAGGGGCATCCCTTGTGGGTGCCCTTCCCTCCGTCGTTCCTGCGGAGGCAGGAACCTTGCCCCCCGCTCGGTGTAGGGGCATCCCCTTGTGGGTGCCCTTCCCTCCGTCGTTCCTGCGGAGGCAGGAACCTCGCCCCCCGTCCGGTGTAGGGGCGCCCCTTGTGGGTGCCCTTGCCCCCGTCCGGTGTAGGGGCGGTTCGCGAACCGCCCTGCCCCTACCCGCGCTCATGGTGCCCCCTTCTCCGCTCATGGTGAGCCTGTCGAACCACCCCCGCTTGTCACATTTGTGACATCCGCCCATTGCGCCAACGATGCCACCCTTCCTACCCTGCAGGTGCGTCCCCTGCGGACGCCAGCAACACACCGATGCCCCCGCTCATGGTGCCCCCTCCGTCCCTTGTGGGCGCCCGTTCTCCCACCTCTCCCCTCGGAAGAGGGCAACGCGCTTTAGCGCGCGGTGAATGGTGAGCGCCCCCTACCGGTCCGTGCGGTACACGTACCGGTCGTCCCACAGGCCGTAGAGCGTGAACGTGACGTTGCCGAACACGTTGCGCACCGCGGTCAGCCGCTCAGACAGCGACGTGTAGATGACAGGCGTCTGCTCCGCCGCTATCTCCTGCGCCCGGTGGTACATCCGCACTCGCTCCTCGTGGTCTAGTTCCTGGCTCGCCGCCGTGAACAGTTCGTCGATCTCCGCCTCCCACGCCGTCGCCGGCTCCGGCTGGTTCGGGTACCACAGGTGGAAGTCCGCGTCGCTGTGCCAGAACGTGATGGCGCCGTACGGGTCCGGCCCGCCGGTGAAGCCGATGACGACCGCCTCCCAGTCGTACGTCGCGGTCAGTTGACCGACGAGCACGCCGAAGTCGATAAACTGGAGGTCCACGCCGAGGCCGATGCTCTGCATCCCGTCCGCGACGATGCCCGTGGCCCGCTCGCGCACGGTGTTGCCCTCGTTCGTGACCAGCGTGAAAGCGATGGGGTTACCGTCTGCGTCCTCGCGCACGCCGTCGCCGTCCGTGTCCGTCCAGCCGAGGCCGTCCAGCAGAGCCTTCGCCGCGTCGAGGTCGTACTCGTAACGCCGGACGTCCGGGTTGTGGAAGTCGCCCGTGGCAGGGCTGATGGACGACCACTGCGGGTAGCCGAGTCCGCCGAGTGTCTCCTCGACGACCCGCTCCTTGTCCACGCTGTGCGCGACCGCCTGCCGGAACTCGAGGGTGTCGAACCACGCCCGCGCCTCGGGCCGCACGTACAGCTCCCCGTCCGGGTTCGTGCCGGGATGCACGTTGAACGTCAGGAACGTCGTGCCGAAGCCGGGGCCGCGCCGGTAGATGGTGAAGTTGTCCTCCTCCTGCAGCGGCTCCAGCACGGGGTGCTCTTCGCCGAGCACGCCGTGCGCGTCCGTCTCGCCCGCCTGGAACAGCTCCAACTCCTCCTCCAGGGTCTCGACAAGGAGGTAGACGATCTCGTCGATGTACGGAAGGCTGTTGCCCGCGCTGTCCCGCATCCAGTAGTCCGGGTTGCGCCCAAGCGTGACCCGCTCGCCCGGCGTATAGCTCGTGATGGTGAACGGCCCGGTGCCGATGACCTCCGGCGGGTCCGTGTCGACGTCCCAGACCTCCTCGAACGTGCCCGCGTCCACGTACGGTTCGAGGATGTGCCTCGGGTAGATGGCAGTACCCATCGAGCGGAGGAACGGAGCGTAGGAGACGGGCAGCACGAATCGCACCGTGTAGTCGTCCAGCGCGGTCACCGTCATCCGGCCGTCCGTCTGCTCGCCGGTCGCCTCGTCGGTGTAGACGAAGATGAACCCCTCGCGGTCGGAGGTGGGGATGTCGTCGTTGTAGATGACGCTATTGAACGTGAAGTCCACGTCCCGCGCGGTGAACGGCTCGCCGTCGTGCCAGGAGACGTCGCGCCGCAGGCGGAACGTCCACTCCTTGCCGTCGTCCGAGTGCTCCCACGACTCTGCGAGCAGCGGCTCTATCGTGTCGTCCAGCCACGAGGTCTCGGTCAGCCCCTCGAACACGTAGCTCAGGTAGCCGGACGAACTCGCGTCGTTCGCGAGCGGCAGGTTGAACGTCAGCGGCTCGCCGATCGTCGAGTATGTGATTGTCCCGCCGTGCGTGCCGACCGCGTACTCGAAGCTCTCAGCGTTGCCGCGCAGCCGCGCGACGATCTCCTCCTGTGTCTCAGGGCCGGGTTCGGGAGAGGGCGTGGGTGTCGGCTCGGGAGTCGGCGTTGGCTCGGGGGTGGGAGTAGGCGCCGGAGTGGCGGTCGGCGCCGGAGTCGGGTCGTCGCTGTCGCAGCCGCTCAACATGAGCGCTCCGATCAGTGCCGCGATCAGGATGAGGAGTATCGCCGTCCGTGTCCGTATCATGCTGCCTCCATCATGAGGTGTCTGCTCTTCGCCGTCCTGGGGGGAGTGCAGAGGGGAGTATCCCCGCTGCCGGGGGCGTGGGGTGTCCCCCAAGCCTGTCCTGAGCCTGCCGGAGGGCGTTCGGGTGGGTGGGAAGGACAACGCTTGCCAGGGCAGGTTACGCAACAGTCTCTCGTGCGGACTGACGCTTGCCCACAGGCCGGTTGTCCGGGCGCGGGAACCGATGCAGTATAGTGCAGGCACTGCTAGAGGTTCGCCGAGGAGGAGAGCGATGGCCATCGAGATCAACCCGTTCCAGTTGCCGGACGACCAGAAGGGCTGGCGCGGCATGGAGGTCCACGGACGCCCCCGAAGGCGCGTCTACACCGTGCTGGAGACCGACCAGGTGCTCGTCACCGCCCTCCTCCAGATACCCGGCGAACCCGGCGTGCGCCACAGCCACGAGACCGGTGAGCTCTCCTTCCGCTGGGGCGGCGACATGACGCCCTTCATCACGTGGCACCCTCCCGGCGAATGGCACGGCGGCATCGCCGAGGTGCGCGCAAGCAAGGCGCAGGAGGTCGCCGACGGCGTCGCGCTGCTGCGCTCGCAACTGAAGAGCGGCGCGGCGGAGGTGGAGTCGCTGCTCCGCATCGCCGAAACGCTCCAGGAGCAGATCGACGCGCTGCAACACCAGGCGCGCAACGCCAAGGGCCCGGCGGGGGGTCCCGGCCTGCTGATAGACCTCCTCTTCCCGCCCTTCAAGACGACGATAGACGACCCCACCTACCCCGAGGTGCGCACCATCACCGGCCAGTGGTACGACTGAGCGCCCCGTCCGCATGGCCGCATCCGCCCGAAGCATCCTTGCCCTGCGTCACCGTGTCTTCTACGGCTGGCGCATGGTGGGCGCGGCGTTCTTCAACCAGATCATGCACTCGTCCCTGCTCTTCCTCTCCCAGGGCTTCTACGTCGTGCAGTTCGAGTCGACGTTCGGGTGGAGCCGGGGCGCGGTCTCATGGGCGTTCGGCCTGCTCCGCATCGAGACCGGTTTGCTCGGCCCCATCCAGGGCTGGCTGCTGGACCGCTTCGGCCCCCGGCCGCTCATGCGCGCCGGCACGCTCCTGTTCGGCGTCGGGCTCATCCTGCTCGGACAGATACAGGAGTTGTGGCACCTCTTCGCCGCCCTCACGGTCATCGCCGTAGGCACGAGCCTCGCAAGCTTCCTCACCATCAACACGGCGCTGGCTCACTGGTTCATCCGGAAGCGCGCCCGCGCCATGTCCGTCACCTCCATCGGCTTCGCGGGCGGAGCGGTCGTAGCCCCTCTGATCGCATGGTCCATCACGACGTTCGGGTGGCGGGAGACAGCCGTCTTCTCCGGCATCCTCTCGTTCTGCATCGGTCTTCCGCTCGCCCAGCTCTTCCGGCGCAGCCCGCAGGAACTCGGACTGAACCCGGACGGCGACAGCGACGAGGACGCGGCCCGCCACGCAGCCGCACGCCGCGCCGCGGGCACCGACTACGACTTCACGCTGCGCGAGGCCATTCGCGACCGCTCCTTCTGGCTCGTCTCCAGCGGGCACGGCCTCGCCCTGCTCGTCGTCGGCACCATCCCCGTGCACCTGGTCCCCCACCTGGTGGAGAGCGACGAGTGGAACCTCGCCCGCGCGGCGCTCCTCTTCCCCGGCCTCATGGTCGCGCAGGTCATCGGCCAGGTGAGCGGCGGCATCCTGGGCGACCGCCATCCGAAACGCCTGCTAGCGGGCCTCGCGATGCTCGGGCACGGCACGGGCATCTGCCTGCTGGCATGGTCCAGCAGTGTACCGGTAGTGGTGGCGGCGATACTGCTGCACGGCGTGTCGTGGGGGATGCGCGGCCCCCTGATGATGGCGCTGCGCGCCGACTACTTCGGACTGCGCCAGCTTGGAAAGATCGCCGGATGGTCGAACACCATCACCGCAAGCGGCAGCATCATCGGCCCCGTCTACGCCGGCATCATGTACGACGCCCAAGGCGACTACGTCTTCGCGTTCCTCTCGCTCGGAATGGTCACGATTGCCGGCTCGCTCACCTTCTTCCTCGCCCGCCGCCCCCCGCTCCCCGCACGAGCCCGCGCGGCGCGTGCGGGTTGAGTCCACAAGTGGTGGTAGTCACCCGTTCCGGCATTCATCACATAGTGGTTCGGTGAACGTTGTCTCCCGTTTTCCTCCACATCTATGACAGTAGTTGTGCTTGGTGGTAGGCTTATCACTAAGCCCTGGTTTCCAGTGGGAATAGCATAGTGGTTTTTGGGGGTTATATGAGACATTTGTTCCGCAGTAGATGCAGTGCCCACGGGTCTTCTCTAGCCGTTGGACACTCTCACTCTTATTCCTATCTGGTATCCTGCCAAGAAGTTCATCTACGTACTCACGTATTTCGTCGTAGGCTTGCTGTGTCAATTTTCGATCAAACCGCACAGCAATCTCTCTATTCCTGTTGGATGAGCTCGTATAATTCATCGAAGTCACAATTACAGATTTATCGGTCAGATATATCTTTGCATGCAGAAATTCGACTTCGTAGCGTTCTACCTTCTCTGGCAAGCGACTGAGGTGCTGATTCTTGGGGGCCTCCTCAAAGTTATACGGGTTGTACACAACACAAACTTCGATCCCACGCTGTGTTGCAGTTGTAATATCCGCTAACCACGAACCTTCGAAGGACGTGGATGGAGAAACCAGTGTGAAAAATTCATCTGCTTCCTTGATAAGTTGAGGGATAGCAGCAATAACCTCTTTATCAGTCAATATCTTGATTGGTTCGCCCGCCATTAAACCCACCTAACCATATATTTCAGGGGAGTATACCACGCCCCCTATCGCGCGAGGCCCCACGCAGCCTGCTCGTTGCCCTGCTCCGCGAGGCGCGACGCCACGGACGCAATGAGGTTCCCCATCGCCGTCTCCGACCAGAACCAGCGCTGCAGCTCATCGTCCCTGTCGTCAGGGCGCTGCGAGAAGCGGGCCTCGAGGAAGAACGCCTTGAGGTCGTCCGAGGCGAGGCGAAGGAACCGTACGGGCTCCACTCCCTCCGGCGCGCGGTCGTATGCCGCATCCTCCCCGGCAGCGAACGCCTGCAGGTAGCGCACGAGGCCGCGGAACTGCCGCTGCGGCACCCCGCTCAGCCCGACCATCGTCCGGCCTTCGTGCTCGTCTACCCACCTCTCGTAGTAGCCGCGCAGCGCCGTCACCTCATCGGCGGGGTCGCCGTCACGGTTCGCCGCCTCCTCCTGCGCCGCGCTCGCCTGCAGCAGCACCGGCGGAGCGTCGGCGTCCTCCGGAAACTCGGCGAGCACGGGCGTGTCGTTCTCCGACAGCAGGCCCAGCGCGGCGGAGAGCACCTTCTGCTGGAACGGCGGATCGTCCGGGTTGCCGAGCGCGAACCCGAACGGGAACGGCACCCAGAGCGTGCGGGGTGGCTTCACCCGCTGGGCGTGCTCCTTGATGAGCGCAACGGTGACGGTCGGCAGGCCGGCCTCCTCGATTGCGCGTGCGAGCACACTGACCGTGTGCGTGCAGTTTGGTCAGGTCGGCGTCAGGAAGGCCGCATCCGCACCCTCTTCCAGCAGCAAACGTCCGACCTCCGGCCCCGTCTCCTCCTCGATGCGTCGGGGACTGCGCTGTGCCCCCATGAACGAGTAGAAGTTCTCCGTCACCGAGCCGATCTCGCCGCGCTCCGCCAGCTCCCGCAGCCGGTCGATGGGAAACGTGACGTTCACATCCCGCATGATGCCCGTGCGGTCGAACCCGATGCTCATGTGGCTCTGGATGATGCCCGAGGCGGGCGTCGACGACGGGATGACGCGGTACGTCTGGTCCCCGCCGGAGAACGGCGTATCGTCGCGCAGGTGCAGTCCGGCCGTCGTCACGAGCGCGATCTTCGCCTCGGTCAGCGGTTTGCTCATCACCGCGCACGGCGAGTCGTCGTGGTCGAAGGCGGGGAAGTTCAGCATCCCCTGCCGTGTGAGGTCAGGGAGGTCTTCGAGTCTCGGCATGGGTTACTCCTCTTCGTCCGCGCCGCCCGCGGACGAACGCGACTGCTTCCGGCTGCCGCGCAGACGCTTCTCGGCTAACCGCTGCTCCACCGACGCCTGCGACGGACGCGTTGAGCGTCGTGCGCGCGGGGGCAGGGCGGCGCGTTGCAGGATGCTCACGAGCCGCTCTACCGCATCGTCGCGGTTGCGCTCCTGGCTGCGGTAGCGCTGCGCCTTGATGATGAGCACGCCGTTCGGAGTGAGCCGGCGTCCTGCGGCGCTGCGCAGCCGGCGCTTCACCTCGTCCGGCAGCGACGGCGACGACGCGGCGTCGAAGTGCAGGTGCGCAGCCGTGGCCACCTTGTTCACGTTCTGCCCGCCCGGTCCTGCGGATGTGACGTAGTGGAACTCCAGTTCGTGCTCGGCCAGATGGATGTTGTCCGTGATGGGGATCATGTCTTCATGGTAACGCCTGCGCCCTCCGCGTTGACAGACCCCCGCCTGCTGCTATGCTCGCCGCACACCCAACCCCTTCCGAGGAGAAAGCATGGCGCGCAGCAGCAACGACATCCGGTTCGGACTCAACCCGCGTGGACTCCCCTACGACCGCATCGTCGAGGTGGCGAAGGCCGCCGAGGCTGCGGGCTTCCAGAACATCTCGTTCAGCGACAGGCCGCCCGAGAACAACCTGGAAGGCTGGACGCTGGCGACGGCGGTTGCGCTGCAGACGGACCGGCTCCGTGTAACCCACTCCACGCTCAACGTTCCTTTCCGCAACCCGGCTATGCTCTCCAAGATGGCCACTGCGCTCGATCACATCACTGGCGGTGACCGGCTCATTCTGACGCTCGGCACCGGCATTCAGGAGAACCACTTCACCACGTACGGCATCGAGTTCGGCACGCCCGGCGAGCGCGTCGATGGCCTGATAGACGCCATCGAGATACTGCGCGGCACGTGGGCGAACGAGCAGTTCACCTACTCCGGCAAGCGCTATAGCGTCGAGGGCGCCACCGTGACGCCGCAGCCCGTGAACGACACCATCCCCATCTTCCTCGGCGCAGCCCTGCCGCGCATGCTCCGCCTCACCGGACGCGTGGCCGACGGATGGATACGCAATGACGGCCGGCCGGCGGACCTCGACGCCTACGGCGAGCAACTCGCCGCGGTCGAGGAAGCCGCGAGCGCCGCCGGACGCGACCCCGGCTCGCTGCACCGCGTCGTGAACTGCAACGCCTACGTCGGCGACGAAGACCCGGCCACGAGACTCGCAACCGTGTTCGGCAATCCCGGCGGGCTGATGGGAACGGCAGAGCAGGTTCTGGAGACCGTGGCCCAATACCGCGAGGCGGGCGTCGACACCTTCCACGTCCAGTTCCAGAACGACATCATCGACGAGCAGATCCCAGCCTTCGGTGAACTGGTCATCGCTAGGGCGAACTAGCTGTAGTTCCCAGGGACATTGTTTACAGGCGCGATGCGGGAATGGCCCCGCCGATGCCGCCGTGTGGACGTCGGTGATTGTAGTACGCAAGGAACCGAGGCAGCGTGTCGAGCCGCTCGCGGTTGGAGGAGTACGGCCGCTGGTAGGCCCACTCGGCTTGCAGGATCTTGTTGAACGCCTCCGCCTTGCCGTTGGTCTGAGGCCGGAAAGGCCGCGTGCGCTTCAGCCGTATATTTCTGCCTGCCGCCGTGTCGGTGAAGATGCGACTCACGTAGCAGGCGCCGTTGTCGGTCAGGATGCGCTTGACGGCGATGCTCTGGCACTCGAAGTGGGCCAAAGCCCGGACCAGGAAGGCAGTAGCAGTCGCGCCGCGTTCGTCCGCTAAAGCCTCGGCGTAGGCATAGCGGGAGTGGTCGTCCACGGCCACATGGAGGAAGTCGAACCCGAGGCGGGGGCCGCGCCGAGGGCCGCTGTGGGTTTCTGCGAACCCGGGCATGATGCGCTTGCCGCCACCCTGCGGGATGCGGCCGAGTTTCTTGATATCCAGGTGAACCAGCGCGCCAGGATGGGGATGCTCGTAGCGAACGATCTCCCGTGTGGTGCGGTGGAGCCATGCGAGGCGGTGAAGTCCGGCGCGGCGTAGGACGGCGTAGACGGTGGAGCGGGCGATGCCCAACTTCCACCCGATGCGGTGCGGTCCCCAGGCAAGATCGGA
>DAOUHT010000146.1:0-1717 GCA_034428375.1 Dehalococcoidia bacterium | reverse complement strand
GCCGGGGTAGCGTGGCTCGGCTGCGAGGACGATGGCGTGGGCGTCGCCGAGCGCGCCGGAGAGCTGCCGCGCCATCGCCGCGTCGAGCTGGTCGCTGCCCTTCCGGAGGAAGCCGGGCGTATCGATGAGGGCGGCCTGGAAATCGCTGCCGTTCAGGACTCCGAGCAGCCGGTGACGCGTCGTGTGGGGTTTCGCGCTCACGATGGACAGCTTCTGCCCGAGCAGCGCGTTCAGCAGCGTGGACTTGCCGACGTTCGCCCTGCCAACGATGGCCACGAGCCCGCTGCGGAAGTTGGTTTCAGGAGCGCTCACACTTCCAAGCATACCCGTTCAGGGAAGTCTGTGACTCCGGGTGTCTCAATGTTGTATAGTGGACCTGCCCCGCGGTGCGCGGGCAACGATGCAGATCTTCCATCGCCGCTTCTCACGCCCCCTCGTTATCGCAGCTCTGCTGCTTACGCTTGCCGCTTGTGGAGAGCCGCAGCCGGCGATCGTGCAGTTGGAACCGCGCGCGACCCCGGAAGGGCCCAGCACTCCCACTCCCACTCCCTCGCCACCGACAGCGCTGCCGCCGACTGCTACGCCCGTGCCCGAGCCGACGGCAACCCCCACGCCTGCACCGACCGACACCCCCACGCCGGAGCCGACGCATACCCCGACACCGGAAGGGCCGGGGATACTCACACCCCAACCTGATGTCTCCATCGTCATGCAGACGGAGACTGTCATCAGCGCCGGTGACCGGCATACGTGTGCGCTCCCGCCCGGCGGGACCCCCGTCTGCTGGGGCAGCGACAGAGTAGGGCAGGCGATGCCGATCGACTTCCTCCCGCTGAGGACGATAAGCAGCGGAAACAACCACTCCTGCGGGCTTACGCAGGAAGGAGCAGCCATCTGCTGGGGCGGCGACGCTTTCGGCCAGATAAACGCTCCCACCGACCAGACATTCCTGGCGCTCAGCAGCGGCGACGACTTCACCTGCGCGCTCACATTCGACGGCACTCCGGTCTGTTGGGGCGGTCAGGGAGTCACGCCTCCCGATGGGGAGAGGTTCACCCAGATCAGCAGTGGAGGGCGCCATGCGTGCGGACTCCGGCCGGACGGTAGTGCGGTCTGCTGGGGAGACGACGCGGACGGCAAGTTGAATCCTCCGTCCGGCGCGTTCTTTGTCATTGCTAGCGGCGGAGACCATACGTGCGCGCTAACCGCGCAAGGCACGCCTGTCTGCTGGGGCAGCGACAGCTCCGGTCAACGGACAGGGGCGCCGGTGGATGCCATGTTCCTCTCCATCAGTAGCGGAGGCTCGCATTCCTGCGGTCTGCGCGGCGACGGGACTGCGGACTGCTGGGGCGACTGGGGCGGCGCCGAAGTCCCGACTGACGCCTTCTCCCAGATCAGCTGCGGACGCAACTATTCCTGCGGCACGGTGAATGGAGTCCGGGAGTGCGCCGGTGAAGTGCACACGTGCGGGGTGACCTTCGAGGGCACCGTTGTCTGCTGGGGAGATGACAGCGCCGGGCAGTCCACGCCGCCTGCAAGCCTGACGAACTCCGAACAGGCGGGCGATGGGACGGGTGAGACGTCGGCAACGGGGGGGCCGACGCCTGAGCCGACGATACCACCGCCGCCCGCTCTACCTGGGGTTCCCTCACCTGAAACAGGGAGCCCGACGCCTGAGCCGACGATACCACCGCCGCCCGCTCTACCTGGGGTTCCC
>DAOUHT010000145.1:0-3581 GCA_034428375.1 Dehalococcoidia bacterium | reverse complement strand
GGCCGAGGACAAGGTGGTGCTGGTCTCCATCGGCTACGCGGCGTGCCACTGGTGCCACGTCATGGAGCGCGAGTCGTTCGAGAACGAGGCGACCGCCCAGGTGATGAACGACCTCCTCGTCGCCATCAAGGTCGACCGGGAGGAACGGCCGGACGTGGACGGCATCTACATGAGCGCGGTGCAGCAGTTGCACGGCCACGGCGGTTGGCCGCTCAACGTCTTCCTGCTGCCGGACGGGCGTCCCTTCTACGGCGGCACGTACTTCCCTCCCCTGGACCGCAGCAACATGCCGTCCTGGACGCGGGTTGTCGCGGCGGTCAACGACGCCTACCGCAACAACCGCGACGCCGTGCTGGAGAACGCGCGCGTGCTGACGGACGCATTACAGAACGCGTCCGGCGTCGCGATGGCGGACGAGGACGTTAGCGACGAGATGCTCGCGCAGGCGAGCGCGGGAGTCGTCGCGCTGCACGACGCGGAGCACGGCGGCTTCGGCGGAGTGCCCAAGTTCCCGCAGTCGATGCCGATGGAGTTCCTGCTGGCCCGCAACGCGCGCACATCAGACCCGGACGCCCTCGAAACAGTCGAGGCGTCGCTGGCGGCGATGCACAACGGCGGCATCTACGACCACCTCGGCGGCGGGTTCGCGCGCTACTCGACCGACCGCTTCTGGCTGGTGCCGCACTTCGAGAAGATGCTGTATGACAACGCGCTGCTCGTCTCGTTGTACACGCAGGCCTTCCAGGCGACGGGGAACCCGCGCTACCGGGAGGTTGTCGAGGAGACCGTCGCGTACCTGCTGCGCGACCTGTGCCACCCGGACGGCGGCTTCTTCTCGTCGCAGGACGCGGACAGCGAGGGAGTCGAGGGCAAGTTCTACGTCTGGACGCCGCAGGAGCTCGAGGCGGTGCTCGGCGCGGAGGACGCTCATTTGTTCCGCCGTTACTACGGCGTAGGCGTGCACCCGAACTTCGAGGGTCGCCACATCCTGCACGTGCGCGACAGCGCGGCGGCAGCCGGGCGCGAGTTGGGTGTCGACGCGGCTGAGTTGCTCGAACGTCTGCGGCCGATGCGCCGCGCGCTCCTGGAACGCCGGGCGGAGCGTGTGCCTCCGGCGACCGACGACAAGGTGTTGACCGCGTGGAACGGGCTGGCTCTGCGCGCGCTCGCCGAGGCGGCGTTCGCGCTCGACCGGTCAGACCTGCGCGATGCTGCGGAACGCAACGCCGACTTCCTGCTCCGTGAGATGCGCCGCGACGGGCGGCTGCTCCGTACGTGGAAGGATGGGAAGGCGCACCTGCTCGCCTACCTGGAAGACTACGCGCTGCTCATCAACGGGCTGCTGTCGCTGCACACGGCGACGTTCTCGCACCGCTGGCTCCACGAGGCGCGGGCGCTGACGGACGAGATGCTGGCGCTCTTCCGGGACGACGAGGACGGAACGTTCTACGACGTCGGCACTGACCACGAAGATCTGATCGTGCGTCCGCGCGACATCACCGACAACGCCACGCCGTGCGGCAGTTCGGCAGCCGCTGAGGCGCTGCTGCGGATGGCCGTACTTACGGGCGACGAGTCACTCGCACAGAAGGCGGAGCGCCTCATGCGGGGCATTGCACCGCTCGCGGCACGCTACCCGCTCGGATTCGGGAACTGGCTGCGCATCACCGAGCGCTACCTCGCACCGCCCACCGAGGTCGTCATCGTCGGGGAGCCGTCCGACGAACGTACGCAGGAACTGCTGGAGCCACTACGGCAGCAGCTCCCAACGTTCACATTCGTGGGGCTGGCCCCCAACGAGGTGTCGCCGTTCCTCACGCCGCTGCTGGAAGGACGCGCAGACGCGGGCGCACCTACCGCTTACGTCTGCCACGGCTACGTCTGCGACTTGCCCGCCCACGACCCGGCAACACTCGCACTGCAACTCGCTGGCAGTCCCTGACAAGCCCTCGGCATAATCCGTTGCTACGGATCCCCGCGTTTCACCAATGCCCCGGAACAGTTAGAATGCCGCCGGGTAGCACATGCTAGAGCGCAACTTCTGGTTCAGAACCGCTATCGTCGTCATCGCGTTCAGCGCGATCATCTTCCTTGTCGACACCATGCGGCGGGTCTGGGACTTCCTCGGCGACCTGATCCTCGTCCTCTTCCTGGCCTACCTGGTCGGGTCGCTCATCATCCACACCGTCAAGCCACTCATGCGCGTACCGGGCATGAAGTGGCCCCTGGCCATCCTGATCGTCTATCTCTTCCTCATCTCCATCCTGGCGGTCCTTGGCGCGCTCGTGATACCCGCCACCATCACCCAGGTCATCGACCTGGCGGAAGTCATCCCGGACTACGTCGAACGCATCCCCGAGTTCATCACGGCGGCAGAGGAGTACCTCGCCAGGTTCGACATACAGGTGGACCTGACAACACTGCTGCAGGTCGAGCAGTTGGACAGCATCGCCGCCAACGTCCAGGAGAGCATCACGAGCAACGCCATCGGGCTCCTGGGGAACGTCGTCGCCGTTGTCTTCGCCATCTCGCTGATCATCGTCATCTCCTTCTACGTCGTGCTGGACGGCGGGCGCCGCCTCAACGAGGCGCTGAAGGTCCTGCCCCGCAACGCCGAGCGCGAGACCCGGTACGTGCTGGGAGTCATCGACGAGACGTTCCGCAGTTACCTCCGCGGCATGATGCTCATCTCTCTCATCTACGGCGTGGGCACGGCGTCGGTCATGCTCGCGACCGGCCTGCCCGCCGCGCTTCCCGTAGCGCTCATCTCCAGCCTGCTGCTCGCGGTGCCGTTCATAGGAGACTGGCTGGCGCTGGCCCTCCCGCTCATCATCGCGGCCCTTTCCGGCGACTTCGTCACACTGCTCACGGTGTTGCTGGTGCTGCTGTTCATCCAGCAGGTCATGCTCAACATCCTCAGCCCGCGCATCCTGGGAAGCGCAGTGCGGATGCCCGCCATGCTCGTTGTCGTCGCGGTGGTGCTCGGCGCGCGGCTCGCAGGCATCACGGGAGCACTCCTCGGCGTGCCGACCATGGGCGTCATCTACACGCTCGCGGTGCACTACGGAATGGTCATCCGAACGCGGCGGGAGGCAGAGGAGCAGCGCCGCATCCTTGAGAACAGGGAGGCATCCACGAGGGAAGCCGAATCGAGGGCGATCGCCGAAGAAGAGGCGCTGGCTGCACTGGAAGCGATGGCAACAGCGGAAGCGCTCGCCGAGCTGGAAGCCGCCCAGGCCACCGAGGAGGCGGAGTCCGGGTCCCAGCAGCCATCCGAGCCGGAACTCCCGCAGGAGCAGGAAGAGGAGCCCGAGCAAGCGCCTGCTCCTGACGACGCCCCCGTGGCCGTAACCGATGAACCTGCGCCGGAGGCTGCGGACGAGTCAGCCGGGGATGACGCTCGCCCTGAAGACGACCCTCTCCAACGGGGCGCGTCCCGGTAGCCCACCCTCACCCTGACCCTCTCCCTGAGGGAGAGGGGACAATGCACCTTCCCGCTGCGCTATCCTGACGAGCCGTGATGGATGCTGGAGACTTCCTCGTACTGGACGTGGAAACGTCGGGCGGTTCGATGCAGAACT
>DAOUHT010000144.1:0-96692 GCA_034428375.1 Dehalococcoidia bacterium | reverse complement strand
GCGCGTCCTGGATGACTGGGACGCATTCCTGACGAAGTTCGTCAAGGTCTACCCGAGGGACTTCCGTCGCGTGATCGAAGCGGGCAAGCAAGCGGCGCTCCAAGCGGTTGGCAGTGGGTAAGACAACCGGATTCCTGGAATTCGAGCGGGAGCCTCCTGAGCGCCGGCCCGCCGGAGAGCGAACGAAGGACTACCGCGAGATCTACGAGACGTGGTCCGACGACAAGTCTCGGGTTCAGGCCGCGCGCTGCATGAACTGCGCGCTTCCTTTCTGCCACAAGGGTTGTCCGCTGGGCAATCTCATCCCCGACTGGAACGACCTGGTGTACAAGGGGCGTTGGCAGGACGCGCTGGCGGCGCTGCACGCAACAAACAACTTTCCCGAGTTCACGGGCCGGATATGCCCCGCGCCCTGCGAGGCCTCCTGCGTGCTCTCCATCAACGAGGAGCCCGTCACGATCGAGTACATCGAGAAGGCCATCGTGGACCGCGGCTTCGACGAGGGATGGATGGAGCCGCATCCGCCCGAGACGCGGACCGGCAGGCGCGTCGCCGTCGTTGGGTCCGGTCCTGCCGGCCTCGCCACCGCCGTTCAGCTGAACCGGGCTGGGCATCTGGTCACGGTATTCGAGCGTGACGAGTACGTGGGCGGGCTGCTCACGCTCGGCATCCCCGACTTCAAGCTGGACAAGAGCGTCGTCGATCGACGCGTCGAACTGATGGCCGCGGAGGGGATCGAGTTCCGCACGAGTTGCAACGTCGGCGGGGACGTCCACGCGGACGATCTGCTGCGCGAGTACGACGCCGTTTGCCTGACCGGGGGCTCGACGATTGCTCGTCGGTTGAATGTCCCGGGCGAGGAGCTCGAGGGCGTACACCTGGCGGTTGACTACCTGATGCAACAGAACAGGGTCAATCGTGGTCTGGAAGTGCCTCCCGGGCAGCGCATCACAGCCGAGGGCAAGCGGGTCATGATCCTGGGCGGCGGCGACACCGGCGCCGACTGCTTGGGGACCGCCCATCGGCAGGGTGCGGAGCTGGTCATGCAATGGGAGATCCTTCCGGAGCCGCCCGCGTCGAGGTCGCAGAACAATCCGTGGCCCCTGTGGCCCCTCATCCTGCGCAGCTCCGCGGCCCATGAGGAAGGCGGCGTTCGCGACTACTCCATCCTGACGAAGCGTCTGTCGGGCAGCAACGGTCGTGTTGAGCGGCTCCACGCAGCCCGTATCGAATGGGGTCCGCCGGATGAGACGGGGCGGCCCACGATGACCGAGATTCCCGGCAGCGAGTTCGAGTTGGAAGCGTCGCTGGTGCTGCTCGCTATGGGTTTTCTGCACCCCCAGCACGAGGGAGTACTGGAGCAGCTTGGCGTTGAGCTCGACGGACGAGGCAACGTCAAGACGGACGTGTCCAAGATGACCAGCGTACCCGGAGTGTTTGCCGCCGGAGACATGGCGCGAGGACAGTCGCTCGTCGTGTGGGCGATCGCAGAGGGGCGGCAGGCCGCCCACGGCATCGACGCCTATCTCATGGGGGCCACGGCGCTCCCGTCCGTGGACCTGCGCAGCTGGGCGTAACCGCGCCCGTCGGCCCGGCCCCACGTTGACACCCAGAGGCCTGCTGCCCGATAATCACTCCTGTTACAGGCTGGGATGGGGAGTAGTACGCCTTCTGGCGGGGCTTCAGAGAGCCGGGTAGGTGAGAACCGGCGCCTGCGCGAATGCCGAATGGACCCCTGAGCCTCGGCCCGAAACCTGCGACGCAGGAGGTAGGCGCCGACGGGACCGCCCCGTTACAGGCGGACGGCATAACCCGCCGCCTTGGCGGACGTGCCCGGTAAGAGTCCCCCCGCCGGCGCGGAGGGAGAAGTAAGGGTGGCACCGCGGTAGCCCCGCCCCTTGTATGAGGAGCGGGGCTATTTTTGTGTCCACGAAGGAAAGTGTGCGATGGCGGACTACGTCCCGACAGTCGAAGAGTTCAAACGCCTGGCGGAGGAAGGCTACAACCTCATCCCGGTCTACCGGGAGGTCGTGGCCGACTTGGAAACGCCGGTGTCCGCCTACCTGAAAATTACCGGCGGTGGTGAGAGCGTGTCATTCCTGCTGGAGAGCGTCGAGGGCGGGGAACGGATGGCGCGATTCAGCTTCATGGGCACCGAGCCCTACCGTGTGCTGCGGACGGGCGAAGGAGAGCCGGACGGCCCCGGCGACCCGCTCCTCGCGGTGGAAGCAGAGTTGAACCGTTTCCGCCCCGCACAGGTGGACGGCCTGCCCCGGTTCGTGGGGGGAGCCGTTGGTTATCTCTCCTACGAGACGGTGCGCTACTTCGAGCCGTCGGCATCGATGGCGGAGAGCGACCCGCAGGGGCTGCCGGAGTCCGTCTTCCTCTTCACCGACTCGTTGTTGGTGTTTGACCATCTTCGGCACCGCATTCAGGTCGTCGCGACGGCGTACGTGTACGGCCCCCCGGAGGAGGCGTATGCGCGTGCGACGCAGCGCGTCGACGAGCTGGCGGAACGCCTTGCGGCCCCACTCCCTCGGCTGGCACAGCTGGCGGGAGGGTCGAGTGGAACAGAGGCTGCAAGCGGGTCCGGGATGGAGCACCTCGAGCATTCCAACAAGACGCCCGGCGAATACCACGGGATGGTGGAGAGCGCCCGGGAGTACATCGTGGCGGGAGACATCATCCAGGTGGTGCCGTCCCAGCGGGTGGAGAGGCAGGTAACCTCGAGCGCGTTCGACCTGTACCGCTCGCTGCGGGCGGTCAATCCGTCGCCGTACATGTACTACCTGTGGCTGGACGACTTCGCCATCGTGGGGGCCTCGCCGGAGATGCTCGTCCGCGCGGAAGACGGCCTCGTGGAGACACACCCCATCGCGGGAACACGACGGCGCGGCAAGGACGCCGGGGAGGACGCGGCGCTGGAGCGTGAACTGCTGGCCGACGAGAAGGAGCGGGCAGAGCACATCATGCTGCTCGACCTGGGGCGCAATGACATCGGGCGCGTGAGCAGACCGGGCACGGTGCAGGTGACACAGATGCTGGAAGTGGAGCGTTACTCGCACGTGATGCACCTCGTCTCGCACGTGACGGGGGAACTGCGGGAGGACCAGTCGATCTTCGACGCCCTGCGGGCCTGCTTCCCGGCGGGTACGGTGTCGGGCGCGCCGAAGATAAGGGCGATGCAGATCATCTCGGAACTGGAGGGCGAACGCCGGGGCGTCTATGCGGGAGCTGTTGGGTACTTCAGCTTCTCCGGCAACATGGACACGGCGATCGCCATCCGCACGATGGTGGTGAAGGAGGGCAAGGCATACCTCCAGGCAGGAGGCGGCGTCGTGTTCGACTCGGACCCGGAGTCGGAGCGGATGGAGTCGTTCTACAAGATGAACGCGCTGCTGCGCGCCATCGCCCAGGCCGACACGGGACAGAGAGCCTGACTTTCAGGAGCGCGGGAGGCACGGATGCTGCTGCTCATCGACAACTACGATAGCTTCACCTACAACCTCTATCAGTTCCTGTGCGAACTGGGGGCGGACGTGCGCGTCGTGCGGAATGACGCGGCTACGCTGGACGACATCGAAGAGATGACGCCGGAGCGTATCGTCATCTCGCCAGGGCCCTGCACGCCGGAGGAGGCGGGCATCTCTACGGAAGTCGTCCGGCGGTTCGGAGGGCGTACGCCCATCTTGGGCGTCTGTCTCGGCCATCAGTGCATCGGGGTGGCGTACGGTGGCTCTGTGAGCGGCGCCGGAGAGATCGTCCACGGTAAAATGAGTTCGATAACGCACGACGGCAGAGGTGTGTTCGCGGGCCTGCCGAACCCGCTGCAAGGCATCCGCTACCATTCCCTTGCTATCGAACCGGATTCCACGCCGGATGTGCTGGAGGTAACTGCACGGAGTGAGAGCGGCGTGATCATGGGTGTGCGGCACAAGGAGTTCGCAGTGGAAGGGATCCAGTTTCACCCGGAGTCGATCATGACACAGAGCGGCAGAGAGTTGCTGAAGAACTTCATCGAGGCGGAGTCATGACGACCCCGGATTTCACCAGTCGGCCGGTTTGGGACGAGTTCACTATGGACATCTCCGCCGGTGAGGCGTTCGAGATGTCACGGGAGCGGCTTCGCACACTGGGGTACCGGCTGATCGAGTCGGTGACCGAGAGTGAGGACGGTAGTTCACGCGTAGTGGCGAGCCTGGATCGGTCGCCCGCCGCTCGCCGCCGGAGAAGCGGGAAGCTCATGTTGGGGGCTGCTGTCGCGCTGACGCTGGTGCTGCTGGTGATGATGGCCCGAGGCATAGGAGACGACCGGATGGTCGTCTCTGTCCCCTTGCTGGCGGCGGTCCTCCTCGGGGGACTGGGGATGAACCGGTTGCGTGAGCCCTTGCGTCAGGAGCACAAGGTGATGGAGATCACGGTGCTCCCCGCGCAGGAAGGCCATTGCCGGGTGCTGATCAAGGGCACACTGGTGTCCGGCCCGGTGGCCATTACCGAAGACCCACCGACAGCGGCGGAGACCGCCGCCTCCGAGCAGGGGCTGTTGGAGGACATGCGGGTCGTGCAGGGGGGTCGCGGTTCTACGGAGGAGTCGTCGTGATTCAGGAAGCGATCGGCAAACTGGTGACGCGGCAGGCGTTGTCGGAGGCGGAGTCCGCCGCCGTGGCGGAGGACATCATGACGGGCGAGGCCACGCCCGCGCAGATAGGCGCCTTCCTCATCGCGCTGCGCCTCACCGGCGAGACCGTTGAGGCGCTGACCGGGATGGCGCGCGTGATGCGCGAGAAGGCGCTCCATGTCGAGACCGATGGGCATTTGGTCGACGTGGTGGGCACCGGCGGCGACGGCTTGCGCACATTCAATGTATCAACGGCCTCGGCGCTCACGGTGGCCGCGGCGGGAGTCAGGGTTGCCAAGCACGGGAACCGTGCCGCCTCCGGTAGCGTGGGCGCCGCGGACATCCTCGACGCGAACGGCGTGAAGCTGGAGCTCAGCCCGGAGGCGGTGGGGCGCTGCATAGACGAGGTAGGCTTGGGCTTCATGTTCGCACCGTCGTTCCATCCGGCGATGCGTTTCGCGGGCCCGCCCCGGCGCGAACTCGGCGTTCGTACCGTATTCAATTTCCTGGGGCCGCTGACGAACCCTGCGGGAGCGCTCTACCAGTTGCTGGGCGTTGCGCAGCCGGCCGATGCGCCGTACGACGTCGCCGAACTGATGGCGCACGTCCTCGGCGCGCTCGGTACGGAGCGCTCCTGGGTGGTACGGGGCGACGACGGACTTGACGAACTCACCACGACGGCAACGTCGCAGGTGTGGGAGGTCTCGTCTGGGGGCGTGCGCCACTTCACGCTCACGCCGGAAGAGGTGGGGCTGCCCCGCGGAAACCTCGCGGACCTGCAGGTCGACAGCGTGGAGCAGGCGCAGGAGAAGTTCACAAGGGCGCTCTCTGGGGGCGATTCGCCGGAGAAGGACATGGTGTTGCTGAACGCGGCGGCAGCCCTCGTCGTGCGGGGCGAGACTGAGGACTTGAGTGCAGGTGTGGCCAGGGCCCGTTCGGCGATAGACTCCGGCGCCGCATTGGACAAGCTGCGGCGGTTGGCGGAACTGAGCCAGTCCCTCGCGTAGCGGCAGTTATGAGCGCCACCGGAACGATCCTGGACAAGATTCTGGAAACGAAGCGTGCGGAACTCGTGCGTCACAAGCGGGAGACCCCGCTTTCGACGCTGGAGTCACGGGTGAGGGAGACGCCGTTCCCGCTCAACCTGTCCGGCGCGCTCTGGGGCGACCGCGTGCGCCTCATCGGGGAGACCAAGAAGGCCTCGCCGTCCAAGGGACTGCTTGCGCAGCACTACGATCCCGCTGCGTTGGCCTCGACGTATGCCTCGAATGGTGCGGCCGCGATATCCGTGTTGACGGAGGTCGACCACTTCCAGGGGAGCCTGGCGCATCTTTCGGCGGTGAAGGCTGCCGTCGGACCGGAAGGCATCCCCGTGCTCAGGAAAGACTTCCTGTTCGACCCGTACCACCTGTTGGAAGCGCGCGCTCGCGGGGCGGATGCCGCGCTCCTCATCGTCGCGGCCCTCTCGACGGAGCAGTTGCGGGAGATGCTGGACGCGGCGCAGCGCATCTGGCTGCAGTGCCTGGTGGAGGTGCACGACGAGCGTGAACTCGAGACCGCGTTGAGCGCGGGCGCGGAGATCATCGGCATCAACCATCGCGACCTGCGGACCTTCAAGATGGATATGACGCTCTCGGCCCGGCTGCGGCCGATGATTCCACAGGGGAGGATGGTGGTCGCGGAGAGCGGCATCAATTCCCAGGAGGACGTATCGGCCCTCCGGCAGGTAGGCGTTCATGGCATACTGGTTGGCGAGGCGCTGATGACCGCGCCGGACGTGGGGGAGAAGGTGCGGGAACTGTCAGGAGTGCAGGCGTGACGCACGTGAAGATAGACGGGTTCCGCTCCTCCGGGCCGTTGCTTGCAGCGGTGGACGCGGGAGCGGACGCGGTGGGACTCGTGTTCGTGCCGTCCGCGTGGAGGTGCGTGACCGTGGGTGAGGCCCGGGCGGTGCTCGACGAGGTCCGCGCGTCTGGTCAGGCGCTGCCTCCGATAGTGGGGCTGTTCGCGGACCAGCCGCTGGAAGAGGTGCAACAGACCGTGGCGTCGGTGGGGCTGGACGCGGTGCAGCTTTGCGGGAGCGAGGGCGTGGAGTACGCGTCGCAGCTCGGCGTTCCGGTCTACAAGGTGATCAAGATCGATGCTGAGACGCCGGTGGCCGCGCAGATGCCGCGCATCATGGTCCTGCAGCAACGTCACGCGCTGGCCGGGCACCGGATCGTGCTCGACGCGCAGGTGCCCGGCGAATACGGCGGCACCGGGCGGCAGTTCGACTGGGACCTTGCGGCCGACTTCGCGGGTGCTTTCGAGATGAGCCTCGCGGGGGGGCTCTCGCCGGAGAACGTGCGGGAGGCCGTGGAGCGTGTGCACCCGTGGGGAGTGGACGTGTCCAGCGGCGTGGAGACGAACGGCGAGAAGGACCCCGCGAGGGTCCGGGCGTTCGTGGAGGCGGTGCGCGCGGTGGATGCGCGCAAGAAGAGGGGCGGTCTTGCCCGCCTGCTGGGCAGGCGTTGACGTGACGTCGTTTCCTGACGAGAAAGGACGATTCGGGCAGTTCGGCGGCCAGTATGTGCCCGAGACGCTGATGCCTGCGTTGGCGGAGTTGACCGAGGCGTGGGAGGAAGCTCGTGAGGACCCTGCATTCCAGGATGAGTTGGCGCGCTTGCTGCACGACTACGTGGGGCGTCCCACGCCGCTGCATCACGCTCGGCGGCTGACGGAGTACGCGGGCGGCGCCGAGATATACCTGAAGCGGGAGGACCTGGCGCACACCGGCGCGCACAAGATCAACAATGCGCTGGGGCAGGGACTGCTGGCCAGGCGGATGGGGAAGCAGCGCATCGTGGCGGAAACGGGCGCAGGACAGCACGGCGTGGCGACGGCCACGGTCTGCGCGCTGCTCGGCATTGATTGCGTGGTCTACATGGGGGAGGAGGACATGCGCCGCCAGGCCCCGAACGTGTACCGGATGGGGATGCTGGGCGCGGAGGTACGGCCCGTTACCGCAGGCAGCCGAACGCTGAAAGAGGCGATCAGCGAGACGATCCGTGACTGGGTGACGAACGTGCGGGACACGCACTACATCATCGGCAGCGTCGTGGGCCCGCACCCCTACCCCATGATGGTGCGCGATCTGCAGTCGGTGATAGGGCGCGAGTCCCGCGAGCAGATGCTGGCGCAGGTGGGGCGGCTTCCGGATGCGGTCGTGGCGTGCGTCGGCGGCGGCTCCAACTCACTGGGGCAGTTTCACGCGTTCATCCCTGATGAGGGCGTCCGCCTCATCGGGGTGGAGGCAGGGGGCGAAGGCGTCGAGACGGGGCGGCACGCCGCGTCGATCGGCGGCGGCAGTGTCGGCGTTCTGCACGGTTCGATGTCCTACATCGTCCAGGACGGCGACGGCCAGATACACGAGACGCACAGCATCTCCGCCGGCCTGGACTACCCCGGTGTTGGCCCGGAGCATGCCTGGCTTCGCGACAGCGGGAGGGCGGAATACGTGAGCATTACCGACGACGAGGCGGTCGCGGCCTTCCGGCTCACGAGCGAGTTGGAAGGGATCATCCCTGCTCTGGAGTCGTCCCACGCGGTTGCGTACACGGTTCAGACGCTCGCAGCCGACCTGGGGAAGGGCCGCACTGCATTGGTCTGCATGAGTGGGCGCGGCGACAAGGACATGGGCACGATCATGGAGCGGGATGCCGCTTCCTGACCGAGGCGACGTTGACAGGCAGGGGGGGTCAACGGGAAGATAGGGATTCGGGAGACCGCTTCTTTCGCGCTTCGCCGCGTGGGAGAGAGCGGAGGGCAGATTCCCTTTCCCTGAGGAGCGCATGGCCCCAGAGGCTTACGCCGTCAACTGGACGGCAGTCGGACTCGCGTTTGTGGTCGGCATCGTGGCGATGGGCCTGATGCTTGCCGCTTCGGCTTTACTCTCACCGCGAAGGCCTTCGAAGACGAAGGGCATCGCCTATGAGTCGGGCATCCTGCCTACGCCGCTGAACTGGACTCAGTTCAACGTGCGCTACTACATCTTCGCTATCCTCTTCCTGATCTTCGACGTAGAGGCGGTCTTCCTCTTCCCGTGGGCGCTGGTCTTTGCCGACGAGGGGATACCGGGCTACGTGTTCTACGCGATGATGTTGTTCATCGCGGTGTTGCTCCTGGGCGTCGTCTACGCCTGGCGTAAGGGGGTGCTGCGATGGAGGTAGAGAGCGGACAGGCATTGCCGGTCTTCCGCCCCGCTTCGTGGGAGCGGCCCTCGGGTGGGCGCTTCTTCGATTCGGCTGAAGGCGGCGCGGTCTCCACGGACAAGGGAAACTCTCCTGCCCCCAACCTGATCAGGAACGCTGCGCCTGGCGTGGTGACAGCCCGGCTGGACGACCTCGCCGCGCTCGGCAGGAGCAACTCGCTCTGGACGCTCACGTTCGGGCTCGCCTGCTGCGCCATCGAGATGATCTCCACGCACATGGCGCACCACGACCTGGACCGGTTCGGCGTGGTTACGTGGCCGTCGCCGCGTCAGTCGGACGTGATGATTGTTGCGGGGACGGTCGTGAAGAAGATGGCTGAGCCCATCAAGCTGCTCTACGAGCAGATGCCGGACCCGAAATGGGTCATAGCGATGGGCACGTGCGCCACGAGCGGCGGGCCGTACTACCGCTCCTACAGTGTCGTGATGGGCGTGGACCACCTCGTGCCCGTGGACGTGTACGTCCCCGGCTGCCCGCCGCGGCCCGAAGCGCTGATGGACGGCATAGTGAAGCTGCAGCAGAAGATCAAGCGCGATGCCAGGGAAGGGGTGCGGAGCGCTCCCGTGGTGGTCGGGTCGCAGCCTGAGCAGACCCCCGAGGCCGGTGCTGAGGAGAGCGATGACTGAGCAGCAGCCTCCCGAGGAGCAGGCTGCCCCACGCCCGGCAGCGCACCGCGGGCCCCCCATCGAAGTGGCGAAGGAAGTGCTCGACGCTCGCGGCGAACACACCGCCGGCGCGCTCCGCCTGGCGCTGCGCGACATGGCGATCGACGCCGGGGGGCGCGAGGACGTTCCGTGGGTGCGCATCGCGCGCGAGAACCTCGCCCGCGCTGCGGAGTCCTGCGTGCGCAGTCCGAACCTCCGCATGGACATGCTCCACTGCCTGTTCGCCGTAGACTACGAGGATCGCATAGAGATCAACTACGCGCTCTTCTCGCTGGCGAACGGCCACAAGGCGCTGCTGAAGGTGGACGTGCCACCCGACGAAGCAAGGGTGGACTCGCTCACGGGCATCTGGGAGGCGGCGGGTTGGTTCGAACGGGAGACGCACGACCTGTTCGGCGTGGAGTTCGAGGGAAACCCGGACCTTTCGCCACTGATCCTGTACGAAGGCTTCGAGGGCTACCCCGGCCTGCGCAGCTTCCCGCTGCACGACTACGAGGAGTGGTAGGCGCTCCGGTGACCGCTGAGCAGACATACGACACCGTAGACATGATGCTGAACATGGGGCCGCAGCATCCGGCGACACATGGCGTGTTCCGCATGGTGCTGACGATTGACGGCGAGCGCGTCGTGGACGTGACGCCCCACATCGGCTACCTCCACAGGGGCTCCGAGAAACTCGCGGAGAACGAGAGCTACGGACAGGTCGTTACGCTGTTCGACCGGCTGGACTATGTTGCCAACCTGAACAACGAACTGATCTTCTGCCGCGCCGCCGAGCGGCTCATGGACATCGAGCCACCGGAGCGGGGACAGTACATACGCGTGATCCTGGCGGAGCTGAACCGGCTCGCTAGCCACCTCCTCTTCATCGGCACCTACGCCATCGACCTGGGGGCGATGACGCCCATCATGTACGGGTTCCGTGAGCGCGAGCGCATCCAGAACATGTTCGAGTCCGTGACGGGCGCGCGCATGATGCACAACTTCATCCGCATCGGTGGAGTGAAGGAGGACGTGCCGGCGGACTTCGTCCCCCGCGTGCGGGCGCTGGCGGACGACGTGGAGCGCGGCGTGCAGGAATGCGACCGCCTGCTGACGTTCAACGAGGTGTTCCTGGCGCGGACGCGCGGCGTAGGCGTTATAGACATCCCCACCGCGCTCTCCTGCGGCCTGACCGGCCCGTCCCTGCGCGCCAGCGGCATGGCCTACGATGTCCGCAAGGACTACCCGTACGAGGTTTACCCCTACCTCTCCTACAAGGTGCCGGTGGGAGAGAACGGGGACTGCTGGGACAGGTACTACATGCGGGTGTTGGAGTGCTACGAGTCCCTCTCCATGGTCAGGCAGTGCCTCGACCAGATGGAGGAGGGGCCGGTGATGGCGCAGATGCGGCGCATCGCCAGACCGCCGAAGGGCGAGGTGTACGTGCACGGCGAGAACCCGCGCGGCGACATCGGCGTCTTCCTCGTGAGCGACGGCACAGACAAACCGTACCGGGTCAAGGTGCGTCCGCCGTCCTTCTGCAACCTGGTGTCCCTGCGCCCGATGATGCGTGACGCGTACATCGCGGACGCGGTGGCCATCCTTGGCTCGCTGGACATCGTGCTGGGCGAGGTGGACCGGTGAGAGCGAAGCCCGTCCAGCTCGGAATAGCGGCGTTCTTGCTCGTGGGCGTCGGCGTGCTGGTGGCCGTCTTTTCGCTTGCCCTGGCCCTGCTCGGCGAACCGGGTGATGACGTGACGCCCCTCACCGTGGGCAAGATCGTGATTGCGCTGTTCGCGCTGTTGACGCTCGTCACCACGCTCGGCATCTCGCTGGTCTGGCTGGAGCGCAAGCAGTTGGGCAGGATGCAGGGGCGCGTCGGTCCGACGCGCGTCGGGCCGTTCGGCCTGCTGCAGGTGGTTGCGGACGGCATCAAGCTGTTGATGAAGGAGGACGTCTCGCCGACTTCCTCGTCCAGGGCCATCTTCTACATCGCGCCGCTGCTCGTCTTCGTGCCGAGCTTCGTCGTCTGGCTCACGATCCCCATCGGGCAGGACCTGGTGGTGCGGAGCCTGGACTTGGGCGTCTTCTTCTTCATCGCGGTCTCCGTGCTGAGCATCGTTGGACTGATACTGGCCGGGTGGAGCTCCAACAGCAAGTACGCCATCCTCGGGGGCTTCCGCTCCGCGGCGCAGCTGGTCAGCTATGAGATACCGCTTATCCTGGGCGTGCTGAGCGTGGTGATCGTTGCGGATTCGATGCGCTTCACCGACGTGGTGGAAGCTCAGGCGAGCGTGCCCTACATCGCCCTGTTGCCTCTGGCGTTTGCGGTGTTCTTCATATCCGGGCTTGCCGAGGTCGGCAGGACGCCGTTCGACATCTACTTCGCGGAGTCGGAGGTCGTGGGTGGGCCGTTCGTCGAATACAGCGGCGCCCACTGGGCGATATTCTTCCTTGCGGAGTACGTCAACACGTTCGTGGTCGCGGCGCTGGGCGCCCTGCTCTTCCTGGGTGGCTGGGTATGGCCCTTCGAGGAGTTGGGGCAGGTCCCGGCCGTAGCGGTGTTCCTGGGCAAGACGTACTTCCTTGCCGTTGTTATCTTCTGGGTGCGGGCGACGCTCCCGCGCCTGCGGATAGACCAGCTGATGAACGTGGGCTGGAAGCTGCTCATACCGCTGGGGTTCGCCAGCGTCATCCTGGTCGCGGTGCAGCGCTTCTACGACTGGCCGGTGTGGACGCTGACGGTCATGTCGCTGGTGGCGATAGCCGCCGCTGCTGGGGTGCAATTGCGCATGCAACGGAGGGACGCGGTTGCCACTGCGGAACGCTACGCACAGCGCGCCGTAGCGGTGCAACCGAGCAGAGCAAGGCCGGCGCCGGAGAGTCAACAGGCATGATAGGAACGATCAAAGGATTGCTTACGACGGCGCGCTGGCTGCTGAAGCGGCCGGTCACCGCGCACTACCCGGAACAGCACCTGCCCGTGCAGCAGCGCTACATGGGGTTCCCTGCCCTCCTGATGGACGACACGGCAAACGAGCCGTTCTGCACCGGCTGCATGGTCTGCGTGCGGGAATGCCCGACGCAGTGCATGTCGGCGCAGATGCACGACAACCCGAATTTCGCGGATGGGACGAGCCACCGCCGGAAGATCATCAACGAGTTCGAGATAAACCTGAACCGTTGCATCCTCTGCGGCATCTGCGTGGACGTCTGCGCGTTCGACGCCATCGAGATGTCGTACGAGCACGAGCTGGCGAGCTACGCCCGTGCGGGTTCGCGCGCTGACCTCACGTTGCTGCTGGAGCAGGGACGGCGGTACGTGAACATGAGCGGGTGGAGCCCTGAGAACGCGGAGAAGAACGTCGCGGAGGTCGCGCTCGCAAAGAGGGCTGCGGCCGCGGCTGCAAAAGCCGCTGCTGCAGGCGATGCAGCCTCAGCGGACGAATCGACAGAGGATGGGGAGTAGCGTGGCCCTCATCCTCTTCTATGCCGCCGCCGCGCTCACGCTGTTCGCCTCATTCGGCGTTGTTGCTACGCGCAACATCGTCCACGCGGCGCTCTTCCTGCTCGCTGCGCTGGCGGGCGTGGCCGGGCTGTTCGTGCTCCTCTACGCGGAGTTCCTGGCGCTCGTGCAACTGCTCATCTACGGCGGTGCGGTCATCATCGTCATCCTGTTCGCCTTGATGCTGACGCGCTCCGGGGAGTACGAGGGCGAAACGGAGACCCGCCGCCGCCCGTTCGCGGCGCTGGCGGCCGCTGTCCTTTTCGGCCTGATGGCGGCTGTCTTCGTAGCGGATTCGGCAGAGTTCAACACCAACACGCGGACCCCCGTCCCGTTCGGAACGCTCGCGAGAGACCTGTTCGAGGCGTGGGCAGTGCCGTTCGAGATCGCGTCGCTGGTGCTACTCGTCGCCCTCATCGGGGCCGTGGTGATAGGGCGTGCGGGGCGCGAGGAGGACGAGACCTTCCCGGAGGATGACGCATCGGAAGGCGGGCAGGAGCCCGCGCGCCGGGGAAGCCGCAGGCGTGCCGAGCGCCGCCGGAGGGGCGCATGACGCTGCAGCTGCTGCACTTCCAACTGCTGAGCGCGGCCATCTTCTGCATCGGCCTGTACGGTGTGCTGGCCAGGCGTAGCGCTGTCCTCGTGCTCATGTCTATCGAGTTGATGCTCAACGCCGTGAACCTCCAGCTCGTGGCGTTCGGGGCGTACAGCGGCTTCGGCACGTCCACCGGACAGGTCATAGCCGTGTTCGTTATCACCATCGCCGCGGCGGAGGTCGGCCTCGCCCTTGCCATAGTGATGCGGCTGTTCAGGAGCAGGGGCGCCGTCAACCTGGATGAGATCGACGTGATGAGGGGTTAGGCGCACACGATGCCCGCTCACAAAAACACCATTGAGCGCGTCCTGCGCCATCGCGTTGACCAGTCAGGTGGCGAGAGCGCTTGCTGGCTGTGGAAGGGCACGATCGAGAGAGGCGGCTACGGTCACCTGCACGCGGACGGAAGGCTCTGGCAAGCGCACCGGTACGTCTACACGTACATGAAGGGCTCGATACCGGTCGGCCACGTGATTGACCACACCTGTAACGTTACAGCGTGCGTCCAACCCCAGCACCTTGAAGCCGTTACCCATGCCGAGAACACCCAGCGTATGGTGGCGCGGGGCAGGGGCGTCAAGGAGCGGGGCAAGTATCGTAAGGCTATCAAGTCAGACGCTGAATTCTGGGCGTGGCTCACGCCTCCTGTCGGCCACCTTGGTTGTCGGGAGTGGCGTGGTCGCGTCGACAAAGGAGGGTATGGCGCGTTCGCGCGCTACGGACAGCGGGGGGCGCACCGAGTCGCGTACTTCATCGAGCACGGTAGCATCCCCTCCGGCAAGTTGGTTCTCCACCGGTGCGACAACCCGCCCTGCTGCAATCCGCAGCATCTGTACCTCGGAGACGCGAAAGACAACAGCAGGGACCGGACTGAAGGGATGCGCGACCCCCGGCATCGGATCACCATTAAGCAGATAGAGGGGATCATCTTTTCCGAGAGGACCGCGAGAGAGGAAGCCGCCCGAATCGGCGAGAGTGAATTCCTCATTCGCAACATCCGTCAACCCGGAGGGAAGTATCGGCGGAGATTGGAAGAGCATCTCGGTAGGAAGATTAAGGTTCCCGATCGGCTGCGGGAGAACCAGAAGCTCAGCGGCGATGATTGTCTCGCAATCCACCGCTCGGATGAGCCGACCCCCGCACTGATGAAGCGGTATGGCATCTCCAAGGGCACGGTGAACGGCATCCGCCGGGCAACGGCGAAGGCTCACGCAATCCGGCTCCGGCGGCTCGGCGTAGAGCCGGAGGTACGACCCGACAAGCGGCGCAAAATCACAGACAGGGGGTTCGCTGCCATCTTTTACGCGGAGGGCACCCATGCCGAGGTAGCGAGGCAGTTTGCCGTGGATAGGGCGTATGTCTCGATGATCAAGGGAGCGCATCCCAGTGTCCGCCCTCGGTTCATCGCATTGATAGGTGAAGAGGCGATCCCTCACACGGAACGTAAAATCCAACACCAGGACCTGAGCGACGAGGCTCTGCTCGATATCCACAGTTCCACTGAGACGGTAACGGCGTCAGCGCGTAAGCACGGCATCACTCGGGGCCTCGTGTTCAGCATCCGGCGCGGAACGCAACCTCCCATCGTCGAGCGGCTGACTCGCCTCCTGGGGCACGCGCCGTTGTTCCGACACCGGCGGAACGGGAAGTTCACCGATGAGGAGATGCGCGAGGCCTACCTCTCCACGGAGCCGGCAGAGGTTCTCGCAGACCGCTACGGAGTCACTGTCAGGTACATGAAGGCTGTCCGAGCCGCCACGGACCGCCCCATTCGTGCGCGGCTACAGAGGCTGGGACTCGTCGAGGAATGATGGAACAGGCGTGGCTCATCCCGGCATTTGGATTCGGAGCGTTCGGCTTTCTTGCGCTCTTCAGGAAGTACCTGCCCGGTCAGGGCAAGCATCTCTCCGTCCTGGCGATCGTCGCTGCGTTCGTCGCGGTCTGGCCGGCGCTGTTCGACATGCTGAACAAGGGCGTGGGCGAGTATCACTTCCCCCGCGACTGGTTCAGCGCGGGACCGCTGGAGGTGGGCTGGGGCATCATTGTCGACCCCCTGACGATTGCGATGCTCGCCCTGATCACGTTCGTGTCGGTGATCGTCCAGGTCTACTCGCTCGGATACATGCGGCACGGCGGCACGGACGACTCGCGCATCGGCTGGTACTTCGCCGTCCACTCGCTGTTCAGCGCCAGCATGCTGATGCTGGTGCTGGCGGACAACCTGCTGCTGCTCTACGTAGCCTGGGAACTTGTGGGCCTCTGTTCCTACCTGCTCATTGGCTTCTGGTTTGAGCGGCGTTCGGCGGCGGAAGCGGCCAAGAAGGCGTTTATCACCACCCGGATCGGCGACGTCGGCCTGCTGATAGGGGTCGTGCTGCTCATCGTCGAATTCGGAACGGTCGACATCCTCGACATCATGGCGCGGCTCGGCGACCCGGGCGTGAACCAGGCGGTGGTGACGGCGAGCGCCTTCCTCGTCTTCTTCGGAGCGATGGGCAAGTCGGCGCAGTTCCCCCTGCATGTGTGGCTGCCCGACGCCATGGAGGGCCCAACCCCCGTCAGCGCCCTCATCCATGCCGCGACGATGGTGACGGCAGGCGTGTTCCTCGTGGCCCGGCTCTTCCCGCTGTTCGACGCCGTGGGCAGCGCCCAACTCGCGATCGCTTCCATCGGCCTCGTGACCGCCCTCATGGGTGCCGCGATGGCGCTCGTGATGACGGACCTGAAGCGCATCCTCGCCTACTCCACGATGAGCCACCTGGGCTTCATGATGCTCGCGCTCGGGGCCGGAGGCTACACCGCGGCCATATTCCACCTGCTCATGCACGGCATCGCGAAGGCGATGCTCTTCCTCTCCGCCGGCTCCATCATGCACGCTGCCCACGAAGAGACGGACATCCGCAAGATGGGCGGCCTGCGCAAGCGGATGCCCATCACGTCCGCCGCATTCACCGTCGGAGCCCTGGCCCTGGCCGGCATCCCGCCGCTCAACGCCTTCTGGAGCAAGGACGAGATACTCCTGGCCGTCGCGGACGGCCTGAACCCCGTGTTCGTCGTCCTCTTCCTCGTCGCCATCGTGCTCAGTGCGCTCTATATGGGCCGCGCCGTGCTGATCGTCTTCTTCGGGAAACTGAAACCGGAGAACGAGGGCATCCACGAATCGCCGCGCATCATGGCGTGGCCGCTCGCGCTCCTCGCGGCGCTTGCCGTCGTGACCGGGTTCATCGCCCTGCCTATCGGCTACGACGGCATCGGCACGTTCCTCGTGGCCCCGGGCGACAAGCCCCACGCCTTCGAGGTCGTTCCCGTCTGGCTGCTGGCGAGCATTCTCCTTGCGCTTGCTGGGCTGGCGCTGGCCTACGTCCTGTACGGAAAGGGAAACACTGCACGGGTGGACGCGCTCCGCCGGCGGTTCGCCCGCGCGCACGACATCGTCGCGAATCGCTTCTACATGGACCACGCGTACCAGTGGACCGTCGACCGCGTCGTACTGTGGGTGAGCGCAAAGCTGGCCTGGTTCGACCGCAAGGTGGTGAACGACGTGGGCGTGAACGGCCCTGGTATCAGCGCAGTCGAAACGGGTCGGCGCCTGCGGTATCACGTGACGGGCCTCTTTGCGGACTATGGGATCGGCATAGTTGTCGGCGTGGTGGCCCTTGGGGCGCTGCTGTGGTTCGGGGCGTGACCGGATGAGTTTCCACGTCCTGGAATGGCTCATCTACCTGCCGATGCTCACGGCGGCTGTGCTGGTCGCGCTTCCCGCGGCGTGGCGGACGACGGCGCGCTGGGTAGGCGTCGGGTCGGGTGCGCTGCTCATGATTGGCTCGGCCTGGGTGTTCATAGCCTTCGACTACTCGTCGGGCGCGGACACCTTCCAGATGATCAAGGGCTACACGTGGCTCGAGTCCGTCGGGATAGATTTCCGGCTGGGGGTCGACGGCATCGCGGCCCCGATGATCCTGCTCACGGGCATCGTCGCGCTTACCGGCTCGGTGATCGCCTCGAACGTGGACCGGGACGCCAAGAACTACTACATCCTGCTGTTCGTCCTCATCGCGGGTGTATACGGGACGTTTGCGTCCATAGACCTGTTCTTCCTCTTCTTCTTCTACGAACTGGCCATCGTGCCGATGTTCCTCCTCATCGCCGTGTGGGGCTCCAGCTCCACGTTCGCTGACTTTGCGCGGACCAAGGAGTACGGCGCGCTGAAACTCGTGCTCATGATCGTCGCGGCGAGCGTCCTCGTCTGGATAGCCATCATCGCCATCTATGTCTGGGTGGACATAGGCACATTCAACATCCTTGAGCTGCGCGACGCGGTGCAGGACGGCGGACTGTCGTCCGGAGCCCAGAAGGCCCTGTTCCCGCTCGTCATGGTGGGCTTCGGCCTGCTGGCGGGCCTCTGGCCGTTCCATACGTGGTCGCCGGACGGCCACGTGGCGGCGCCGACCTCCGTGAGCATGCTCCACGCCGGCGTGCTGATGAAACTGGGCGCGTTCGGCATCATCCGCGTTGGCATGACGCTGCTGCCGGAGGGCATGGAGGCATGGGCCATCGTTCTGTTCATCCTGGGGACGGTGAACGTTATCTACGGCGCGATATCCGCGATGTCCCAGACGGACCTCAAGTACGTCGTCGGTTACTCCAGCGTGAGCCACATGGGCTACGTCATCATGGGCATAGCCGCGCTGGACAGCATCGGGCTCACGGGAGCGACACTGCAGATGTTCTCCCACGGCATCATGACCGCCCTCTTCTTCGCCGTCGTCGGCGCGATATACGAACGCGCGCACACCCGCGATACCCTCATCCTGAACGGTCTCGCGTCGAAGATGGGCTGGACGACGGCGTTCTTCGTGATAGCGGGCCTGACGTCGCTCGGGCTCCCGGGGCTGAGCGGCTTCATCGCGGAGGTGCTCGTATTCATCGGGGCGTTCAACTCGGACGTGGTGTTGATGGGCGCGTTCCGCGCGGGGCCGTTGCTGGGAGCGCTCGGTATCCTCGGCGCCGCGATCACGGCGGTGTACATCCTCCGGCTCGTCGCGCGCGTCTTCTTCGGCGAGCGCGACCCCCAGTGGGACGCCCTGCCGGACCTCACGCCGCGCGAGATTCTGGCATCCGGTGCGCTCGTGATACCGCTCGTGCTGGTGGGCGTATGGCCTGCGCCTCTCCTGAACGCCATCAGGCCCGGCGTTGACGCCATACTCGGAGGTCTTTCCTAGCGATGCAGGTGGACTTCACACTCCTGATGCCAGAGTTCATGCTCGCCGGGCTCGGCGTGCTCGTGCTGACTGCCGACTTCGCCGTCCCGTGGGCGTCGCGCGGCATGAAGAATGGCGCGCTCGCGGCGCTCACCGTGCTGGGGCTCGCCGTGACGTTCGCCGTCATGCTGCGGATGCAGTGGGGCATGGACGAACCCGGGATTCTCTACGACCACCTGATCTACGTGGACCGCTATGCGCTGCTGTTCAAGGCGCTGGCGATGGGCATCGGGGCCGTGGTGGTGCTCATCTCCATGGAGTACGTGCACACCCGCATCCGGCACGTGGGAGAGTTCTACGCGCTCCTCGTCTTCGCAGTGCTGGGCGCCAGCCTCATGGCGGGGGCCGCGGAGCTGCTGACGGCCTACATCGCCATCGAACTGCTGGCGTTCTGCCTCTACGTGCTGGTTGCGCTGAGCCGCGGCGACGCGCGCTCCGGCGAGGCTGCGGTGAAGTACATCCTGCTGGGCGCGATCTCGTCCGCGGTCATGCTGTTCGGCATCGCGCTGATCTACGGCGCGGTGGGAGAGACCGGGTTCCGGAGCGGGGAACGGCTCCTGGAGGCGGTGTTCGGACCGACGGTGGCGCTGGGACTCGGTATGTTCGTCGCCGGGCTGGGCTTCAAACTGTCGATGGCGCCCTTCCACCTCTGGGCGCCGGACGTCTACGAGGGCGCTCCCACCCCGGTAACGGCGCTGGTCTCCGTGCTCTCCAAGGCGGCGGCGTTCGCGCTCACGCTGCGCTTCCTTGCTGAAGCGGGCAACGCGACGCTCCAGGAGTGGCAGTTGGCGCTGGCGGTCCTCGCCGCCCTCACGATGACGGTAGGCACGTTCACGGCGCTGGTGCAGGACAACATCAAGCGGCTGCTGGCGTACAGCAGTGTGGCGCAGGTGGGCTTCGTGCTGATAGGCGTCATTGTGCTCAATGAGTCCGGCGCTCGTGCCGCGCTGCTGCACATCGCGGGCTACTCGTTCACGAACCTTGCGGCGTTCGCGGTCGTCATCGCCGTGGAGGCGAAGACGGGGAAGGAACGCATCGCGGACTACGCCGGGCTGGCGTCGCGGTCGCCGCTTCTTGCGATGGTGATGGCGTCGGCGATGTTCTCGCTCGCAGGGCTGCCCATCTTCGCGGGCTTCGTCACCAAGTTCCTGCTCTTCACCTCCGCCGTGGAGGGCGGCCTCTTCTGGCTCATGGTGATTGCGGTCGTGAACAGCCTCGTCTCGCTCTACTACTACCTGCGCATCGTGCGGGAGATGTACGTGGGTGAAGCAGCCGAGTCGGGGCGCCTGCGCCTGACGGTTGCGGCGTCGGTGCCCGTCTGGTTCCTGTTCGCCGGAACGGTGTTCATTGGGATCTACCCCGCTCCGCTCATGGACGCCGCGGGAGCGGCCGTGGGCGCCCTCGCCCCATTTCGGTAGCCCCGTCGTTCCCGGGAACCAACTCTGGATTCCTGCCTGCGCGGGAACGACGAACCCTCCCCCTGCCGGTTCTCTGACACCCGCCCCTTTCGCCGCCGCTCCCGCGTCCGCTACGCTGGTTCCATAACCGCGCATCCCGCCGGCCCTGCCCCCAGGACCCCATCGCAGCGGCGCAGAACTTTGAAACGCATGAGATTGTTGTTGCCTTGTTCACGGGAAGCAGGCCACGGCCATGAAAATGCCTGTCACGGACGGAACAAGAATGTCAAAACGGTATCCCCGTTTACTCCTGAGAATTGGGAACAAGGATCTCATGGCGCCCCCCGTTGACATCCTTGTTCCGGAGAGGCCGGGAGCAGCCGCATCGGCGGGTCATGGGAAGCGCTTGCCTGATAGAATCGAAGGCGCCGCACGGGTCAGCCAATGACGAATCCGCCCGAAACGAACACCCCGCACCCGTTGGATGCTGCCGAACGTCCCCTCATCATCTCGGTGATCGGCGGGGGCGCGCCCTCCGCCCGGGCCTACGCGCTTGCGGAGGCCGTGGGGCGTGAGCTCGCGGAGCGCGGAGCCGTGGTCTGTTGCGGGGGGTTCGGCGGGGTGATGGAGGCGGCTTGCAAGGGGGCCAAGTCCGCGGGCGGGGTGACGATCGGCGTTATGCCGGGAAACGACCCGCGCAGCGCCAACCGCTGGGTGGACTATCCCGTCATGACCGGCATGGGCTACGCAAGGAACGTCGTCGTCGTGAAGACGGGGCGCGCAGCCATCGCAGTGGACGGCGCATACGGCACCCTTTCTGAGATAGGCCACGCCCTGGGCGCCGGCACGCCGGTCATCGGCCTCGAGACGTGGGATCTGGCAAGCGGCGACGGCTACCCGCTGGAGATCACCCGCGCGGACTCACCGGTGGACGCGGTGGAAAAGGCGATCGCCGCCGCACGTGAGCGCGACGCACGGGAACGCGCGGCCGCGCACTGAACGGAGGAGAGAGGATGGCGCGTATCGAGAGTGTGCGAGCGAGCGAGATGCTCGACTCGCGGGGACTCCCCACCGTGGAGGCGATCGTAACGCTGGATGACGGCGCGGCCGGCTGGGCTGCGGTGCCGTCCGGCGCGAGCACCGGCACCTACGAGGCGCTGGAGATGCGGGACGGAGACCCTGCCCGGTACGGGGGTAAGGGCGTACGCACCGCCGTGGGGAACGCGAACGAGAAGATCGCACCCTGCCTCCACGGACTCGATGCGGCCGACCAGCATGCGGTTGACCGGGCGATGCTGGACCTCGACGGAACGCCGGACAAGTCGGGCCTCGGCGCGAACGCGATACTCGCGGTCTCGCTCGCGAATGCCCACGCAGCGGCGCGGTCTGCCGGCCTGCCCCTCTACCGCTATCTGGGCTCCGGCGTGCTGCTCCCCACCCCCATGCTGAACGTCCTCAACGGCGGACGTCACGCGGTGGACTCGACGGACTTCCAGGAGTTCATGGTGATGCCCGTGGGGTTCGACAGCTTCACGGAGGGCCTGCGCTGCGGCGCGGAGGTCTACCAGGCCTTGCGGGGCATCGTTCACGCGCGGGGCATGTCCACGAACGTTGGCGACGAGGGTGGCGTCGCACCGTCGCTGCCCACCAACGAGGCGGCGGTTGAACTGCTGGTGGAGGCCATCGAGAAAGCGGGTTACCGGCCCGGTGAGGACTGTGCACTGGCGCTCGACGTGGCGGCGAGCGAGTTCTTCGAGGGGGGAAAGTACGTGCTCGCTCGCGAGGGCGTGACGCTCACCAGCGCGGAGCTCGTGGGCTACTACGAGGAGTGGGTATCGAAGTATCCCATCGTGAGCATCGAGGACGGCCTCGTCGAGGACGACTGGGAAGGCTGGACGCTGCTCACCGAAAGACTGGGCGGGCGGGTGCAGCTGGTGGGCGACGACCTGTTCACGACGAACCCCGATCGCATCGCTCGGGGCATCGCGGACGGTGCGGGAAACTCCGTGCTGGTGAAGCTCAACCAGATAGGCTCGCTCACCGAGACGCGCTCCGCCATCGACATGACGCATTCGGCAGGCTGGACAGCGGTCATCAGCCACCGCTCTGGCGAAACGGAGGACACGACGATCGCGGACCTTGCGGTAGCGGTGTCGGCGGGGCAGATCAAGACCGGCGCTCCGGCGCGCAGCGAGCGCGTCGCCAAGTACAACCGGCTGCTCCGCATCGAGGCGGAACTTGGAAGTTCGGCGGAGTACACGGGCGGCTCGCCCTTCGAGCGCCTGCGGAGGTGATGAGATGGGCATCAAGGGCATGGACCACGTTGAGGTCTGGGCGAAGGACCTGCAGGAGTCTGTTGCGTTCTACACGGACGTACTGGGCTTCCGGCACCTGCGCACCACTGAGGCGCACAGACCGGATGGTGCGGTGCATCAGCAGGCATGCATAACGTTCGGCGGGATGATGGTGGAACTCATCGCGGCGCCCGCGGAGCGCGCGTCCGAGGACGTAGACGTGGGGCGTATGGGCGTCAAGGCCATCGCGCTCACCGTGGAGGACATGGAAGCGACTGCCGCCGCATTGCGCGAGCGCGGCGTGACGTTCGTCCAGGAGCCGAAACCGGGGTCGTCGTTCAATGGATGGCGTGCGGAGATCCTCGACCCGAACGGCATCGGCATCGAATTGCGCGAGTGGATCGGCGACAGCATCCACAACGACGGGTGGCAACCGGCCAGCGGCGCCGTGAGCAGGACCGCCTGACCCGAATCCCCTCTCCCTACAAGGGGAGAGGGTTAGGGAGAGGGTACTGCGGCGGGGTGCGGGGGCGTTCGGTGAGGGTTACACAAAGGTCCCTACAAGGGGAGAGGGTCAGGGTGAGGGTACTCCGGGGCACGGGGGCTATCGGTGACACTGCTGGGGGAGACGGACCTCGCGAAGTCCGAACAGTTACCGGCCTGACCCGCGCCTTGTTGTGAAGGCGAGCGGCTTATAGCATTGAAGCGGCCTCGCGGACGAGGCCCGCACACAGGAGGAGTAGAGGCGTATGAGCACGAGGATTGGCATCAACGGCTTTGGGCGCATCGGCAGGCAGGTGCTCCGGGCAACGTTGGAACGGCACCCCGAAGAACTGGAAGTGGTTGCGGTGAACGACCTCGCGGCGCCACAGGTGAACGCGCACCTCTTCAAGTACGACACCAACTACGGGCGTTACCCGGGCACGGTGCAAGCCGTCGACGGGGGCCTCGAGGTGGACGGACGCCACATCCAGTCCCTCTCGGAGCGGAACCCCGCCGACCTGCCGTGGGGCGATCTGGGCGTGGACATCGTCATCGAGTCCACCGGCATCTTCACGCAGCGCGAGAAGGCCGCCGGCCACATCGAAGCCGGAGCGAAGAAGGTCATCATCTCGGCGCCCGCCAGCGGTGAGGACAAGACGCTCGTGCTGGGCGTGAACGCCGACGAGTACGACCCCGAGGCGCATCATGTCCTCTCCAACGCATCCTGCACCACGAACTGCGTCGCGCAGCTCATCAAGGTGCTCAACGACGAGTTCGGCATCCGGCATGGGCTGATGACGACGGTGCACGCCTACACGAACGACCAGCAGATCCTCGACCAGGTGCACCCGGACATGCGCCGAGCCCGCGCCGCCGCCCAGAACATCATCCCCACCAGCACCGGCGCCGCCAAGGTCGTTGGCGTAGTGATCCCCGAGCTGAACGGCAAGCTGCACGGCATGGCGCTGCGCGTGCCCGTTCCCACCGGTTCCATCACCGACTTCGTCGCCGACGTCGGGCGCGACGTCTCGAAGGAAGAGGTGAACGAGGCGTTCCGTAAGGCCGCCGAAGGCGCGCTGAACGGCATCCTCGAGTACACCGAAGACCCCATCGTGAGCAGCGACATCAAGATGAACCCGGCCAGCTGTATCTTCGACGCCGATTCCACCATGGTGATGGAGGGAAGCATGGTGAAGGTGCTCGGCTGGTACGATAACGAGTGGGGCTACTCCTGCCGCACGTCCGACCTCACGTCGATGATTGCGGAGAGGGGCGTCTAACGGCGCGGCAACCCCGTTGCGGGTCTGCGCACCGCGGTGCGCAGACCCGTGCCCATGCCGTAGACCGATGGCATGGCTTCCATGAGTGACATACCAACCGGCGCGCTGCCTTCAGCGCACAGTGCCACGGAGACTGCCCCCTTGGAGCGTCCCCTGAGTGTGAGAGAAGAGCTCGCGCTGGTGCGCGGGTGGCTCAGGGCCACACCCCTGTGGGTCTTCATCCTTCTGCTGATAGCCGCCGCAGCCCTTGGGTTGCGGATGAACGGCCTCGACTGGGACGGCGGCAACCTCTACCACCCGGACGAGCGCTCCATCTACCTCCGTGCGGACTGCATGTACCGCGTGCTGGCGGAAGCCCCGGGGTGGAGCTCGTGTCAGAGCAGGGACTTTCCCCAGGACGAACCGGGGTTTCCCGGCATATTCACCCTTCTCGACAAGGACACGAGCCCGCTCAACCCGCACTGGTTCCCGCTCGGCTCCATCGTCATCTATCTGCTGGTGGGCATCCGGTTCCTGGTCGATCCGTTCATGGACCAGGTGCGGCTGCAGGACCTGGCATCGGCAGGACGAGCCCTGGCGGCGTTCACGGATACAGCCTCCGTAGTCCTGCTGTTCTTCCTGGGCCGCCGCCTGTTCGGACATGGCGCCGGCCTGCTTGCGGCTGTCCTCGGAGCGTTCACGGTCTTCAACATCCAGGTGACCCACTTCTACCGCCCCGAGTCGTTCGTTGTATTGCTGGCCCTCGTGGCTTTCTGGTGGATGCTGAACGTGCTGGAACGGGGACGCCTCCGCGATCACGTCATCCTCGGCGTGATCATCGGCATGACGTTTGCGTTCCGTGGCAGCAGCCTGCCGATACTTGCTCCCGTCGCTCTGACCTACGCTGCGCTCCTGTGGCCGCGGTGGCAAGCCGGCTATAGGGGCGGCATCCTCATACAACCCCTCGTGCGCCCCGCCGTGCGGGCGTTCGCTGCGGCGCTGGCGACCTTCCTCGTGCTGCAACCGTATGCCCTGCTCGACTTCAAGGAGTACGTGGCAGACCTCGGCTGGGAGGTGATGGTCGCTCGTACCGCCGGGACGGTGCCCTACACGCTCCAGTACGTTGGCATCCCCCGCAACGGGTTGTACGAGCTGCGGCAGACGGCGGTCTGGGCGCTGGGACTGCCCCTGGGAGCCCTGGCATGGGGCGGACTCGCCGCCGCGGTGGTCGCCGGGCTCCGCCGCCCGCGGATCGGCGAGTGGCTCCTCATCTCGTGGGTGGTCGTGCTCCTGGTCAGCGTCGTGCCCCTGTTCGAGGTGAAGTTCCTGCGCTACGTGGGCCCGGTCCTGCCCGTGCTCGTGTTGCTCGGGAGCCATTGGCTGGTGGAGGCATACCGTTTCGCGCGGCAGCGGGGAGTCGCCTGGGCGCGCGGTGTCCAGGCCTTGATGGCGGTCGTGATCGTCGCCACGGCCTTCTACGCGCTCGCCTTCTCCACGATCTACTTCAATGACCATCCCGGCGTACAGGCGTCTGCCTGGGTGAACGAGAACGTTCCGCCGGGGGCGTACGTCCTTACGGACAACCACTGGGACGAAGGCTTCCCCGACCTGGGAAGGTTCAACGTGGACCTGCTGCATGTTCATGAAGGGGACACGCCGCAGAAGGTAACGGAGGTGGCTGCTCAGGTTGCGCGCGCTGACTACATCATGTCGTACAGCAACCGGCCCTGGGGAAGCATCGCGCGGGTGCCGGACCGCTATCCCTTCAGCGCGGCGTACTATCGGGCGCTGTTCTCCGGCGACCTTGGCTACGAGCTCGTTCGTGGTTTCGCGCGATATCCCACCCTCGCAGGCGTGTCGTTCGTGCACGACCCATTCACGACGGCTGGGATCGAGCGCCCGGAGAGCGTGCCGGGCGTGGACACCGGCGCGGTCGCCCTCGATCTCGGCTACGCGGACGAGAATGCCGTCAACTACGACCACCCGCTTGCGCTGGTGTGGCGGAACGTGGAGCGCCTCAGCGAGGCGGAGATCAGCGGCATCATGTTCGCGGGCGACTTTGAGCCTGCACCTGAACGCGCGCTGTTGAGCGATGAGGAACGTGCGGTCCAGCAGGCGGGCGGCACGTGGACGGACATCTTCGATGAAGGAGGCCTGAACGATTGGGCGCCGTGGCTCGTCTGGCTGGTGGCTGTTGAAATCATCTTCCTTGCCGCGCTTCCGCTCTCAGCGAGGTTGATGCGATGGCTGCCGGACAGGGGCCTCGTGCTCGCGAGACCGCTCGGGCTGCTGCTGGTGTCGTGGCTGGTGTGGATGGGAGCGAGCGTCGGCGTGTGGACGTTCTCCCGCGCCAGCGTGGCCCTCTCCATAGCGCTCGTGGCGCTGGCGTCTGCGGCGGTGCTCTACCGCAATCGCTGGCTCATCACGTTGGCGAAGCGCCGCTGGAAGTATGTAGCAAGCGTCGAGTTGCTCTTCATCGCGGCTTACCTCGTTTTCGTGCTGGTCCGCGCCGCGAACCCGGACCTTTGGCACGCGTGGCGCGGTGGCGAGAAGCCGATGGAGCTGTCCTACCTCATCGCCGTCGTGAAGTCCACGACCTTCCCTCCGTTCGATCCGTGGTACGCCGGAGGGTTCATCAACTACTACTACTACGGCTTCGTCATCGTGGCGGCCTTGGTCCGCCTGACGGGCATAGTGCCTGAGGTCGCGTACAACCTGGCGCTTCCGATGCTCTTCGCATTCACCCTGGCCGGAGCCTTCAGCGTGGGGTACAACCTGGCTGAAGCTTTGCGGCAGCGGAGCGGCGGAGTGACGCTCCATTGGAGCCCTGTCTGGGCCGGTGTGGGCGCCGCGCTCCTCGTGGTGGTGCTGGCAAACGTGGACGGCGCGGCGCAACTGCTCCAAGGCGCATGGCGGAGCAGTATGGGTGAACATTTCGGGAACTTCGACTTCTGGCGCAGCAGCCGGTTGATGCCCGGCCAGACAGCTATCAACGAGTTCCCCTTCTGGACGTTCCTCTTCGGCGACCTGCACGCACACCTCATATCGCTGCCGTTCCAGGTCCTTGCACTGGGGCTCACGGTGAACCTCGTACTGGGCGCCCGGAAGGTGGTCCCGCTACGGAAACTCTTGCCCGCACTGGCAGCGCTCGCGTTCGTTGTGGGCGCGTTCGCCGCGATCAACACATGGGAAACGCCTGCGTACCTGCTGCTGGGACTCGCCGCCATCGCCATCGTGCTGCTCGTCCGAGGCGACCCGCCGAAGCTGGGGACGATCGCGAAAGGGTTGCTGCTGGCCGCCCTGTTCTGGGTTGTTCTCTACTGGATGTGGTTCCCGTTCCACCAGCACTACGAAGTGCCCTCGACGGGCGTGAAGATGAGCCAGTGGCGCACGGTGCTCTGGCACTACCTCGCCATTCACGCGCTGCTGTTGTTCGCGGTGGTGTCGTGGCTCGTGTTCGAGGCGAGGCAACGCCTTGCGGAGCTGAACCATGAAGGCCGGGCAAGAGAGGTCGCCCGGACACTGCTGCGGCGCGTGGACCCGCGGTGGGCTGCGGTGTCGCTGGTGATAGCGGGCGCGATGCTCGTCCTTGTGGATGCGTGGCGACAATGGCTGACCGCCATCCTCCTGTCACTGCTCATCCTCGCGGCGATGGGAGTCGTGGCGTTCTGGCTCGTGCGGCGGAATGAGCGTGCCGCGCCGGTGCACCTGCTGCTGCTGGCCATGCTCATCCTCGCGCTGGGGATCGGCGTCGGCGTCGATCTTGTGACCGTGGAGAACGACATAGACCGGATGAACACCGTCTTCAAGCTGTACCTGAACGCGTGGGTGCTGTTCGGCATCGTGGGAGGCGTGGGGCTGTGGCGCATGTGGGCAGCAGGAGGGGTTAGCCTGCGTACGATAGGGAGCAGGGTCTGGGTAGGCGCGCTGGTTGTCCTCGTGTTGGGCAGCGCCGTCTTTCCCGTGCTCGGCACGCGCGCGCGTCTGGCGGACCGCTTCGATGCCTCCGTCGGCGTGACGCTTGACGGTCGTGCGTACCAGGCAACCACGGTGTACGGCGATCCCGCCGAACCGCACAACGGACTGCCGGAAGCAAGGTATGCCCTGGCCTACGATGCGGAGGCCATCGACTTCATCCGTGCGAATGTTGAGGGTTCTCCTGTGTTCCTGGAGGGTGTTGCCAACCATTCCTACCGCTGGCCTCCGAGAGTGGCCAAGTACGCTGGGCTCCCCGTAGTGGTTGGCTGGCCGTGGCACCAGATGCAGCAGCGGGGCGCGGGCGGAGCGGAACCTGCGTCGGTGAACGCACGTCTCAATGATGTCCGCTTGATGTACGAGACCGCGAGCGAAGACCTGTTCCTCGCCATCGCCTCGAGTTACGGGGTGGAGTACGTTTACGTGGGGCCCACGGAACGCGTGTACTTCCCCGGGGCCGGTCTCGAGAAGTTCGATGCGATGGTGGGTTCATCGCTGGAGGTCTTCTTTGCCAACCGGGAAGTCACGGTCTATCGTGTGCTGGACGCTGGCACATGAAGCTTTCGTGGATGGCCCCCGACGTGCGGTAGAATGCTTTCGCGCGACGCAGGCGTGGCGCTGCCGGGCAGCCGTCGGTGGAAGGGAGAAGCAGGATCGTGGATGAAGAGCTGATAACGCAGGTGCGGGATATCCTCATCAGCACCTACCTGGTGATGGGGATCCTCGTCATGGTCGCCCTGATGGTGCTTGCGTGCATGCTGGTGAAGGCGACGCGGCGCTTGTTGAACGCTGTAACCAGTACGGTTGAGACGGCCAACGGCACGTTGGAGAACGTCAACAGGGCGTCCGGCGCGGCGCTGAACTACATCACCTCTCCCGCCGGCGAGGGCAGCACGGCATCGTTCGCGAACGGGCTCGGCATGATAATCAGCTTCGTATCAGGCCTGCGAGGCAAGTCCAGGTAGGGCTGCCGCTCTAGAGCAACTCCCCGATGCCGTCGGTGGTCGTGAAGGCGGCCATGGCGGCCAGGTCGTTCGGCCAGCCGGCAGCCGCGGCACGGGCGCGCTCTGCGACGGTCGGGTCGGCGAAGACGAAGATCGCTTGCGCCAGCCCCGCCTCCCGGAACGATTCCGCTGTTGCCCGGACGTCCTCTATGGACGATGTTGCCAGGATCTCGACTCCTGTCTCCGAGCCTCCTGCGTGCAGGAGCACGTCTACTTCAACGCCCGCTCGCAGTACCTGCTCCTGTGAGCGGTAGCCGCGCAGAGCGGCGGTCTCGCGCACGAGGGCTGAGAGATACGGCGCGATCGTCATGCGGGGGTAGGAGCCGAACACCTTGAGCAGCGACGCCTTCTTGCCGATGTTGACGAGCACTTCTTCCAGCACGGCATCGTTCCGGTGCCCCTCTATGTCCAGGAGGAAGTAGTACTTGCCGAGGCCGAGCCGCGTCGGGCGCGACTCGATCTTGGTGAGGTTGATGTTGCGCTCCGCGAACTCCTTGAGCACGCCGAACAGTTGCCCCGGTCGGTCCTGTGAGAAGGCCATCGCCACGGAGGTGAGGTCGTTGCCGGTACGGGGGTGGTCGCGCTTGCCGAGCACCACGAACCGAGTGACGTTGTTGTCATCGTCCTGGATACCAGGGGCGAGGATCTGTGCGCCGTAGAGTTCGGCGGACCGGCTTGGGGCGATGGCGGCGGCAGGCACATCCGAGGCCATCGCCTGTTCAACAGCTTCCGCAGTGCTGAGGGAGGCAGCGAGTTCGGCGTTCGGCAGGTGCTGCTCCAGGTACCTCTGGCACTGGCCCAGGGCCTGCGGATGCGAATAGACGCGCTTCACCGCAGCCAGCACCATGCCGGGCTTCACCATCAGGTTGTGCACGATGTCCAGGGTCAGTTCCTGGCGGATGTGCAACCCTTCCTCGTGCAACAGCACGTCGAGCGTGTCCGTGACTGCCCCCTGGTAGCTGTTCTCGATAGGGCAGACCGCTTCGTCTGCTTCACCCAGGAGGACGGACATGGCAGACGCGGTGATCGAGCGGTAGGCAACGAGCTCCGCGCTGTGTGCGTAATCGAGCGCGGCTTGTTCGGAGAAGGTGCCCTGCGGCCCCAGGTAGGCGATCCTCATCGGCGGGCCTCTCCGGTGAGCGCGTGCCACAACTCGTCTTCCTTCTCCGGCGGAGTGATGGCGACGATGGCATCGTCGGCGGACAACTCAGGGTCGTTGACGGCAGGCTTGAGCTCGCCGTCTTTGTGGATCACGGCGGTCAGCAGGGTGCCTTGAGGAAGCTTGATGCGGGACACGGGCTGACCTACTACGGGGGACCCGCTCGGCACACGCATGGAGACGATGCCGCTCGTCGCGCCCCGGAGCGGAAGCACGTGGACGAACGGACCGCCGGTGAGTTCCTCCTCGACGTGCGAGAGGATGAGTTCGGTGGTGCTTATCGTGACGTCGACACCCAGCGCCCGGAAGAGCGGCACGTGGTCCGGGTCGGTGACCACCGCCATCGTCTTCTGGACGTTGAACGAGTACTTGGCTACCTGGCACGCGGTGAGGTTCGTCGCGTCCTGACCGGTAGTGGAGATGAGGATGTCGCAGCGTTCTGCCCCGGCCTCGCCGAGCACGGTGGGTTCGGTTCCGTCGCTCGTGATGAGGATGGAGCCGAACTCCTCTGCCGCCGTGGCGCTGACGCGGGCGTCGCGTTCGATGAGCGTCACCTCGTGGCTCGCGGAGAGAAGCTCACGAGTGAGGTAGAACCCGATCTTGCCTGCTCCGACGACGATGACGTACATCGGCTACTCCTCCATCGCGTGGAGGACGAGTGCCACGAGGAACTGGTTCGGGTTCAAAGTAGTGAGGCCCAATTGCTCGTACATCACGCTCCTGGCGGGGTCGTTGATCCGGCAGACCACGTGCTGGATGCCGAATGTCGTGCGGGCCGATTGCGCGGCGAGCGCGTTGGTGGTGTCCCGTCCCGTGGCGGCGATGAACGCGCCGACGGACTCGATGCCGGTGCGGCGCAGCACCTCATGAGACGTGCCGTCGCCGACGTACATGCTGAGCCGGTTCCGCGGGCGCAAGCGCCGGAAATTCTCCGCGTCCGTGTCGAGTATGGTGACGCGGTCTCCGCGGTCGAGCAGCGCGGTCGCGGCGGTCGCCCCGAGCCTGCCGCAGCCGACGATCATCACGTGGCGTGTCATGAGGAACCGTCCGGTATCGGATCGGGTTGCTGGTCGCGGTAGACGATGACGCGGCAGTGGCTGTAACGCAGAACGTACGGCACCATCTCCCCGATCGACGGACTGCCGTACCGCTCGGTGTAGGGCATGCCGGCGACGATGACGTCGGTCTGGCGGTCGGCTGCTTCACGTACGATGGCAGGGCCCGTGTCCCTGGCCTGCAGGATGTCGCCCTCCACCTTGCACTTGAGCGATCGCCCGAACGCCTCCATGCGCTGGAGCAGGTGCTCGCCGCGTGCGGTCTCGTTCGGTAGCTCCGCGTCCAGGGGCAGCTTCCGCCCGACCTCTATAACGTAGAGCGCCCAGACCTGCCCCCTATGGGGACGAACGAGGTCGCACGCGATGGAGACGACCGCCTTGTCCATAGGAGTGCCGGTGACCAGTGCGAGAGCGCGCTTGATGTCTGCCATGCCTATTGCAGCCCGAAGCGTTCGAGCGTGTCCTCCCTGCCCGCGAGGACGAGGAGGTCGTCTTCCTGCAGCACTTCGTCCTTGGATGGAGAGAGGATGGGCTCGCGGCCCCGGCGAATGGCAACGACCGCCGCGCCATATCTGTCCCGGGCCGTGCTCAGTCCTGCCTGCTCCAACGACAGTCCAATCATGTCCGCGGGGACGCTTACCTTGCTGAACCCGAATCCCCCGGCGAGTTCCATGTACTCCAGCACGTCGCGCTGGAAGAGGCTGTGCGCCGCGCGCAGCCCGGTTTCCTGCTCAGGGTAGACGACGCGGTCAGCTCCCACTGCGGAGAGTGTCTTGCCGTGAATGTCGCTGATGGCGCGCGCCATCACCAGTGGCACCGCAAAGGTCTGTTTCAGGAGCACGGTCGTAAGCACGCTGGACTGGATATCGGTCCCGATGGCGACGGCGGCGGTGTCGAAGTTGCGGATGCCTACTTCTTCCAGGAATTCCATGGAAGTGGAGTCACCCGTTACAGAATAAGTGACCTGCCCCATCATCACCTGGGTGAGGGACTCGTCCCTGTCGACGGCCAGCACGTCGTGGCCGACGCGGTACAGTTCGCGCGCCAGGCTCATACCGAACCTGCCCATGCCGATGACGGCTACCTGGTGAGCCATTGCGGTTCCCTCAACCGATTCTAACGCGTTCCTCGGCGTACCGGTACAGGGCTCGGCGTTCGCGGAGCGCCAACCCGAGCGCGATCGTGAGCGGACCGAGCCGCCCAACATACATCCCCAGGGTGACGATGAGCTTCCCGGGAGCGGAGAGGTCAGGCGTTATCCCGTGGGACAGACCGACGGTGCCGAAGGCGGACATCGCCTCGAACATGACGTCGCCGAAGGCGAAGGCGCCCGCCTCGAGGTTCGAGCGTTCGGAGACCATGAGCGCGATGATGAACAGCGAGACGCCGATGACCGCCAGCACCAGCACGGAAAGCGCACGGCCTACCTGGGTGTACGCGATCTCGCGCCGTTCGAACTCCACGTGAGTACGTCCGCGAACGGCGGCGATGGTCGCCACGATAATCACCATCGCGGTGTTCACCTTGATGCCACCCGCCACGGAGCCGGACGCTCCGCCCACGAACATCATGATCATGAACAGGAAGCTCGTACCGGCCTCCGCCTGGCTGAAGTCCATGGAACTGAACCCCGACGTGCGCGACGTCAGCGCCTGAAACGCGCCGTTGCTGACCCTGTCTGGCAGGCTCATCCCGCCGAGCGTCGCAGGATTCACGACCTCGAAGAGCAGCATCGTTACCGCGCCGGTGGCCCAGAGCCCCAGCGTTCCGAGCACAACCAGCCGAGTGTCCAGCGTCCAGCGTTTGAAACCCTTGCGCCGCGCCAACTCGTTCATGACGGGGTAGCTCATCGCACCGAGCAGGATGCTCAGACCGATGGTCCAGAGCACGGCAGGGTCGGACTGGAATGCAGAGAGGCTGTTCGAGTCGGGGAAGATGGTGAACCCCGCGTTGTTGAAAGCGGAGACGCTGTGGAAGAGGCTCTGCCAGAACGCCTCAGCGGCGGGATACTTGAAGACGAGACGCACGAAGAGGAGCAGGAACGTCACGGCCTGCGCCCCGAGCGCGAAGTAGATGATGTAACGCACGATGCGGACCGCGCTGCCCAGCGCCTCGCCGCCCAGCGTCTCTCGCACGAGGAGCCGCTGGTTGAGCGTGACGCGTCGACCCAGCAGCGCCAGCACCACGATGCCTGCGCTCATGATGCCCAGACCACCCATGAGCATGAGTGCAGCGATGACGCCCTGCCCGAGCACGCTCCAGTACGCCCCGCTCGAGACGACAACCAGGCCGGTGACGCAGACGGCGGAGGTTGCAGTGAAGAGCGCGGTGACAAAGCCGGCGCTCTCCGGCCCGGCGGCCGCGAACGGCAGCATGAGCACGGCAGTACCCGCGGAGATCAGCGTTGCGAACCCTCCCGCGAGGGTGAGCAGAGCAGAGGACGATGAAGGCAGGGCGAAGCGCCGCCGCCTGTCGTGCGTACGGATGCGCACAGGCGCAGTCTCGCTCTGGCGGGGGCGCCTGACGACACGGTCACCCGGACGGAGACGCCAGTTGTTGCGTCTCATCGCAGAGCCTCGATGAGTTCCCGGGGGACTGGGCTGAGGGTGATCGTAGCGAACTCCAGCCGATGGAGGAACGGCTTGTGAAATTCTAGCAGGCACAGGAGGCGAGTCAACGAACCGGGGCTGCGGGATAGCGCGCATCGTTCCTGCGGGCGCACCGCGATAGAATCGCCGCATGACGCATGACAGGCAGGGAACGCTGGCCGCACTCGTGGGGAGAACTCCGCTCATCGAGCTGCGGGACCTCAGCCCGCGCTCCGGCCTGCGGCTGTTCGCCAAGCTCGAGGGGCAGAACCCGAGCGGCAGCGTGAAGGACCGCATAGCGGTGGCGATGCTGGATGCGGCGGAGGAGAGCGGAGCGCTCCGCCCCGGCGCAACGCTCGTGGAGGCGAGCACCGGGAACACGGCCATCGCGCTGGCGGCGCTGGCGCCCCGCAGGGGCTACCGCGTGCGCGTCGTCCTGCCGAAGGGCATCGTGCCCAGCATCGCGGACATCCTGGACCTCTACGGGGCTGAGATCGAGTGGTGCGAGCCGGAGGCAGGGATGCGCGGAGCGATCCGGCGCGTGCAGGAGATGGCGGAGCAGCCCGGCTACTATGCGGTCGGCCAGTTCAGCGACCCGGCCAACGTCCAGTGCCACTACGCCACGACGGGTGAGGAGATCGTTCAGGCGATGGGAGAGACCGACGTGGACGTGTTCGTCGCCGGCATCGGCACGGGAGGCACGATCACCGGCGTCGGGCGGCGCTTGCGGGAGCGCTGGCCGGACGTGCAGGTGGTTGGCGTCGAGCCGAGGCTCGGGGAGCGGTTGCAGGGGCTGCGCAGCCTGTCGGAGGGCTACATCCCGCCGCTGCTCGACCTGGGGATGCTGGACCGGCGCTTCCTCGTCGACAGCGCGAGCGCGATAGCGGCGGCGCGGGACGTCATGCGGGCGGAGGGCGTCTTCGCGGGTGTGTCCTCCGGCGCAGCGCTGCACACGGCCTTGCGCGTTGCCGAGGGCATGGAGCGCGGGAACATCGTCATGATGTTCTCGGACGGCGCGTGGAAGTACCTGCCCTCACGTCCATGGGATGCTGCCGGCGCTGACGCGGAGGCGCTCGACGAGGTGCACTGGTGGTAGACAGGGGCGGCGTACCACTACCCCGCTCCACGCACGCAGGGCCCTCACCCTGGCCCACTCCCCCAGGAGAGGGAATGAAGACCCCCACCCCCAAGTAGCCTCTCCGCGCTCCTGGCGAGGGCCTCCTCGTGGGGAGGGAGAATCAGGAGACGCCGAGGACCTGCTCCAGAGCGCGGCGGGTGAAGACCACGGACATGTCCCGTTTGTACCAGGCCGAGCCTCGGGGGTCGTCGGTGGGGTCGACGATGTCGGCGACCGCCTGCGACGCGTCGCGCAGCGCGTCGAGCGTCGGGGCCTGGCCGGTCAGCGCCTCCTCGACGACGGAGGCGCGCACCGCTGTGGGCGCCACGGCCCCCAGCGCGACGCGCACGTCGGCGATGCTGCCGCCCTCGACGCTGCCGAGCGCGGCGACGGAGACGGTGGCGTAGTCGTCCTCGGTGCGAGGAAGGTACTTGATGTACGTCCACGCCGCTCCGGAAGGCTGCGTGGGGACGCGTACCTCCGTGACGATCTCGTCGGGCTCCAGCGTCGTCTCGTAGTAGTCCGTGTAGACGTCGTCGATGGGGATGACGCGCTCGCCGCGCGTCGACGTGGCAACGACACTCGCGCCGAGGATAAGCAGCGACGGCGGGGGGTCCATCGCGGGGTCGGCCTGGGCGATCCCGCCGCCGACCGTGGCGACGTTCCGGATGCGGACGGTGGCGACTCGTCGGTACGCTTCCGCGAGCAGCGGGGCGTGCTCCTTCACGACAGGAGACGTCTCGGCGTCTCGTTGGGTGACGAGCCCGCCGATGCGGAGCACGCCGTCCGACGCCTCGATGGAGTCGAGGCCGGGCACGCGGTGCAGGCTGACGATGTGGTCAGGTGCGATGAGGGACTGCTTCAGGAGTGTCGTGAGCGAGGTGCCCCCGGCCAGCAGCTTGGCGTCGCCGTTGTGCTCGGCGAGCAGGTCGAGTGCGCCGGAGAGGGAATCGGGTGCGTGGAAGGTGAAGTCGTGCATGGCTACTTCGCCTCCGCAGCGGCCTGGATGGACTCGATGATCTGGTAATAGCCGGTGCAGCGGCAGAGGTTGCCCATCATCCACTCCTTGATCTCTGCCTCGGAGGGGCTGGGGTTGTGCTCCAGGAGCGCTTTGGCGGCCATGATCTGTCCGGGGGTGCACGCGCCGCACTGGAAGCCGCCGTGGTTGATGAATGCCTCCTGCACGGGATGGAGCGTGTCGCCGTCGGCGACGCCCTCAATGGTCGTGATCTCCGCGCCGTCGGCCCGCACGGCGAGCGTGATGCACGATGCGGCGATCCTGCCGTTCAGTTCGATGGTGCACGCGCCGCAAACGCCGACGCTGCACGCTTCCTTCGTGCCGGTGAGACCGAGGTCGTAGCGGATGAAGTCGACGAGGGTGCGGTAGGTAGGCACCTCGCGGGTGTATTCCTGGCCATTGACGGTAACCGTGACCGTCTGCCTGACTGGAGTTGTGGTCATAGAGCCTCCCCGCGGCCCGCGCCGGCCGCGTCCTGCTGCAGCGGATGCTATCGCAGATGCGCTGCGCTCGCCAACCTTTCGCCGTGCCCCCAGCCCTTACCCGAGAAGAGAGGGGGCAGACCGGCTGTCGCTGGATAGGAGAAGGGCGCACCAAGGGCGCCAACCCTGAAGAATTCAGGCACTCTTGGTGCGCGTCTTACGAGTGCAACGGGGACCGCGTTTGGCACTCTTGGCATCCTTGGTCGGGGGTGTTTCCAAGGCCGTGGCCTGCTTCCGCCGACCAAGGATGCAAGGATGCCAACGATTTCAATAGTTAAGGCCGGAGCCATAGGCCTCGTTGATGGCTGGACCGGCGAGCCATAGATGTTGTTTATGGGTGGGGTGGGGTTGCTTAGTCATGCATCCAGCGTAGCGAACGGCAGGGCGACTGCGAAAGGGGCGCGTGTCGCCCTTGCAGCGACCCCATCACGGTGGCCCTCACCCCCGGCCCCTCTCCCTCTGGGAGAGGGGAGTCATGCAACCCCCACATCACTCTGCCGTGTGCCCTGGTGGGCACGACTGGGTCCAGCGTTGCGCGCTGAAGCGCGGGCTCCGCTTAATATGACAACCGGGGGGGAGGGCGCGCTAAAGCGCGTCCTGCCTACGCAGGAACGACGCAGGGCCTTGAGGGGCGAGGTTCCTGCCTGCGCAGGAACGACAGGATCGGCTACGAAGAGGTCAACTGGTCCAGGATGCTGGGCCAGTCCTTTCCGGAGCCGCCGGCGCTGCTGGCGACGATGGTGCCGTCGCGCCCGATGCCGACGTACGTCGCCTGCGAGCGGATGTTGAAGGCCTGCTGCGTGCCCTGCTCGGCCTCGGCGAAGATCCAGTCGTAGCCCTGGTCTCTGGCGTACGAGTCCAGTTTCGCAGCGTCCTCGTTGAAGGCGACGTGAATGATTTCGACATCGTCCTTGTAGCCGTCGTAGAGGGTGTCCAGCGTGCGAGACTCGCCGCGGCACGTCGGTCACCACGTGGCGAAGAAGTAGAGGAGGACGGCCCGCCCTCCGGCGGCCGATTCGAGGGTGCCGGTGGAGCCGTCCGGGAGGGTTATCGATGCGTTGGCTGCGCGGTCGCCGTGGTCGGAGCCAACGGCGACGTCGGTGCGCCATGTCCCGGCTGCCATGCCGTCCGAACCGGCGGGCACCGGGGTGGCGGTCGGTCCCGGTTCAGGGGTCGGGGTTGGCTGCGGCACCGGCGTTGCGGTGGGGTCGGAGCCGCAGGCGGCGAGCGTCGCCAGCAGCAGGAGCAGGGCTGCCCCCGCCTTTGCGAGGCGTGATATGGATGCGCTGCGCATGGTCATGCCGCTCACTCTCGTTAAGGCTAGGCGGTGTGCGGAGGGGGTGTCAATGCGGGCGGAGCGCATTCACAGGGATTGACAGGGAGGGGTGGCGAGGCTTGTGGTCCGACGGGTTCACCACGAATCGTATGTCGACCCCTACCAGCGCCCTCAGTACCCTCACCCTAACCCTCTCCTTGGGAATGGCGGAAGTGCTAGGACGAGGACTGCAGCGTGTCCAGGACGCCGCGCCAGAAGGACGCGCCATCCGCGCCGTAGCCGCGCCTGTTGAGGATGGCGCCGTCGCGTCCGATGCCGACCCACGACGATTGCTGGCGGACGTTGTAGTCGCGGACGAGGGATGCAGGGCCCTCCGCAAACACTCCCGCGTAGCCCCGTTGCGCGGCGTGCGCGCCGAGCTGGTCGGCGTTCTGGCTGAAGGCGACAGATACGACTTCGACATCGCTGCTGTAGTCGTTGTAGAGGCTGGTTAACGTCCGTAACTCGGCGTTACAGGACGGTCACCACGTGGCGAAGAAGTAGAGCAGGACGGCGCGTCCTCCGGCTGTGGACTCGATGGTGCCGGTGGAGCCGTCGGCGAGGGTCAGCGAGGCGTCGACTGCACGGTCGCCGATGCCGGAGCCGGTGGCGATGTCGGTACGCCAGCCGTTTGCTGGCGCCGGTTCGGGCGTCGGAGTGTCGGTGGGCGCCGGGACCGGCGTGTTGGTGGGGGGAGGCGGGAGAGTCGGGGTTGGGGTGTTTTCTGGCAGCATCCTGGTCGTCGGTGTAGCAGTGGGCGGCGGCTCCGGCGTGGGGGTCGGCTGGGCGAGCACACCCTCGACGGTCCCCTCGCTCCCCAAGGGGTCAGGGACCGGCGTATCCGTAGGCTGGGGCTCCGGAGTCGGCGTGTTCGTAGGGGCCGGAACGGGAGTGTCGGTGGGGACCGGCGGGGGGGTGCTCGTCGGGACAGGGGTTGGGGTGTTGGCCAGCGGCTCGGTTACGACGGGTACCTCGTTGCTGGCGCAAGCGGCGACCGCGAGCAGGAGCAGCCCGGCAGCTGCTGTTCGCACGAGGAGGCCGGATCCCTGTGCTGTAGCCATCGTTTCTATTTTACGCGCTTTCAGATGAGGCGGTTTCAGGCGCTTTCCGGCGCGGGGGCATCCCTGAAGGCGATGAGCTGCGCGGTGACGATGAGCCGATGGTCGTACTTGAGGCGCGGGAAGCAGGTGACGAGCGAGATGCGCGCGTCTTCCGACAGGTAAAGGGTGAGGTCGTCCGCGTGCACGGTGCTCGTGCCGTTCACGAGATAGAGGTAATCGCGTCCGTCTGCGGTAAGGATGACGTGAACGTCTTCGCCGTCGCGCAGCAGGTCTGCGATCTCAGGGAGCCGGAGGAAGACGTTCCCCTCGCCCTGGAGCGGGTTCTCCAGGTGGCCGAAGTACCAGCCGTTCCCCGCCGAACCGGGGTTCGGCGTCGTGGGGATGTGGCCCACGGTGAATGCGGGTGTCTCGTAGGCGGCGCTCGATGCGAGGTTGATGATGCTGAGCTCCTCGACCTCGGCACTGACGTTGAGCTGCGGGATGGCGATGCGTTTCGCCCTGCCAACGACGCCCGCGATGTGCGGTCGCCCCTCGTTGCCGAGGGGGATAAAGCCTTCCAGATCAGGAACACCGAGCGTGATGGCGCCGCGCGGGTCGGCCCACTGCCGGGCTGGCACGCGCGAGCCCGGATAGAGTTCCTGTGAGGCAGGCGCAGCCCCCAGCGTTTCGGCGACGGGGTCGGGGACGACGACCGTGAGGCGGTCCAGGTCGCGCCCGGCGAAGTAGCCGTAGGCGTAGTAGGCGGCGGCGGCGGCGAGCAGGAGCGCACCGGCGGCCAGCAGCGCGACGCCGACTACGGACGCGCGCCTGGGGCGCGCAGGAACAGCCGAGGCTTCGGGTGGGCTCATCATCTACGGGGTACGCGCCTGGATTGCTGTCTCCCGGGGAGGAGAGCTGCCGTAAGCGGACGTTCCCCGAGAGATGCTTCGGCTCCGCTCAGCATGACAAACAAGAGACCTGCTCATGACAACAAGAACTCCGCTCAGCATGAGGAACAAGGGACCCGCTCATCACAGCAAGGGCTTCGCTCGGCATGACAACAGGAGCGGACAGCGGGCGCTAGCGGGACCTGCCCGCCTGCATGGCGCCGTTGTTGATGGGCTCGTTGATGTAGACGTCGCCGTTGCGGATTTTGAGGTTGAACCCGCAGTCCGGGTTGGTGCAGACCCATGCCTTGTAATGGATGGGCGCGCCCTGGCTCCCGAAGTCCGACAGCGGGACGAGGTCACCTTCGTTGCATGCCTGGCATGCGGGCAGTGCTGTTTCCACCATCATCCACCTCCTCCGTAGTATTGCCTGATACAGCGGGGATGATGGTAGCACATGTTGTATATTGCGATGACATGGATGGAGGGAGATGCCGATGGCTGCATACGTCGTGACGATAGATACGCAGGTCTGGGATCTGGAAGGGCTCGCAGGCCTGGCGGACCGCCTGGTGGAGGCAGTTGGGAGCTATGGAGGCAGATACATCATCCGCACCGGGGCCATCGAGGCAAAGGGAGGCAGTTTCACTCCCTCCCGGATGGCGGTCGCCGAGTTTGACAACATCGATCAGATCAGGGACCTGTTCAACGACGCGAATTTCCAGGAACTCCGCAGGCTCCGCGGCAGCTTCGCGCACGCAAACGTGTTCGTGGTCGAGGGCGTGTAGCGGATTAAGGAGCACAGGACCGCGCTTCGACTGCCGCGGCGCGCTCGCCTGGTCACAGTCCCTGCTGTCCTCTGTGCGACGGCAGGGGGATGCTATACTCGTGAGCGTACGGTGGACGGGGCGGTTAGCTCAGTTGGTTAGAGCGTCGCGTTGACATCGCGGAGGCCAGAGGTTCGAGTCCTCTACCGCCCACCATTCGTTCCTTCCACCCGTCCTCAATGCGGAGCCGTTGCGCGGCACGGCAGGATGCCTCCTGCCTCTATCACTGCGTTCGCCTCCGTCCAAGCGGTCAGCAAGGGCACAGAATTGCAGAAGCACTCTCCATTAGAGCCAACAATTTGCGCGCCAAGTCACCTCCCCAAGAGTGATGGTTGGTACTTATCGAATCGATGCCGAGCCTCTAGCGTTTCATGGGCAAATGCGGAACAGGATCCAACAGAAGGGCGGAACCACCATCGATGGCTTGGTCAATGGCCGGCAATACGATGTGCAGGTGAGAGGCCGAAACAGGTACGCGGACGTCGCCAGAGACTTCAGCAACTGGCCGGACCGGGCCGCGGGAACGCCAACCGCAACACGTTCCCCTAGACGAAGCCGTCCAACAATCTGATCTGGCGAGGACCTGCGACCTGGAGCCGCATCAGAACGCGGGAAACCCGTAAGCGACTCCTCCTCGACGACGCTCTCCGGGAAACGGAACGTCGTCGGCAGAGGTCCCAAGATATGGCCCCTCATTGTGCCTGCCCGGCACTTGCGCTTAACTTGGATTTTGAAGAACCAGCCACGAGAATTGCTCCAACAAGCTGTTCATTTGCAAGGCTTGAGGACATAGTGCGAATCGAGACACACCGGCTTCCCACCCGCTGGCTCGCGATTATGGCGACGCTGCTCATCGCCTTGGCCTTGAGCGCCTGCAGCGACAGCCCCCCTCCCACGCTGGAACCAACGACGGCTGCGACCGCCACTCCAAGCCCGGAGCCAACTGCTGGAGCGACACCTGAGCCCACCCACTCCGCGCCGGAACCAACGACGGCTGCGACCGCCACTCCAATCCCGGAGCCGACTGCTACAGCGACATCTGAGCCCGCCCGCTCTGCGTCGGTCACGGTCAGCCCCGCTACGGTGGATCTGACTGCACTTGGCGCAACGGCACAACTGAGGACGGAGGTGCGTGACCAGGACTCCACGGTAATGACTGGAGTCACCGTGACCTGGACGACCAGCGCCAGCTCGGTGGCGACGGTGGATGCGGCCGGTGTCGTGACAGGAGCGGGCAACGGGACGGCGACGATCACGGCGTCGGCTGGGTCGGCATCAGGGTCCGCGGTTGTGACGGTGACGCAGGAGGTAGCCTCAGTGGAGGTGACGCCGTCCGTGACCGAGCTGATCGCATGGGGCGAGACCGTTCAGCTGGCGGCGGAGGCGCTCGACGCGAACGGGCATCCGGTGGCTGGGGCTGAATTCTCGTGGGAGTCCGCCGACGCCCTCGTGGCAGAGGTAGATGCGCTTGGTCTGGTGTCTGGGATTGCGGAAGGGGAGGCGACGATCACGGCCAGTGCGGGCGCTGCGTCCGGGTCCGCACTGGTAGCGGTTCCACCCACGTTCACTCTATCTGGGACGGTACGTGACAGCCGGGAGAACGGGCCAGTACTGGCGGGCGCCGTCGTGCGGCTCGAGAACGGCAAACTGAAATCCATGGTCATCGGTCCCGACGGAAGCTACCGCTTCCCGAACGTCTGGGGGACGGTCACGGTTAGTGTCATCGCCGAGCCCACCCACGAACCCGAGACCGTCGAGATCGCCATGGAGGAAGACCGCACGCTGGACTTCAAACTCGAACACACGGGCACGCCTCCGTTCGTAGGGACAACGCTTATCTCACCGCAGGTCATCGAACCCTCCGATCCCACCACGTTGGAGAGCATCACGTACGCGGGTCGCGGCGAGCTCCCTCACTGGGATAAACAGTCCGAAATGACGATTACGATCGATACTTACCTGTTCGATGTACGGTACGCCGGACACGTGGTGGAATTCCGCGTCTATCCCGAACTCGGCAGCAGAGAGGCCGCACAAGGGGCAGTCGAGACGTACACCCATGCCCTGGGACAGATACCGGCGGTCCTGATGCCCGGTATCAAGCACGTGGACATCCACCCCGGCGAGGGAAGGTGGAATGCGTCCCAAACCTTAGGGATCATCGTCATCTATCCGGATCGGGAGCCGGGTGATTTCGGGGAAGTATTCGTCCATGAAGCCACACATACCACGCTGGACCAAACGCACGAAGGCTCCCCCGGCTGGCGTGCGGCGCAGGAGGCCGACGGTGTCTTCATCTCGGAGTATGCCCGGGACAATCCGGACACAGAGGATGTCGCGGAGAGCTTCCTTGCGTGGTTCGCCGTGCGGTATCAATCAGAACGGCTGACGACCGCCGAGATCATTTCGATCCTGAGGACAATACCCAATCGCCTGATCTACTTTGATGAGCAGGGATTCGACATGTCGCCCTACACGCCATCGGAGGTCCAGTACCCCTCCGAGGAAATCGTCACCATTCAGGGCAAGGTGATAGGGCCGAACAATCAGCCGGTGGAAGGGACATTCCTGCGGGCCTGGCCCGACGGAGCCGACACTTTCGTGGACAATGTCGGCACTGCTACGACCGGGGAGGACGGCTCCTTTGCCATAGTAGTCCCCGACGGTTCCTTCATTGTGGACGTGTTCGCCCCCGGCGTAAGTCCGGACTCCAAAGAGGGATGCACCTTCGTAGGGTGGCACGGCCCAAGGGGGTTCACCATCGTACGGGAAGACGCAACCCGCTTCAAGGTAGACGGCGAGAGTGTCTTGGACATCGTCATCCGGCTTCCGGACCACCCGGACGCCTTGCCTCGCATTGAGTGGTGCGCCTGACCGGGTTACCCGGCGCCCGAGGCCACGTCTGATGTGGGAGATGGGACATGCAGTCCGTCTTGCTGTCCATGTGAAGAAGGTTCGAGTGCGGTGGGGCAAATAGAGGCAATGGGAGACGCTTGTTGCCGCCCATACCGCTCTGTCATCATGGTGGGGTATTGCGCGGCGGGCCTACAGCCTGGCCTCCCGGCGAAGAGATCGCAGTTCACTGCCCTACTGAACCAGGTTGCTTACAGAGGGGGTCGGTCGCTTCATGGGCGGGCCGAGCCACATCTCGAAGATAGTGCCATCTACCGTCCACGTAGGCCCACCACGCGCGTGCATCCCCGCGCAGGACGCCTGCGCAATGGATAGAGAGTGGGGAGCCCGCAGACATGAGCACCGGGCGGGTCGTCATAGTTGGTGGGGGCTTCGCCGGGCTCGGCGCCGCCTACACGCTGATGAAACAGGGCATCACCCCCCTGCTACTCGAGGCTCAAGATCGTGCGGGAGGGCGCGGCATCGGCGAGAGGGTGGACGGGTTCTCCCTGGACATGGGCGCGTTCGTGTTCACCTCCACCTACGACACCGCATTCCGCATCTGCGGGGAGTTGGGTCTGCCACTGGTGCCGTCGAAGATGAAGTTCGGCCACCACCGCAATGGGCGGTGGGTCACCACGACGCCAGACCAATCGCCCTGGAATTTCATACGGCACCTGCGTGCGGCCTTCATCATGGGCTTCCTTTCTCCCTCGGGCATGCGGTCCGGCTCCAGGGTGATGCGCCAGATCCGTCGCCAGTCGGCATACATGAGTTTCGCCGGCGACAGCCCCCTCGCCGAGATCGACGACGACGAGTCATTCGGCGATTACCTGAAGCGGCTCCGCGTGCCAGAGAACCTGCAGGTGACGCTGAGGGGGCCTCTCGACATGATACTGGGCGATCCGATGCCCGCAGGGCAGGCGCTGATGCGGGCGTACATCGGAGAGACGATGCTGCACTCCGGCAAGGTCTACATGCCCGAGCGAGGCGTCGGCTCCCTGAGCGAAGCGCTTGCCACCGCCTGCTCAGACGCGATCCGCGTATCGACTCCCGTCAGGAGGATCATCGTCGCAGATGGGACAGCTACCGGCGTCGTCGTGGACGGTGAGACTATCGAGGCCGACGCGGTCATATGCGCCGTTCCCGGAACGAAGGTCCCGGAGCTCATCCCAGAACTGCCGGCGGAGGCTCGCCGCGCGCTCAGCACGGTCAGCTACTCAACCGGTTGCCGGGTGGTGATAGGCCTCGACCGCTCTCCGCTCCCTCCCGGCTGGCATGGCGCGCTCTATCCGGAGGACGACGACACCCCGCTCCTGCTGGACCGGTGCGCCTTTCTCCCTGCCTGCGCGCCTCCGGGCAAGAGCATCCTCGACCTGCTCATCGGGCGCGACCGCGCCAGGGAGCTCATCCCGCTCGACGATGATGAGATAAAGCGCGAGATGCTGGGTGCTGCTCGCCGGAAGGCGCCTCCAGGCTCCGCTCTTCCGGCCGACGACGAGGGCCTGTTCTACCGCGTGTACCGCTGGGAAGAGGCGCTGTGCATGGGGACGCCCGGTATGCTCGCCGCTATGGCAAACGTCCCCGAGCAGCTTGCCGGGCGGATCGACAACCTCGTTCTGGCGGGCGATTACACGCACGTGCCGTCGGTCAACGGCGCCCTTTCCAGCGGCCACAGCGCTGCAATCAAAGTCGCAGACCTGTTGGCATCCCGTGCCAACCAGACATGACGTCTTGTCGAGTCCGCGCTGTCGTACCGGGCGCAGCAACGCACCGCGTGCGGCGATGCGCTCCACGCGGGTGGGTCCTGTAGGCGCGGCCTGCGATGCCACGCACAGGGCCGAAAGTGGTATCGGGGACGCCTCAGCCGCCGCAGACCGCGGTGACGGGGCCAGAGTCGACGACGCTCTCGACGTGGAACGCTTCGGGGATGATGCCGGCGCTCTTCCAGAAGTCGACGAGCATCCGCATGCCCTCGGTGGCCGGGTCGGGGAAGTCGCGGAAGCCTTCGCGGGTAACGTCGTAGGTCTCCTCGGCGATGGCGCGGGTGGTCTCGCCGTACTTCTCGTGGACGGCGACGCCGAACTCCCGGTCCTGCTTGTAGCGGCGCTGGCCTTCCAGGTAGCCGCGCAGGAAGCGCTGCACGAGCTCCGGCTCGGACTCGACGAGCGACCGTGGCGCCGCGATGCCGCCGATGGCGAAGTTCAGGTCCATCTCCGCGTAGTCGTACAGCCACGGACAGCCGGCGTGCTTCGCCTGCACGGCGGTGGGCGGCGAGAGGGGCGTCGCGGCGACCTCGCCGTTCAGCACAGCTCGCAGGCGGGACTGGCTGCCGCCAACGGCGCGGAGCTCGCCCGACCCGCCGAGCACGCGGTCGATGGTGAGCTGGCCGAGGAAGTCGGTTAGGTCGCCGGGATGGCTCATGCCGAGGGACAGACCGGGGAGCGCATCGAGCGTCATGCCTGGGGCGCCGACGAGGAACTGCTGGTTGACGCCGCCCGCGAGGAAGACGAGGTCCGCCCTGCCCTCCGCTGCCGCGAGCACCAGCGCGGGCGCAGCAAGGTTGCCGAAGACGATGGCGCCCGAGGCCAGTCCGGCCACGACCGCGTGCGCGTCGCCCATCTTGGAGAGGGTGACGTCGAAGCCCTGGTCGAGCATCGCACCGGACTCCAGCGCGGCAGCCAGGGGCGTGACTCCCTGACCTTCGCTGGCGTATCCGCAGGGGAGCGGCGTGGTCATGCCGAGAAGATAAGCCCGGCATATCGTGCAGCGCAATGTCGGACACGCCGGGGCAGGTGGGAACGTAGAATTGATGGTTAGGCAGGCATCGGAAGTTCCCGTTGAAACGCAGACAGGTAAGGCTCCGGCGGCTATCGCGCGAGTTGCCCAGGAAGAGAGGGGCATGGCGCGGCGCGGCCATGGCCAGGGCGGTGCGGATACTGTGGCAGGTGGGAGGGATCGACCTCGCGGGCTCGCTCGCGTATTTCACGATCCTGTCGCTCCTCCCGGCAGTGGCGCTGTTCATCATGGCGATGGCCGTCGTCGGGGACCCGGAAGACGTCCGGGGGCTGCTCACAGAGGCCCTGGTCTACTACTTCCCAACGTCACGGGACCTGATACAGGGGGCTGTCGAGAACCTGCTCCATGGTTCGCTGGCCATCGGAGCGGTGGCATTCGTCAGCCTGGTTATAGGGGCCAATGGACTGTTCATGGCCGCGAACAGGGCACTGAACAGGGTCTTCGAGGTCGAGGTCCAGAGAGTGGTCCGCAGGACGATCCTGCAAGTGACGGTCTCGACGGTCCTCGTGGTGCTGTTCCTGCTGTCCATAGGACTGTCGGCTTCACTGCAGCTGGCGGTGCGGTTCAGCGAGGGCATAGCTGAGTCGGCGGGAGGTCTATCCGTGGCCGTTATATTCGCGCTGGGGGCAGTCTCGGCGCTGCTGCCCGCGCTCCTGACGATGGCGCTCTTTGCGCTGGTGTACTACCTCATGCCGAACGTCCGCGTGCATTGGCGGGATGCCGTCTTCGGCGCGATAACGGCCATCGTGCTGTTCGAGGCGGGCAAACACCTGTTCTTCTGGTTCACCACCCTGGCCAGCCAGAGGAACGCGGTGTACGGGCCTATCGCCTCCTTCGTCGTGCTGCTGATGTGGGGGTACGTCGCAGGCATGATATTCCTGTACGGCGCGGCGTTGGCCAGGGCCGCGGGCGAGCTTCGGCCATCGGAGTCCTCGCCCCGGTAGGGAGTCCACGGGGGATGACGGGGAAGGACGGGGCTGTGGCAACGGGGCGCGCGCGTAGTAAAGTTGCGTGAGACTCAACGAGATGCCTGTCCGCTGGGAGGCGCACACTGGCCACGGCAACGCAGAGCCCCCGTTACGAAACACACGAGAACCCGCCCTGGCGGACCTCGCTTGGATTCGGCCTGCAGTTCAGCATGATCGCCTCCGCCACGCTGCTGGTGACGCCCGTGATAGTGGCGGAAGCATCGGACAGGGGCGAGTCCTACGTGACGTGGATGGTCTTCGCGTCGTTGCTCGTGGTAGGACTCTCCACGCTGGTCCAGGTGCGCCGGCTGGGCCCCTTGGGCGCAGGCGCAGTGATGCCGTTCTTCACGGCGGCATTCGCCATTCCCTTCTGCATCACGGCAGTGGTGGACGGCGGCCCTGCGACGCTTACGACGCTGGTGCTCGCTTCGGCGGCGTTCCAGTTCGTCGTCGCGAGGTGGCTGTTCATCCTGCGGAGGCTGGTGACACCCGTCGTCAGCGGCACGGTGATGATGATCCTCTCCATCACGCTGGCGTCGGTCGTCTTCGGGCTGCTGGACGACGCGTCGGTGGAAGAGCCGGTGGCCGCGCCCCTGACCGCCCTGGCGACGCTCACGGTCGTTGCGGCCCTGACGCTGCGGGGCAGCGTGCTGTTGCGCCTGTGGGCGCCGATGATCGGCATCGTGGCGGGCGTCGCGGTCGCCGCCGCGTTCGGCATCTACGACGTTACCAGGGTAACGCAGTCTGCCTGGGTGGGGCTTCCGGCGGAGTCGCCGGGGTTGGCGCTGGACTTCAGCGTTGATTTCTGGACGCTGCTGCCGGCGTTCCTGTTCCTCGGCGTCATCATCTCCATTCAGGTGAACGGGCAGGCGATAACGCACCAGCGCGTCTCCCAGCGCGAGGTCAAAGCCGTCGATTTCCGCCAGGTGCAGGGGGCGTTGACCGGCGCGGGAGTGAGCAACGCGCTGGCCGGGGTCGCCGGAGCGGTACCCAACGCCGTGAACCCGGCCATCGTCTCCTTCATCCAGGTCACCGGCATCGCTTCGCGCAGGATGGGCTACTCCATCGGCGCCATCTTCATCCTCGTGGCGTTCCTTCCGAAGCTGTCCGGGCTGCTGAGCAGCCTGCCGGGGCCGGTCATGGCCGGCTACCTGGTCCTCGTCACCGGCACGCTGTTCGTGGACGGCGCCCGGACGGTGATCCTGGCCGAGCAGAACGCACAGAAGCTCATCGTTGCGGGCATCGCCTTCTGGATAGGCGCTTCGTTCCAGTTCGATCTGTTCACCCTGCCGCAGCTCGGGCCCGTGCTGGGGACGCTGGTGAAGAGCGCCATCACCACCGGAGGGGTCGCCGCCATCGTGATGATCCTCTTCCTGGAGTTCACAAAGAAGCGGCGGATGCGCTTCGAGTCGCAGCTCGACGCGGAGGTGCTGCCGGACCTCTTCGCGTTCACGGAGCGGTTCGCCGAGAGCAGAGGGTGGGACCAACCGATGAAGGAACGGCTGAGCGCTGTCGCGGAGGAAACACTGCTGACGCTCGCCCCCCTGGACCTGACGCTGGACCTGGACGCCGAAGACGACCAGCAGGAGACGCGGCGGCTGGTCGTGCTGGCCTCAAGCGAGGGGCCGATCGCGGAGCTCGAATTCATCGGCGGCGGGGACGAGGAGAACATGGAGGACCGTATCCGCCAGCTGCAGCAGCACGACGAGGAGACGGTGTCCGAGAACGAGATATCGCTGCGCCTGCTGCGGCGCTACGCCTCGTCCGTGCGGCACCAGCAGTTCCACGGCACGGACATCATCACGGTGCGGGTGGGGCCTCCAGGCACGCGGTAGGCTCCGCGCGCCGGTAGCGCGGTTTCCCGCGCAGTTGACGCCGCATACACTGTTCGTGAATCGATCCGCGGAGGTTGGCATGAGCACCTCTTCCGGCCAGAACGTGCTGTGTGTCCTCTACGACGACCCGGTGGCCGGGTTCCCTCCTGCCTACGCTCGTCAGGAGATACCCACGCTCACGCACTATCCGGACGGCCAGACGCTGCCAACGCCAGCCGCCACGGACTTCACGCCCGGGCATCTGCTGGGGTCCGTTTCGGGCGGACTCGGGCTGGCGCGGTTCCTGGCCGAGCGGGGTCACCGGTTCGTCGTGACCTCGGACAAGGACGGCCCCGACTCGGTTTTCGAGCGGGAACTGCCGGACGCGGACGTGGTCATCTCCCAGCCTTTCTGGCCCGGATATCTGACCGCGGAGCGCATCGAGAAGGCGCCCAGGCTCAAGCTGGCCGTCACGGCGGGCATCGGGTCGGACCACGTCGACCTGAGGTCCGCCATCGACAGGGGCATCACGGTGTGCGAAGTGACGTGGTGCAACAGCATCAGCGTGGCTGAGCACGCGGTGATGCAGATGCTGGCGCTGGTGCGGGACTACATCCCCCAGTACGGCTGGGTGGTCAGGGGCGGCTGGAACATCGCCGACGCGGCCTCGCGCTCGTACGACATAGAGGGGATGGACGTTGGCGTCGTGGCAGCCGGGAGGATCGGGCTCGCCGTGCTGAAACGGATGAAGCCTTTCGACGTGAACCTGCACTACATGGACAGGCACCGCCTCCCCGCCGACGTGGAGCAGGAAGTCGGGCTGACCTTCCACGAGAACGTCGAATCGCTCGTCGACGTCTGCGACGTGGTCAGCATCCACTGTCCGCTGCACGCGGAGACCGAGCACATGTTCAACGACGCGCTCATCGGCAGGATGAAGCGCGGGTCATACATCGTGAACACGGCCCGCGGGAAGATCTGCGACCGCGACGCCATCGTCAGGGCGCTGGAGAGCGGCCAGCTGGCAGGATACGCGGGCGACGTCTGGTTCCCGCAGCCTGCTCCCAACGACCATCCCTGGCGGACGATGCCCAACCACGCGATGACGCCCCATACCTCCGGCACCTCGCTCTCGGCGCAGGCCCGCTATGCCGCGGGCGTCCGCGAGATACTCGAGTGCTGGTTCGAGGGACGCCCCATCAGGGAGGAATACCTCATCGTGCAGGGAGGCGCGCTTGCCGGGGCGGGAGCGCACTCGTACAGCGAAGGCGACGCGACGGGCGGTTCGGAGGAAGCGGAGCGCTTCACATCTGGGTAGATGGCCTGCTTGCCTGAACGCCGCACGGAGCCGGCCTCGCTGGAGTAAAGTACCGCCGAGGGGATTGAACATCATTGGAGCGGAGGACACGTCATGGAAACGTGCAAGGCTGCCGTAATCACGGGATTCAACGACCCGACCGAGATGCGCGACGTCCAGATGCCCGATCTGGAACCCACTGGCCTGCTGGTGGAGGTCGAGGCCGCGACGCTCTGCGGGACCGACGTACACATCTGGCACGACGGCGCGAACCCGGGCATGTTGCCCTACATACCCGGCCACGAGACCGCGGGCCGCATCGTTGCGTTGAACGGCGAACGGTACGACGTGCATGGCCGAGCGCTCAAGGAGGGCGACCGCATCGTCTCCGCGTACCGTTTCTGCGGACACTGCTTCTACTGCTCGGTCTCGAACCAGCCCTCGCTCTGCGACGACAGCATCCGGTTCGGGCGCGGTCGCGCCGACGTGTCCCCGTATCTCCTGGGTGGCTGTGCGGAGTATCACTACATCCCGCCGGGAACGGCCATCATCCCCATCCCCGACGAAGTGACGTCTCCGCAGGCGGCCTCCGCCGCGTGCGCGCTCCGCACCGTGATGCACGGCTTCGAGCGGCTCGGGCCGATCTACCCTCACGACACGGTCGTTGTGCAGGGGTCGGGGCCCGTCGGACTGTACGCGTCGGCGGTTGCGCGCGACCGTGGCGCCGGACGTGTGCTCGTCATCGGCGCGCCGCGCGTCAGGCTGGACGTCGCCGAGGCGTGGGGCGCGGACGAGACGCTGGACATCGGCGAGATGCCCGACGCGAAGGACCGGCACGAGTGGGTGATGGAGCGCACCGGTGGACGTGGCGCGGACGTCGCCATCCAGTGCGTCTCCTTCGCGGTCATCCCGGAGGGGCTGGGCTTCCTGCGGCCAGGCGGGCGCTACCTCTCCATCGGCGGCGGCGGCGGCCCGGTCTCCATCAACGGGTTCGGGCAGCAGGTGACGATCGTGAGCGTGCGCTCCGGCGAGGGGAGGCACTACCACCAGGCATTGGAGTTCCTGCGCACCCGCGGTGAGTCCGTGCCGTTCGCGCGGATGCTGTCGCGCCCCTACTCGCTCGAAGAGACCTCCGACGCCCTGCACGCCATGGCCGACTTCCGCGAGGTGAAGACCGTCATCCTGCCGCACAGCAACTAGTGGAGAAGCGATACATGGAACTCGGCGCGTTCTCCATCAGTCTGGCTGTCGCGGACATCTCGGCTTCCCGGGGCTTCTACGAGCAGTTCGGGTTCGAGGTTGTCGGAGGCGACCCTGCCGAAGGCTGGCAGATACTCCGGAATGGCGACCACACCATCGGTCTCTTCCAGGGGATGTTCGAGCAGAACATCCTGACGTTCAATCCCGGTTGGGACAGCCAGGCGCGTCCGCTGGACGGGTTCACGGATGTGCGCGAGCTACAGCGACAACTGAAAGCGAATGGCGTGGAATTGGTAAGTGAAGCGGATGAGGACGGCGCCGGGCCAGCCAGCTTCGTGGCGATTGACCCAGACGGCAATCCGGTCCTGGTGGACCAGCACGTCTGACCAGACAGGAGGAACGCATGACGCTGGTACTGAGTGACGAAGACGTTGCACGGGTGCACCCGATGGCCGACTGCCTCGAGGCGATGGAGACGGCCTACCGCGATTACGCCCTCAGCGGGGCCGTGAACATCCCCCGCATCCGCTACATCAGCCCCACGACGGACGCCGACAAGGTGTACGGCTCGAACATCCACATCGGCACGACGCCCTCATACGACACCGCCGCGATACGCATCGGCGGCAGTGCGCGCAGCACGAAGCCGAACGCGCAGGGCGAGCGCTCGCCCAAGTTCGAGAACCGCAACTGGGGCTTCATCGTCCTCATCGACATGCAGACGGGACGGCCGCTCGCCTTCATCCACGAGTTCTACCTCTCCGGGATACGTGTCGGCGCCACCTCGGGCGTCGCGGCCAAGTACCTCGCGCCGCCGAACGCGCAGACCGTCGGCATGTTCGGCAGCGGCAAGCTGGCGCGGACGGACCTCGAGGCGCTCGTGCAGGTGCGCCCGGTGCGGAGCGTGAAGGTCTACAGCCCCACGAAGGCGCATCGCGAGGAATTCGCCAGCGAGATGTCGCAGCAGTTGGAGATCGAGGTCACGCCCGTCGACAACCCGCGCGAGGCGATGGAGAGCACCGAGATCGTCTGCTGTGCGACGAACGCGGGCTACGTGAGCGGCAAACCGGTCTTCGACGGCGACTGGCTGGAGCCGGGGCAGTTCGTCATCTCGCTGCAGAACAGCGACGCCAACTTCAAGAAGTCCGAGGTGGACGACACGACGTTCGCCCGCAGCGCCTTCATCTGCATCAACGACCGCGACAGCGTCTACTCGAACAACCAGATCGAGCTGCTCGACCCCATCGAGCAGGGGGTGGTCTCGTGGGACAAGATATGCACTCTGGGCGAAGTGGTCGCCGGCACGACCACGCTCGAAGCGCAGCTCGGCGACATCGTCTACTACAAGAACAGCACCGGCATGGGGATACAGATGGCGGCAGCGGGCGCCCTCATCTACCGCAAGGCGGTCGAGGCCGGCCTCGGCCAGGAGATCCCGACCGAGTGGTTCGGCAGCGACCTCACCTACTGGTACGACAAGGGATTCTACCCCTCGGCGTAGGACTACCACGAGGCACACGCCGCCTTCAGGCGGGAGATCTCGTCAGGCGGAGTCTTGTCCGATGGAAATCAGTGCGAGGTTGGCTGCTGCCAGGAGCGCCACGCCAACCCCTGCGCCTATCCAGCGTGTGCGCCCTTCCAGGAAGAGCAGCGCGGGGCCGAGCGGGAAGAGCATGCTGGCGTACCTGAGACCGATGACGTGAAGGAGCGCCAGAAAGACAGCCACCATGGCGATCATGAGCATCGCCGTCCTCCGTGCGCCTGGCAATCCCACGCTCCGCATCCCGAAGTCCATGACCGCGCCGGGCTTTCCCTGCCGGAGGTCGAAGACCAGTTGAGCGCCGCCGAGGCCGATAACGGCGACGCTGACTGACAATAGGAACACCCAGCCTGACGATGAGGATCCGCTGGCCGCGTACAACCCCCAGACACCCGCCACGATGACGGACATCGTGAAAAGGCTGGGAAGGGTCACCGCGATACGTGGCCGCGCGCCCGCGTCGTCGGGGCCGCTGTCTGTGGAGCAAGCATGTCCGCTATCGCTTCCGGCGTCGACCCCTGCCTCGTCCGGGCGTGCGACTGAACCGCCGAGCCTGCCTCTCTTGAAGACCACAGCGGCCGCCACCGCCGCGACAGGCAGGACGGCCAGCGCAGGCCAGGGGATGGACCAGGCCGCCATCCCTGTGATCTCGGTTTCCGCTAGCGCGTCAGTGACCCAGCTCAGCAGGGAGCCGGTCGAGAGTCCAAAGACGAGGGGTGCGCGAGGCCACTTGCACCACTTCATCAGCAGCCCTAGCACTGCCCCGGCAGCCATGACGTATATTCCAACGAGGCTCTCTGTCGAGGCGAACCCCCCGAGGAACAAGACCGGTATGATGATTCCGCCGATGACCGGATAGGGGACCCGGGCGAGTCTCGCCAGCCGCCCCGTGACCAACATTCCGATCACGGCGACCGCCGGTATCGCCAGCGCAAGGCTGAGCACCATCATGATGGTGACGTCACGATGCTCATCCAGCATTCGAGGGCCCGGAGCGATGCCGTACGACAGCAAGGCGACGAGGACGAACGCCCATGCGCTGCTGCCGGGTATCCCGAACAGGGCGGTTGAAGTTCCTCCTCCCGTCATGCCTGCGCCAGCCGCTGATTCCGCCAGGAGCAGTCCGTCCAGAGATCCCCGGCCGAACTCCCTCTTTTCCTTCGTGAGGACTATGCCCAACGCATACGAGAGCCAGTGCACCACTCCCAAACCTGTGCCCGGCATGGCACCGACCAGAGCGCCGAAGAGGCCCTGCCGCACGGCGGTGCGCCACTTCCCAAGCCCGTAACGGACGCCTCGAAAGACTTCGCTCCTGCTGTCCGGCGTCTCCCGGAGCGAAAGCGGCTGCCGGGTCATCTTCAGGTCGATCACTTCCGCCAGGCCGAGGACGCCTATGGCTGCTGCGGTCACGAAGAGACCACGCCAGACACCCGATCCGTCGAAAGCAGAGCGCAGCGGCCCCTCGAATGGGTCGAGGCCGCTCGTGCCGAGCAGCAGGCCCAATGCCGCAGCTGCCAGCCCCTTAAGCATCGCTTCCGAATTGAGGAGCGCAACAATTACGAGAGCGAACAGCCCTATCGCGACGAATCCGAAAGGGCTGAGCAGCAGACTCGCGAGAGGGGCGCCGATGAGGAGCGCGGAAGCGAACACGAGCACTCCCACGAGGCCCCCTATCGCTGAGACCGCGAAGGCAGCGCCAAGCGTGTGGGCGGCCTGTCCTCTGCGCGCCAATTGGTTCCCTTCCAGGAACGTCACATAGTTCGAAGTGCCCGGCAGGCCGAACAGCACGGGGGCGACGGACCTCATTACCACACCCGCTCCCGCCAGCGTTGCCAGCATGACGATGCCGATGAGCGCGTCTTCTACGTTCGCAACGATGAACGGCAGAGCGGACGCCAGTACGAGGCTCGTCGAGACGCCGGGCAACAGCCTGACGAGGGCCGCCGCCAGAACCGCAGCGCCGAACGCGACCCAGTAGACCCAGTTGCCGAGATACGCGAGTCCTTCGAACAGTTCGCTCATGCTACGGGTACCCTCGACGCCTCAGCGGCTGCATAGGTCGGGTCCCCCTCACGCACCGTTCTCTGGCTCGCCCTTGCCCCACATGGGATGCCGGAACGTCGGGTTCGCGCTTACGTGCCACGAACGCTGCTGCGGCGCTGCCGCCGCGGCAGCTTCCTGTCCTTCTGGATTCCCGCCTTCGCGGGAATGACGGGAGAGAGGCGATGTCTGCTGGTGGCGCACGGGACGGCCCTGCGAGAGGCCGTTCAGGTGCTCGGCGAGGTCGAACAGGGCGGCGAGGTTGTTCACCGGCAAGAGGTCGTCTATGTAGGGCGCGGCGGCCTGCATCCCTACCGTCAGCGGTTCGTAGTTCTCGTTGCCCGCAAGTGGGTTCAGCCAGATCAGCCGGTTGCAGCTGCGCTGGAGCCGCGCCATCTCCTGTCCCAGCAATGCCGGCTCGCCACGGTCCCAGCCGTCCGACACGATGAGGACGATAGAGCCCCAGCCGAGCGTTCGCCGCGCCCAGCGGAAGTTGAACTCCTTGAGCACGTCGCCGATGCGCGTGCCGCCTGACCAGTCCGGCACGGCTTTCGCGACCTCCGAGACGGCGCGGTCGATGTCGCGCTGCCCCAGGTGCTTCGTGATGCGGGTGAGCCGCGTGGCAAACAGGAACGCCTCGATGCGGTTGTCCAGCCCTGCGTAGAGGCTGTGGATGAAGTGCAGCAGCATCCGCGTGTACCGCTCCATCGAGCCGCTCACGTCGCAGACCACCACCAGCCTGCGCGGCTTCTGCTTGCGGCGGCGCGTTTCCAGCCGCACGAGTTCCCCGCCGTACCGCGCGTTGTGCCGCAGTGTGCGTCGCACATCCAGACCCGGCCCTCTGCCCGCCTCCTTGCGCCGCGTTCGCCTGAGGCCGGGGTTCCACTGCAACGAGGCCATGAGTTGCCTTGCCTGCAGCATCTCTTCGGAGGTGAACTCCGCGAAGTCCCGCGTTCGCAGCACCTCCCGCGCGCTGAACGTGCGGGTGAGGTCGATGCGGTCGAAGCCCTCGTCCGGGTCGGCAGGCTCTGCGGAGCCGTCCGGGTCGCGGCCCGGCGTTGGCGGTCCGGCCGTTGGCTTGCGGAAGCGGTGCTGCTCACCCATCGAGCGCAGGTCCATCGTCGACGTGCTGTCCTTGCGCTGACGCCAGAAGACGTCGAACGCCTCGTCGAACAACGGGAGATCGTCCTTGCGGTGCACGAGCAGCGTCCGCAGCGCCGCGCGAACGTCGCCCCGGCGTTCGAGGCCGATGTCCTCCAGCACGCGGATGGCGTCCAGCATCCGCCCGACGTGCACGTCGAGACCGAGCCGCCGGAGCAGCCGTCCGAAAAGGAGGAGGTTGCCGAGGATGTATCCGTCCCCGGCGTCAGCCACGCCTGCCCCCGCGCTGCGTGCCGCGGTTCATGGCGCGGTTCAGCAGCGCACGGGTCTGCTCGCCGCGCACCGCCTGCACGTCCTCGCGGTACTTCAGCATGATGCCGAGCGTGTCGTCGATGACGTCCGGGCTCAGTTCCGTCTCGTTCAGGCTCACGAGCGCCGCAGTCCAGTCGAGCGTCTCCGCGACGCCGGGCACCTTGTACAGTTCCGTGCCGCGCAGCTCCTGCACGAACGCGGCGACCTGCCCGGCGAGCTTCTGCGACGCCTGCGGCACTTTGCTCCGCACGATCTGCGTCTCCTTGTCGAGGTCGGGGTAGTCGATCCAGTAGTAGAGGCAGCGGCGCTTGAGCGCGTCGTGTATCTCGCGCGTCCGGTTGGACGTGATGACGACCACCGGTGGCTCGTCGGTGGTGTACGTGCCGACCTCCGGTATCGTGATCTGGAAGTCGGAGAGCATCTCCAGGAGGTAGCCCTCGAACTCCTCGTCGGCCCTGTCCAGTTCGTCGATGAGCAGCACCACCGGGCCTTCGCCGGAGTCGAGCGCCTGCAGGAGCGGACGCTTGATGAGGAACTCCTCGCTGAACAGTTCGCGCTCCGCTGCCGAGCGGTCGACGTTTCCGGACGCCTCCAGCAGCCGGATGTGCAGCAGTTGGCGGGAGTAGTTCCACTCGTAGACGGCCTGGTTCACGTCCAACCCCTCGTAGCACTGGAGCCGGATGAGGCGCGCGTTCAGCGCCGACGCCAGCACCTTGGCGATCTCCGTCTTGCCGACGCCTGCCTCGCCCTCGAGGAAGAGCGGGCGCTTCAGCGTCAGCGCGAGGTAGACCGACATCGCCAGCGCGCGGTCGGCGACGTACATCTCGCCGCGAAGCGCCTTCTGCAGTTCGTCGACGGACGCGGGCGCTGAGTTCGTGCGCGTTTCGTCCAAGTCCTCTGTCCTCCGGAATAGCGATTCTCTCGCAGATGCGCAGGGGGCGAGCCGAAGCCGCCCCCTGCGATTATCCCATACGTTCCGGCGGGGCGTTCAGCCCGCTCGAGCCGCCGCTGCGCCGAGTGCCCGGCGGACGTAGACCGACGCCATCGCCCTGCGGTACTCGGCGGAGGCGAAGACGTCGCTCATCGGGTCGCCGTTCAGGTCGCCCGCGACCGCTGCGGCAGCGGCGTCCAGCGCACTGTCGCTCAAGTCCGAGCCCGCCAGCGCAGCTTCGACGGAAGACGCTCGGGCCGGGGTCGCCTCGACGCCCCCGACGACGACGCTCGCCGACGAGCACGTGCCGCCGCTCACCGTAAGGATGGCGGCTGCGCCGACGACGGCGTAACGCGACGCCGGGTGTGAGAACTTCACGTACGCCGCGCCCGCGCCGGACGGAACGGAAGGCACCGAGATGCTCGTCAGCACTTCGTTCTCTTCCAGCGCGTTCTCCAGCAGGCCGGTTGCGAAGTCGGCCGCCGCGATGCTGCGGTCGCCTCCGGGCCCGGTCACGTTGAAGGTCGCGCCCAGCGCCGTGAGCACGGTCGGCTGGTCGGACGCGGGGTCGGCGTGGGAGACGCTGCCGCCGATGGTGCCCCGGTTGCGCACCGCCGGGTCGCCGACGAGCGCGGCAGCCTCGGCAAGCACCGGAGCGTGCTGCTGCACGAGGTCGGAGCCCGCGATCTCCGCGTGCGTGGTCAGCGCGCCGATGGTGATGCCGCCGCCGCTCGCGGAGACGCCCTTCAGCGCCTCGATACGCCCGATGTCCACGAGCGTGGCGGGCGCCGCGAGCCGCAGCTTCATCAGCGGGAGGAGGCTGTGCCCGCCCGCCAGGAGTTTCGCTCCCTCGTTGTCGGAGAGCAGTTGCACCGCTTCGGCTACCGAGCCTGCGCGGTGGTAGGTGATCTGTGCTGGAAACATGACCTAGCCTCCGTTCCGTGCGTCGTTGATGGCGCGCCAGACCTTCTCCGGCGTCAACGGCATGTCTACGCGGGTAACGCCCAGCGGGCGCAGCGCATCCATCACCGCGTTGTAGACGGTGGGCGTGGACGCGATGGTGCCCGCCTCGCCGATGCCCTTCACCCCCAGCGGGTGGTGCGGCGAAGGCGTCGTGTTGGAGTGGACCTCCAGCTCCGGCAGCAGGTCGGCGCGGGGCAGCGCGTAGTCCAGCATCGAGCCGGTCACGAGCTGTCCGTCGTCGTCGTAGACCGCGCCCTCCCAGAGCGCCGGGCCGACGCCCTGGACGATGCCGCCGTGCACCTGGCCCTCCACGATCATGGGGTTGATCTGCGGGCCGCAGTCGTCCACGGCGACGTAGCGCTGCAGGTCGATGCGCCCCGTCTCCGGGTCCACCTCCACGACCGCGACGTGCGCGCCGAACGGGAAGGTGAAGTTGGGAGGGTCGTAGAAGGCGCTGGCTTCCAGCCCCGGCTCCATGCCCTCCGGCATATTCCAGGCGACGTTGGCCATGAGCGCGATGTCCTGGATCGTCTTGTGCTGGTCGGGCGACCCGCGCACGAAGAAGCGCCCGTCCTCGTACTCGATGTCCTCGGGGGCGGCTTCGAGCAGGTGCGCGGCCAGCGCTCGCGACTTCTCCTTGATCTTGCGCACCGCGACTGCGACCGCCGCGCCCGACACCGCCGTCGTGCGGCTGCCGTACGTGCCCCAGCCCATCGGAGTGTTGTCGGTGTCGCCGTGGATGACGTCGACGTCGTCCACGTCCACGCCAACCTCGCTCGCGATGATCTGTGCGAACGTGGTCTCTTCGCCCTGTCCGTGCGGCGAGGAGCCGATCATGACGTGCACCTTGCCCGTGGGGTGGAAGCGCACGATGGCGCTCTCCCACAGACCGCCCTGGAAGCCGACCGCGCCAGCCACTTGTGACGGGCCGAGTCCGCATATCTCAACGTACGAGGAGACGCCGATGCCGACGCAGCGGCCGTCCGTCCTCGCCTGTGCCTGCTCCGCGCGCAGCGCTTCGTAGCCGGCTGCGCTCAGGGCGGAGTCCAGCGCGGCCTCGTAGTCGCCGCTGTCGTACGTGATGCCGGTGGCGACGTCGTGGCCGTTCTCGAACTTCGGTATGAGGTTCTTGCGGCGCACCTCCGCCGGGTCCTGTCCGACCGCCGCAGCGACCAGGTCGACCAGGCGTTCGAGGAGCGTGGTCGCCTCCGGGCGTCCGGCGCCGCGGTAGGCGTCCACCGGGCAGCCGTTGTTGAACACGCCGTAGACCGTGCCGCTGATGTTGGGGATGTTGTACGGCCCGGAGTACATCAGGCCGTGCAGGATGGTGGGGATGCCCGGGCTCGCGGTCGAGAGGTAGCCTCCCATGCCCGCGTAGACCGTGGTGCGGAGGCCGGTGATGACGCCGTCGCTCGTGGCCGCCATCTCCACCTCTTCGATGTGGTCGCGGCCCTGCGTCGTGATCTGGTAGTTCTCGCTGCGCGTCTCCGTCCATTTCACCGGCACACCCAGCTTCATCGCGCAGAACGAGGTGATGGCCTCGTCCGGGTAGTAGGGGATCTTGCTCCCGAACCCGCCGCCGACCTCGGGCGCGATGACCCGTATCTTGTGCTCAGGCACGCCGGTCACGACACAGGTGAGGAACCGCGCGATGTGCGGGTTCTGCGACGTGTTCCAGAGCGTCAGCTCGCCCATCGGCGCGTTCCACTGGGCGAGCGCCGAGCGCGGCTCCATCGGGTTCGCGATGAGCCGCTGGAGCGTGATGGTGTCGCTGACGGTGACCGCCGCGTCCGCGAACGCCGCGTCGGCGTCGCCACCGGCGACCGCCCACGTGAACGCGACGTTGTTCGGCACGTCCTCGTGGAGCTGTGGCGCGCCATCCTGCGCAGCCGCCTTCGGGCTGACGACGACGTCCAGCGGCTCGTAGTCGACCGCGATGTGCTCGAGCGCATCCTCGGCCTGGTACCGCGTCTCCGCGACCACGACCGCGACGGCGTCGCCGACGTAGCGGACCTTGTCCTTCGCGATGGCCGGGTGCGCAGGCGTCTTCAGGTCGGAGCCAGGGATCAGCCATGCGCAGGGCATGCCGTTCAGCACGCCGTCCGTGTCCGCCCCCGTGTAGACGGCGACGACGCCGGGCTGTGATGCCGCTCCGCTTGCGTCGATCGACGTGATGTTCGCGTGTGCGTAGGGGCTGCGGAGGATCGCCGCGTGGAGCATCCCCGGCAGCTTGATGTCGTCGGTGTACGACGCCCGGCCCGTGATGAGCCGTGGGTCTTCACGACGGCGGATACCGGAACCGAATATCCGAGTGGTCATGGCTTACCTCCCTCCCATCGACTTGGCCGCGTCCTCGACGGCGCTCACGATGTTCTGATAGCCGGTGCACCGGCAGATGTTCCCTTCCAACCCGTGGCGTATCTCTTCCCGCGACGGAGACGGGTTCCTGCTGAGCAACTCGTTCGCCGCCATGATCATGCCCGGCGTGCAGAAGCCGCACTGCAGCCCGTGGTTGTTCCAGAACGCCTCCTGCAGTGGGTGCAGGTCCACGCCGTCCGACAGCCCCTCGATCGTCGTGATAGAGGAGCCCGACGCCTGGACGGTGAGCACGGTGCAGGACTTGGCCGCGACTCCGTCCAGCTGCACCGTGCACGAGCCGCACTGGCTGGTGTCGCACCCCACTTTCGTGCCGGTCAGCCCGGCGTTCTCCCGGATGAAGTGGACGAGCAGTTGTCTCGGCTCCACCTCTCCGGCGCAGGCCTTTCCGTTGATGGTGATTTCGACAGGGATCGTCACAGTCGACCTCCTCCCTCGACCGGTTGGTCGTGCTTGGGATTCATGCGCGCGCCACGCGCGGGGGAAGGGTATCTAACACACGGGGTTTGTCAATCGATGGAATGCGTTAACGGTCAGGAGCAGAATGAGCCTCATTCCCCGGCGCTGCTATAGTGGACGCAGCACCTTGGGAGGAGTCCCATGAAACTGAGCGGAGCGTACCGTTTCGACCTGCCGAGGGAGCACCTGTGGACGACGCTCATGGACACGGCTGCCGTGGGCGCATGCATCCCTGGCATCAGCGCGTTCACACCCCTCGGCGGCGATCGCTACGAGATCGAACTCTCGGTGCGGGTCGGCATCGTCTCCGGCTCCTACAAGGGCACGCTCGCCATAAGCGACATGGTCGAGCCGGAGTCCTATCGCATGACGGTCCAGGGTTCCGGCGGGCGTACCGAGATCAGGGGCTCAGGTTCGATGGCGCTCGCGGACGATGGCGGAGGCACGGAGCTCAGTTTCGAGGGCGACGTGCAGGTGACCGGCGTGCTCGCGCGGGTCGGCCAGCGTCTCGTGGGCACGGTAGCGAAGACCCAGATCGACCGCTTCTTCGACTGCCTGCGCGCGAGCGGCGGAGGGATGACACCGTGACCGATGAGTTACTCCTAGAGCGCGACGGCGCGGTCGCAACGCTGACGCTGAACCGTCCGGAGCAGCGGAACGCCATCTCCTACGACATGTGGATGCGCCTCCCGGCGCTCTTCGCCCAGCTGGACGCTGACGAGTCGGTGCGCGCGGTGCTGCTGACCGGCGCGGGAGAGAAGGCCTTCTCGGCAGGCGCGGACATCAAGGACTTCGAGGAGACGCGCAGCACGCCCGACCGCGCGCGCAACTACCGGCAGGCGGTGCACGACGCGTGCGACGCGCTGAACGCGCTCTCCAAGCCGACCATCGCCGCGATACGCGGCTACTGCCTCGGCGGAGGGCTGGAGCTCGCGCTCTACGCCGACGTCCGTATAGCGTCGACGGACGCGCAGTTCGGGCTGCCTGCGGCGAAGCGCGGCATCGGCGTGTCGCACGGGCACATCGACCGCCTGCTGCGCCTCGCGGGGCCGGGCGACACGGCCTACCTCATGCTGACGGGCCGCATGATTCCAGCGGAACGCGCCTTGGCGTCGGGCGTCGTCAGCGTCGTGGTGGACGGCGGCGCGCTCATGCACGATGCGCGTGCGCTCGCCGTGGAGATCGCGTCGCTCTCGCCGGTGTCGCACCGCACGCACAAGCAGGTGATACGCGATCTGCTGGAGTTCGGCACGGCGGACCAGGTGCCCGAGGAACGCCTGCGCGCGCTCGACCGCGTCGAAGCGAGCGAGGACTTCCTGGAGGGCGTGCGCTCGTTCAGAGAGAAGCGCCCGCCGAACTTCCCGGGCCGCTAAGGGGAAGCGATGAAGCGTGAAGATGCGGGACTCGTCGGCGTCGTCTTCATCTTCGTCATCATCGCCGTCGTCCTCAACAGCCTCGGCGTGCTGCTGGACTCGGCGTTCGCCGTTGCAAGCCTGGGAGTCATCGCGGCGGCGATGGTGCTGTTCGTCTACTGGTACGTCCGGTTCGGACGATAGCCCCCGCGCGTGCTTGTCAGCGGATGACCTTGTTCCGGTTCGAGACGTAGTCCGACACGACGTAAGAGCCGAGGCTGTGCGGGCTCGCGATGAACGCGCGGCCCCTGTTGATCTTCGTCATCAGTTGCACGAACCGCAGCAGCGACGGGCTCTGGTCCAGCATGAACGTGTTGATGGTGATGTTGTCGCGTGTGCAGCGCATCACCTCGCGCATCGTGGCCTCGACGAGCCCGCCGCCCCGCCGCCCGTAGTTCGCCCGCAGGTCGCTCTCCGTCCAGTTGTACGTGGTGGGCTCGCCGTCCGTGATGAGGATGATCTGCTTGTTGTTCCCGCCCTGCCTGCCGAGTATCTGCCGTGACTGGCGGAGCACTTCCTGGAAGTTCGTGCCGCCGCCGAACTCCACCCAGTAGGTGTCGAGCAGCATGTGGGACTGGATCGGCAGCACGAAGTATGAGAAGGCGACGACGCTCACCTGGTCCTTGGGGAACTTCGAGCGGATGAGTGTGTCGAGAGCCAGCCCGACGCGCTGGCCGGCCTGGAACGCGCCGTCCCAGAACATCGAGTAGCTCATGTCGATCGCGATGACCGTGGATGCGCGCGTCTGGGAGATGGTGCGGTCTATCTCGAAGTCGTCCGGTTTGATGCGGACGGGCGTGCCCGGCCCCTCGCGGAGCACGGCGTTGCTCACGGTCTTGAGCGTGTTGAGGTGGAGCGGGTCGCCGAACTCCCACCGCTTCGTCTCGTCCGTTATCTCGACGCCAACCCCGCTCTTGTCGCGGTTGTGGTCGCCGATGTCGCCGCCGCGTATGCGGTTGAAGATGTCGGTCAACGCCTTGTCGCCGATCTTCCGCATCGCCTGGGGCGTCAGCTCCCAGCCGTTCTGCCCGCGCTTGCGGATGAGGCCCGCCTCCTCCAGCTCCTTCGTGAGCCGCTGGAGTTCCTGCGCGTACTGCCGCGCCTCCTCGCCGAGCACCTTGCCGAGTTCGTCCGCGTCGAGGTTCGTGGCGTCGTTGGTGCGGAGCGCGTGGCGCAACTGCTGCTCCAACTCCTCCATGTCGTTCAGGTCGCCCATCAACTGCAGCGCCTGCTGCAGGGTGACGGGTTCGTCCCCGAACAGGCGGAAGTCGTTGTCCGGGAAGCTGTTGGGGTTCATCCGTTCCAGGTTCGTCCCGAGCTCGAACAGGTCCCACGCGAGGCGGTTGTCCTGCAGGAGACCGTCCATCATCTCCTCGAGCTGTCGGCGCATCTCCGGCGACATCGAGTTCATCAGCGACTGCATCTGCGCCATCTGGTTGGACATGTAGTCCATCAGCTGGTCGAATGTCTCGATGCCCGGCGGGAACATGTGTCCCCACTTGTTCATGAAGTCGTTGATGTCCGGGTCGTCGCCCTGCAGCTTCTGCTTCACGAGTTCGTTGAGGTCGCGCACCATCTCCGCGATCTGGGCGAGGTCGCCCTGGGTCAGGTTCTGGAGGCTCTCCTGCATCCCCTGGAAGTACTGCTGGAGGAACTGCTGCTGGAGCTCCTGCATGAGCGCGTCGAAGTCTTCGCGCGCCCCGCTGTCCATGAAGTCGTAGTCGCGGAGCTCCTTGATGCGACCGCCCGCCCCCTCGGGGAGCTTGTCCAGCTGGTTCAGCCGCCTGTTCGCCATCTGCCGGAGCATGTCCGCAAGTTCGCTCGGTGGCGCCCCGCTTCCGCCGGGCTGGCCCCCGCCTTCTCCGCCTTCTCCGTCCTGTCCGCCTCCGTCCTGCGGACCGCCATCGGACGACGGTTCGACCTCCTCCAACCGCTGGTTGATGCCCTCGCGCTCCTTGCCGATGATGCCGTCGAGCCGCTCCTGGATGTCGTCGAACATGGTGGACAGGTCGTAGCGGTCGAGGTTGCGTTGGCGGGCGTCGCGGAGCCGTTCGAGCAGGTCCTGCAGCCCCGCGCCGCGCTGGCCTTCGCCGCGCATCCCGTAACGCATCATGCGGTTGAGCGCCCCGCGGAGGTCGTCGCCCTGCAGGATCTGCTCGGAGAGCCGGTCGAACAGGTCGTCGGTCGTGGGGATGGGGACCTCTTGCGAGCCGTCCCATCGGGAGTAGCGGTAGATGGCCATGGCGAGGAGTCTAGGCGCGCGTGGGCGCACGGTCAACGCGAGGACGAGTGGGAGTCTCAGCGCAGTTGGGCGAGCGCCTCCTGCGGCGTGACAGCAGGGATGGGGGAGCGTTCGAAGTCGCTGAGGTTCCGTGTGACGATGTGCTCAGCCCCGCATGCCCGCGCAGCGGCCACCTGCATGGCGTCCTCGAAGTCCGGCATCGGGAGTGATGCGGCGTACCGGACAGCTTCCGTGCTGGTCGGGGCCACTTGTACGAACTGAATGAGTTCTAGGATGAAATCTCGAGCAGCGGCTCCTCCGCGTGCACGGGCTATCAGGTAGAAGAGGTTGGAGATGGTATGCCAGGCTATGAATGCCTCCCGTGGGCTGCGCTGCAAGCGATTGAGGACTTCGACCATGGTTGGCGCATAGGGCTGCCGGGCTAGCCCCACGTCCAGCAACACATCGGTGTCGAGAAGTATCACTTCAGGTACTTGCGTGCGAGGTAGTCGAAGCGAGGGTCATCCTTGGGGTAGTCTTCCGGATCCAACTTGAACTTACCCAGCCACTTCTCCGCGAAGGTTGGTTCGCCCTTATCCGTCGCCTCCCGCAATGCCTGCTCGATTACGGACGAGAGCGACACGCCCCTTGAGCGGGCGTAGAGTTTTGCCGCTGGAATGAGATCCGAGTCGACGGTGATGGTGAGTTTGCTTTTCATGGGCTCGTCATAGGTAGAGGTGCTTTCGAACTAGGGCATCATAGCGGGGGTCGGTTCCGGGCTCTGGAGGCGTCCTTCGCGTCTCGGCGAACCGTTCCCTCCAGTACTCCATGAAGGACGGCTCAGTCTCTCCCGTCGCCTCCCGCAATGCCTGCTCGATGACCGATGAGAGCGACACGCCCTTGGAGCGAGCGTAGCGCTTCGCGGCGGGGACAAGTTCCGAGTCGATAGTGATGGTGAGCTTGCTTTTCATGGACGCACGTCCTGCACCCGATATACGTATTGCATCATAGGTTATACGTATATCGCGTGCAAGGCCCCTCACAAACTCGACGCGTACAACCCCGCCGCGAGCGCAAGGCCGGTCAACCCGTGGAGCTTCCCGCTCCGCACGAGCAGCCGGTTCATCGCGGGACGCTCACCCGCCGCGAACAGCGCCCGCGCCGCGCCCACGGCCCACGGCAGCGGCGCGAGCCCCAGCAGCGCCCAGAGGCTCACCGCTCCGCCGAGCGCCGCGCCCGCGATGCTCACGTACGCTCCCGCAAGGAGCGCCGCGTACGTCCACGTCGCCACCCGCGTTCCGGCGGCGGTTGCGAGGCTCCGCTTCCCCGCCTCCCGGTCTTCCTCCACGTCGCGGATGTTGTTCACCACGAGGATGGCCGTGACGATGAACGCGACCGGCAGCGAGACGGAGAACGACGCCGGCGTGAGCGCCTCCTGCTGCACGTAGTACGCCGACATCACCATCAGCGGCCCCATGAACACGAACACCACCGGCTCGCCGAGCCCCAGCGTCCCCAGCGGCCTCGGCCCGCCCGCGTACAGGTACGCCACAGCGACGCTCGCCAGCCCCACCGCGAGGATCGGCCAGCCCACGTGCGCCACGATGACCAGCCCCGCAACGACGCCGTAACCGAACGCAGCCCCCATCCCCAGCGCCACGGCTCGCTCCGAGAGCAGCCCGCGCTGGATCACCTTGTGCGGCGCGAGGAACTTCCCCTCGCTGCCCGACTTGCGATGGTCCGAGTACTCGTCCGTGAGGTTCGTCCCGATCTGGATGGCGACCGACCCCGTCAGCGCGAGCGCGAACAGCAGCCAGTCCAGCGCGCCCACCGTCGCGGCGAGCGCCGTCCCCACCAGTACCGGCGCGATTGACGCCGACAGCGAGAACGGCCGCGTCGCCCAGAACCAGGAGACGAGCTTCGATTGCGGTGCAGGAGTGGCGGTCATGGGGGAAGCATACACAAGCCACCGCGTGCGGGAGCAGGGCGGCGCAGTACCGGGTTGTTCAGCCGAGCGAGAGCACGGCGTGCCCTGATGAATAGTCGAAGGTCATGCCCCCGCGCAACATCACGTCCATCCCCAGGAGAGACGGCAACCTGCTCCAAGTTCGAGTAAGAGAAACAGATTATCGAGGGCGCAATGGTATTCCTCACCATCAATTGCGAGAAACCGGAGGACGGCCTCAGTCGTCGCACCGCGAACGGTCCCACCTGCGCTTCGTGCCCCAGCATTGGCTGACAGGGTTGCCTGTAGGCTGGGAGCAACGATGCGTGTCCAGTCCCTGAACGCAAGCACAGACGTTTCCGCGCCGGTATCGACGACAAAGTCCACCACTGCTGGCTCTACTGCATACAGAGGCAGACCTACATAAGCGCTTACGACGATTCGGGCGGAGGAATTAGTCTGCTGGACCGTTGCTCTGATGTCGGGCATGCGGCAGCGCTTAGAAGATCAGTATCTCGTCGGGGCTTCGCAGGTAGTCCACCACGACGTAGCCGATATGCTCCTTCGCTGCCCGGTATGCCTCGTTGATCATCGCCTCTTCGTCCGGGCTGGCCGCGATGACCCGGCCCTTGTAGACGGCTATCGAGTGCTTCGGATACCGCTCGTACAGCTCGGCGCGGTGGGCCTCCAGCCATGCCCGGTCGGCGTCGTGTTGCGCACAGGCCTTCTCGTCGACGGGGAAGAACCCCCCGCTGCCGGCTCCGCTTGATCGTTCCGCCATGCCTGCCATCGCCTGCCCTCCGCATGACCGCCCCGGTGCGGGCGCCACGCCCAGCAGTATAGTCCACTCTGCCCCTGTTCCCTCACCAACTCTGCTTGCGGTACGCGCTGAAGTCCGGCGGGCGCTTCTCGTTGAAGGCGCGAACGCCCTCCTCCGCCTCGTCCGTGTTGTAGAACATCTGCACCGCGCCGTGCGCCATCTGTTGCAGCCCGTACGCCCAGTCCGTGTCCTGGTTGAACGACGCCTTCAGGAACCGCAGCGCCGTCGGGCTCATCTCAAGGATGCGCTCCGCCCACTCCCGCGCCTCTGTCATCAGCTGTTCCTGCGGCACCACCTTGTTCACCAGCCCCATCTCCAGCGCTTCCTGCGCCGAATACTGGCGGCAGAGGTACCAGATCTCCCGCGCCTTCTTCTCCCCCACGATGCGCGCGAGGAACACCGTGCCGAACCCGGCGTCGAAACTCCCCACGCGCGGCCCCGTCTGCCCGAATATCGCGTTCTCCGATGCCAGCGAGAGGTCGCAGATGACGTGCAGCACGTGCCCGCCGCCGATGGCGAAGCCGTTCACCGCCGCGATGACCGGCTTGGGGATCATGCGGATGACCGTGTGCAGCTCCGTGATGCGGAGTTTCGTGTGGCCGGTGCCGTCCTGGTAGCCGTCCTTGCCGCGCACCTTCTGGTCGCCGCCGCTGGAGAACGCCTTATCGCCCGCCCCCGTCAGGATGACCACGCCGACGTCGTCGTCCTCCCACGCGTCCTGGAACGCCTCGATCATCTCGTCCACCGTCAGCGGACGGAACGCGTTGCGCACCTGTGGGCGGTTCATCGTGATGGTCGCGATGCCGCCGCTCTTCTCGTAGAGGATGTCCGTGTACGTCATGCGGGCAGTTTACGCGCCCCGCCACGCGCGGCAACAGAGAGGGGTCCCGTGGATGGACTCGGAGGTCGTCATTTCGAGCGGAGCGCAGCGGAGTCGAAAGATCTCTCAGGGTGCGCCCCGCTCATGGTGAGCCTGTCGAACCATCCCGCGCAGGCCGGACCCCACACCCTGCTTGATCCCCTCTCCCTTGAAGGGAGGAGGGCAACGCGCTTCAGCGCGCGGTGAGGGTGAACCGGAGGGGGTGGCGTGGGGTTCCTTCTACCGTCTTTCCCGCGCAGGCGGGAACCTCGCAGCCCCGTCCCAACGAGTGACATCTGCCTCTTACCCGGTCGCCCCCGCGCCCGCTACGCTGGTTACATGAATCTGCTGTATGCCCCACCTATAGACCACATCTATGGATGCATGGCGCCAGGTATTGAAGCGCTCTATGGAAGCGGCGCAAACTCTTGAATTCGTTGAGCACCTTGTTCGATCGTCACGGGAAGCAGGCCGTGGCCTGCCTGACGCCATCACAAGGTGCTCAAGACGCTCAAACCGAACACCCCGTTTACTCGTAACGGATACAACAAGGTGTGCAGAATTTCATGGAGTTGCGCATCTTGTACCGCTCGCTGGCCCCGTTCACAGGCCGTACGTCTCCAGGAAGCGCAGCCACACCTCGCTCAGCGTTGGGAACGACGGCGTCGCGTGCCACAGCCGGTCGAGCGTCACCTCGCCTACGATGGCGATGGTCGCCGCGTGCGTCAGCTCACCGACCTCCGGCCCCGCGAACGTCGCCCCGACGAGCACCCGCCGGTCCTCGTCCACGACGAACTTCGCACCGCCGCTGAAGTGCTCGCCGTGCAGCGGCGCGGCGGCGACCGGCCAGCCCATCTCGATGACGCGGATGTTCAGGCCGCGCTCGCGGGCGGCCCGCTCCGTCAGCCCCACGCTGCCGATCTGCGGGTCAGTGAACACAACCGCGGGCACCATGCCGTTGTCCGCCCAGGCGGACGCGTCGAGGCCCCGGATGTGGTCGCCCGCCTGCCGCGCCTGGTACTTGCCCTGGTGCGTCAGCAGCGCCCGTCCGTTCACGTCGCCCACGGCGTACAACCAGCCGCCGTCCGCCCCCTCCACCTGCAGGTGGTCGTTCACCTTCACGTACCGCTGCGCGTCGACGCCGACGGTCTCCAGCCCGACGCCGTTTACGACGCCGGTGCGTCCCGCTGCCACGAGCAGCTCCTGCGCGTACAGCGTCTCGCCGTTGTCCATCGTCACGCTCACGCCGTCGCTCGTGCGGTTCGCCGCAGCAACGACGCATCCGAACCGGAAGACGACGCCCTGTGCCTCCAGCGAATCGACGACCGCCCGCAGCGCGAACGGCTCGAACAGGGGCGTGTCCTCGGGCGTCCTGCGCTCCAGTACCGTCACCTCGGCCGCGCCGAGCGACTTCCACGCCTGCGCCATCTCCAGCCCGACGACGCCCCCGCCGATGATGATGAGGCTCTCCGGCACGCTCTTCGCCGATGTGATCTCGCGGCTCGTCCACGGCTCGGCCTCGGCCAGCCCCTCGATGGGCGGCACGAATGCGACGGAGCCCGTTGCGAGCACGACCGCCTTGTTCGCCTCAAGTTCGACGCTCCCCCTGCCGTCCGCCATCTCCACGACGACGCGCTTCTCGCCGTCGAGCCGTCCCCAGCCACGGATGAGCGTCGCTCCCACGGAAGCGACCCACTGCTCCTGCCCGGCGTCGCTCCAGTGGCTCGCGAACGCGTCGCGGGCGCGCAGCGCGCGGGCCGCGTCCACCGTGCCGGTAACGGCGTCTCGGACGGCAGGCACGCGCTTCGCCGCGGCGAGCGCCTCGCCCGGGCGGAGCAGCGCCTTGCTCGGCATGCACGCCCAGTACGAACACTCGCCCCCAACCAATTCCGCTTCGACGATGGCGGTGCTCAGTCCGGCGGGTGCCGTCCGCCCGGCGACATTCTCGCCTGCGGACCCGCCTCCGATGATGATGACGTCATATGCGTTGGCCATGGGGCATCTCCTCTGTTGTCGTTGTCATGTTGAGCGTAGTCGAAACATCTCTCGGACGAGCGTTCGCGCAGGAGGGGGCGTCGCCGGAGAGATTCCTCGGTTCCACGGCGCTTCGCTCGGAATGGCACGTAGGTTCGGAGGATCAGCCCAGCCGCTCCCCGAAGAACGCCAGCGTCTTCGCCCACGAGTCGGCAGCGGCCTCCGCGTTGTGGCTGGCGCGGTCGTCGCAGACGAATCCGTGGCCCGCGCCGGCGTAGGAGTGGAACACATGCTCCTTGCTGAGAGAGTTGAGCCGCTCGTCCAGCTCCTTCACTTGCTCCGGCGAAGGGTTCTGGTCGTCCTCACCGAAGAAACCCATCACCGGGATCGAGAGCGCCTCGGCCTCGCGCAGCGCGTGAAACGCTTCAGGCTGGTCGTCGCCCGGGAACATGAAACCGCCGTAGTAGACCGCAGCCGCCGACAGCCCGCTCGCGCGTATCGCCGACTGCATCGAGACGCGCCCGCCGAGGCAGAACCCGACGATGCCTATCGCGCCGACGTTCGGGTCGCTGCGCAGGTAGTCAATCGTGGCCTGCACGTCCATGTCGATGGACGCGTCGCCGAAGCCGCCGGAGCGCAGGTCCTCCCGCATCTCCTGCAGCTTGTCGTAGGGGGCATACCGCAGCCGGCCGGAGCGGTGGAAGAGGTCAGGCGCGGCGGCGACGTAGCCCTCGCTCGCGAACCGCTGCACGATGCCCTCGATGTTCGGGTTCACGCCGAACGCCTCCATGATGACGACGACCCCCGGGTGCGTCCCGCCGTCCGCGGGGCGCGATGTCGGCGTTGCCATCGCCCCGTCCGCCGTTTCGATGTCGACAACCTGTTCAATCGTGTCCATGCGAGTGCTCCTCTGTGCTCAGGTGCTGATAAGCGCTGCTTGCCGCTATTGCCGCCTCACGCTGCCATTCCGCCTCACTGCGTCGTTCCCGCCTTACTTCGTCATTCCCGCGAAAGCGGGAATCTCGCCCCCCACGCGGGGCGGCGATTATATCTGCCGCAGATGCCTGTCGAAGAATGCGAGCGCCTCCTCCCACGCCCCGGCGGCGCGCTCCGGGTGGTACGCGCCGCTCTCCGGCTGCGCGAAGGCGTGGTCGGCGTCCTCCACCCACACGGCCCGGACGTGGTCCGCCGTATCCGGGAACGCGGCCCTGATCGCCTCGACGTTCGAGTACGGGTTGAAGCCGTCCAGCGCTGGAAAGAACATCAACAGCGGGTTCGTGACGTTCCCTGCCCCCTGGACCGGCCACGGCGAGCCGGGGATAGCGGGGTCGGACTCCAGCAGCCGCGTGGGGTAGAACGCCACGGTCGCGTCCACGACGCCCCCCAGCGTCGCGCCGAGGAACGAGATGCGCCCGCCGAGGCAGAACCCCGTGAGCCCGACGCGCCCGTCGCTGCCGGAGCGTTCGCGCAGGAAGGCGGCGAGGCGCGTGACGTCCGCGCAGTGGCCGTCGTTAGTCATGCCCGCCCGGATGCGGGGCGTAGCGTCGGGCCCGTCGCCGAGCGCTGGCAGCGTCAGCAGGCGCCCCGCGCGGTGGAAGACGTCCGGCGCGGCCACGGTGTAGCCGTGCTCGGCGAGCCACTTGGCCTGCTCGCGCGCCTCAACGGTCAGGCCGACGGCGTCGTGCACCATGATGATCGATGGCAACGGTCCGGCGCCCTCCGGTTCATAGAGGAAGACGGCCATCTCCCCCTCGTCCACTGGCAGGTCGAGCTCTTCCTCGCGTATCGCCATCGCTCACCTCCTCGTTGGACCGCCGCCTGTCACTCGGCGGAACGTGGCGGCGGCAGCCCGCTTACGCTACCATAGAGGAGGCGCGCCGGGGCGGGGAGGATTGCCCGCGTGCTCTCGTACCGCTGCACATGACACCCCACGCAGGATTCTGGATAGTCGTCAGCCTCATGGCGCTGGCCGAGGTGGCCATCGTCGTCACTGCGCTGCGCATGCGCGTGCAGCAGGACGCCTCGCGCGGCATCCTGGGCACACGCGCCGCCGAGGTCGTCTGGACCCTGCTCCCCGTGGGCCTCATCGCCATCCTCGCCGTCATGTCGTATAGGGTGGCCTAGGTAGATGGTGACGCATGGAGTACGCGCGGTGGACGTCCGCCGCGCAGGGTGGCTCGCTCTCGTGGCGTCCGTGCTCACGCTGGGCCTCATCGCATACGGCTCGTGGGTGCGCGTGTCCGGCTCCGGCCTCGGTTGCCCCGACTGGCCCCTCTGTGAGGGCGTGCTCGTCCCGGAGATAGAGGGCGCGACCGCCATCGAGTTCGGTCATCGCGTCTATGCAGGCGTGACGATGCTGCTCGTGGCAGCCTCCGCCGCGCTCGCCTTCCGCGCTCGTGCGCATGACCGGCTCACCTCGCGATTGCTGGTCTGGGCGCTTGTGGCGATCCTCGTGCAGGCTGTGCTCGGGGGCATCACCGTGCTCACTGAGCTGCACAGCATGGTGCGGCTTGCACACCTCACGTTCTCCCTGCTGACGCTCGCGCTCCTCACCGGAGGCGCGGCGAGAGCGCTCGACGTGCGCCTCTCGCCGCCCCCGGATGTCAGGCGATGGCGAGCGCTCGTCATCGCGGCGGCGTTCGTCGTGCTCGCCGGAGGAACGATCGTCGGCACAGGGCACAGCGCCGGCTGCCCCGGCCTCCCCCTGTGCGATGCCCGCAGCGGCACGGAGGCCGCGTGGGTGCATCTCGTGCACCGCGTCGCGGCGACGGCGTTGCTGCTGGCGCTGATATGGACGGCCTGGCAGGCATACCGCATCGGTGGATGGGTGTTCTATGTGAGCGTGATCGCCGCGCTGCTGGCGGCGGCGCAGTTCACGGTGGGCGTGAGCGCGGTCTGGCTCCGGCTGCCGCAGGAGCTGCGCATCATGCATCTCGGACTCGCCGCGGCAGTGTGGTGGGCGGTCGTGGCGCAGTTCAGTTTCGCGCTCCTCGGACGGACGCGCTGATGGCGTCGTTCCTCCGCCAAGTGACGGCACTCTGCAAGCCGCGCATCGTATTGCTGCTTGTAGTCACGGGAGCGGCAGGGGCATGGAAGGCGGCAGCGGGCTCGCCCGATGCGCTCGTGCTGCTGACGGTCGTTGTCGCGGGAGCGCTCGCCGCAGGTGGCGCGAACGCCATCAACCAGAGCCTGGACGCAGACATAGACACCGTGATGCGGCGCACCAGGGTGCGCCCGGTGCCCGCGCAACAGATCAGTGCGCGGAACGCCGCGCTCGTCGGGGTGGTGCTCGTGGCCGCAGCGACGGCCCTCATGGCAGCGGGAGCGAACCCGCTGGCGGCAGCCCTCACCTTCGCCGCGGCTGCGGTCTACGTGCTGGTCTACACGATGCTGCTCAAGCGGCGTTCGTGGAACAACATCGTCATCGGCGGCGCTGCGGGAGCGTTCCCGCCGCTCATCGGAGCGGCAGCGGTGTCGGGCGAGTTTACGGCGCTGGGGCTCTATATGTTCGCGTTCGTCTTCTTCTGGACGCCGCCCCACTTCTGGACGCTCTCCATGCTGCTGCGGGAGGACTACGCCGCCGCGAACGTGCCGATGTTGGCCGCAGTAGCGAAGCAGCGCGACACCGCCCGGCAGGTGCTGCTGTACGTTGCGCTGCTGGCCGCGATGGCCTGGCTGCCGCTCGCCGCAGGCTACGGCGGGCTGACGTTCGCGCTCGTGACGACGCTGCTGAGTGCGGTCTGGCTGCGCATGTCGTGGCCGCTGCTCGGTGGAGGAGACTCTCGGGACACGCTCGCGGCGTACAAGTACTCGCTGCTCTACCTCGCGCTCGTGTTCGTCACGCTGGCGGTCGAACCGATGCTGCCCTGGTACTCGTAGTTACGCAGAAGGGCGCCCGCCAGGGCGCCCTTCCATGCTGTGGAGTCCGTTCTGAACGGCGCGCAGGCTATGCCTCCGCGTCATCCTCCTCCTCTTCCACCAGGAGAGCGTCCTCGGGGTCAGCAACCCCGATCTCATCGTCGTCGACGTCCGCGCTGCCTGCCTCTTCTTCCTCTTCCTCGTCCCCTTCGGTCGATGTGGAAGCCGTGTTCGCAGGCTCGTCGAGGTCGTCGTCATCGTCATCGTCGACGAAGAGGTCGTCGTCATCTCCCTCGTCATCGTCGTCCAGGGAGAAGTCCACGTCCACAGCGGCGTGCGCTGCGTGTCCGTTCTCGTCGTCGAAGTCGTCCATGCCGGGCACTTCGCCCATGAGGCCCATGATGGCCTCGAAGTCGTCGCTGTCGCCCTCGGCGGACGGCAGGACCTCGGGGATGCCGAGAAGGCTGCGCCCTTCGGGGGAGACGTCGAGGCGGGCGGGGATGAGCCGTCCGATGATGACGTTCTCCTTGAGGCCGCGCAGGTAGTCCACCTCGCCGGACATGGCCGCCTCGGTGAGGACGCGTGCGGTCTCTTGGAACGACGCCTTGGCAAGGAAGCTGTCGGTGTTGAGTGATGCTCGGGTGACGCCCCGGAGTTCCGGCTTGCTGGTGGCAGGCTCGCCGCCCTCGGCGATGACGCGCTCGTTCACGCTCTGGAAGCGCGCTCGGTCGATCAGCTGGTTCGGCAGCAGTTCCGTGTCGCCGATGTTGTCGATGCGCACCCAGCGCAGCATCTGGCTGATGATGGTCTCGATGTGCTTGTCGTTGATCGACACGCCCTGGTTGCGGTAGACGGTCTGGACCTGCTCGACCAGGTAACTCTGCGTGGCCTCCATGCCCTCGATGCGGAGGATGTCGTGCGGGTCCTTCACACCGCTGGTCAGCTTCTGGCCCGCAAGGACGGCGTCCCCGGTGCGGACGAGGCGCTGGTCGGTGGCGTCCACCTGGTGGTCGCGCACCTCCGTCTCGAACGCGTCTATCTCGATGCCGCCGTCCACGACGCGTACAGAGCCCGAGACGCGGGCGAGCAGTGCGACGGGCGCGACCGCCTCGGATGAGCCGTCGGCCTCGGCGGCGTCCGCTGCAGGTTCCGCGATGACCTCACCCGCCTTGATGCGCTGGCCTTCCTTGACGGAGAGCGAGTGCGTGCCGGTGATGGCGTAGCTGTCCGTGAACGGCATGCGGCTCACCACGCGTATGCACGGAACGAACGAGACGGGAGGAACGAGCACCTGTGGGGCGTCGTCCGACTCGTAGTCGCCGATGAGCTGGCCGTTCTCGAACACCAGCACGTCGCCGTCTATCTCGGCAATGCGCGCCTTGCCCTTGGGCGAGCGCGCCTCGAACAACTCCTCGACACGGGGCAGACCGGAGGTGATGTCCTTGCCCGCGATGCCGCCCGTGTGGAACGTCCGCATGGTGAGCTGCGTGCCGGGTTCGCCGATGGACTGCGCTGCGATGATGCCGACGGCATCGCCCAGGAGAACGAGTTGGCCCGTTGCCGGGCTGCGCCCGTAGCACTGCTGGCAGATGCCGCGGGGCGCCTCGCAGGTGAGCGGGCTGCGCACGCGCAGTTCGGTTATCCCTGCAGCCTCGATGGCGGCAGCCTGCGGCTCTTCGATCATCTCGGCTGCGTCCACGATCACCTCGCCGGTGTCCGGGTGGGCGATGGGACCTGCGGAGACTCGCCCGACGATGCGCTCGCTGAGCGGCGCGATCATCACGTCTTCCTCGGAGGCTTGGGCGTGGATGAGGACGCCGCGGTCAGTGCCGCAGTCCTCCTCCAGTACGATGACCTCCTGCGCCACGTCGATGAGGCGGCGCGTGAGGTAGCCGGAGTCGGCGGTGCGGAGCGCGGTGTCCGCGAGACCCTTGCGGGCGCCGTGGGTGGAGATGAAGTACTCCAGCACGCTCAGCCCCTCGCGGAAGCTGGACTTGATGGGCAGCTCGATGATGTCTCCGCGCGGGTTGCTCATCAGCCCGCGCATGGCAGCCATCTGCTTGATCTGGGCTTCGTTACCTCGTGCACCGGAGTGAGCCATGGCGTAGATGCCGCCGAACTCGGGCAGGTGCTGCTGGATGACCTCGTCCATCCTGCCGGAGACGCGCTGCCAGGTGTTGACCGCGCGGACGTGCTTCTCACGCTCCGTGATGAGGCCCATCTCGTACTGTTCTTCGAGCAGTTCCACCTCTTTGTCCGCCTCGGCGATGATCTCCGCCTTCTCCGGCGGCACCTGGATGTCCGTGATGCCGATGGTCGTGCCGGAGATGGTGGCGTAGTGGAAGCCGACCTGCTTGATCTGGTCCAGCACTTCTGACGTGGTCGCGTTGCCGGTGAGTCGGTAGACCTCGGAAACCAGGTCGCGAAGGGCCTTCTTGTCCATCAGCACGTCGTAGCGGCGCAGCTCCTCGGGGAGCACCTGGTTGAAGATGATGCGGCCCGGAGTCGTCTCTATCCACGTGTCTCCCTCGCCGGGGGCGTGCACGGAGATCGTGGAGTGCAGTTCCAGTATCCCCGCGTCGTACGCGATGAGCACGTCGTCGAAGTCCCGGTAGCGCCCGCCTTCGCCCTTCGCGCCCTCCCTCGTCTGCGTGAGGTAGTAGCACCCCAGGACGATCTCGTACGTGGGCGCGACGAGCGGCTCGCCGGAGCTGGGAGAGAGCATGTTGTGCGTGCTGAGCATGACATTGCGGGCTTCCTGCACCGCCTCGCGGGAGAGCGGAACGTGCACGGCCATCTGGTCGCCGTCGAAGTCGGCGTTGAAAGCGGCGCAGACGAGCGGGTGCAGCTGGATGGCGCTGCCCTCCACGAGCGTGGGCATGAACGCCTGTATGCCGAGCCGGTGCAGCGTCGGAGCGCGGTTCAGCATCACGGGGCGGGTCTGGATGACCTCCTCGAGGATGTCCCAGACCTCGGGACGGGCGCGCTCCACCATGCGCTTGGCGCTCTTGATGTTGTGCGCCATGCCCTGCATGACGAGCCGGTTCATGACGAACGGCTTGAAGAGCTCCAGCGCCATCTTCTTCGGCAGGCCGCATTCGTGGAGGCGGAGGGACGGCCCGACGACGATGACGGAGCGCCCGCCGTAGTCCACGCGCTTGCCGAGCAGGTTCTGGCGGAAGCGCCCCTGCTTGCCGCGCAGCAGGTCGGAGAGGCTCTTGAGCTGGTGGTTGTGGCTCCCGACGATGGCACGACCCCGGCGTCCGTTGTCGATGAGGTCGTCGACGGCTTCCTGGAGCATCCGCTTCTCGTTCCGGATGATGATGGCAGGCGCGCCGAGGTCCAACAGCCTCTTGAGGCGGTTGTTCCGGTTGATGACCCTGCGGTAGAGGTCGTTCAGGTCGCTCGTGGCGAACCGCCCGCCGTCCAGCTGCACCATGGGGCGCAGGTCGGGCGGCAGCACCGGGAGCGCAGTCATGATCATCCACTCCGGCTTGTTGCCGCTGCTGTGGAACGCTTCGATTACCTGGATGCGCTTGACGGCCTTCTTCCGGCGCTGGCCGGAGGTCGTGCGCACCTCTTCCTTGAGGTGCTGCATCTCCTCCTGCAGATCGAGCGACCGCAGGATGTCGAGGATGGCTTCCGCGCCCATGCCGGCACGGAAGACGTCGCCGTACTTGTCGGAGAGTTCACGGTGGCGGCTCTCAGTGAGCAGCATCAGCAGCTTGAGGCTTTGCACCTCCGCTGTCTCCTTGCCGAGGTCTTGATCGAGTTCGGCGAGCTGCTCGTCACGGGCATTCGCGAGTGCCGACAGCTGCTCTTCCAGCGTCTTCCGCTGTGCTGCGGCGGCCTCCGACTCGGAGCCCGCGAGGGACTCTAGCTCGCCCTGGAGCGTGGTGATGCGCTCGTTCATCTGCTGCTCGAGGGTCTCGCGCTTCTCGTCGTGTTCGAGTTGCAGCTCCTCGATGCGCCGCGTCTGCAGCAGCGGGTCCACCCGCGTAACGATGTACTGCGCGAAGTAGAGCACGCGTTCCAGGTTGCGGGGAGAGACGTCCAGCAGCAGGCCGAGCCTGCTGGGGATGCCCTTGGCGAACCAGATGTGGGCGACGGGCGCAGCCAGCGCTATGTGCCCCATGCGCTCCCGGCGTACCTTCGCGCGGGCAACTTCCACGCCGCACCGGTCGCAGATCACGCCCCGGTAGCGGATCTTCTTGTACTTGCCGCAGTAGCACTCCCAGTCCTTCGTCGGACCGAAGATGCGCTCGCAGAACAGACCGTCCTTCTCGGGACGGAGCGTGCGATAGTTGATGGTCTCCGGCTTGAGCACCTCGCCGTAAGACCACTGCTTCACCTGCTCAGGCGACGCGAGTGAGATCCGGATGGCGTTGAAGTCTGTCGCGTTCGGCATGTTCGCTGCTCTCCCCTGCGGGGTTGCCCCCGCTGACTATCGGTGCGGTGCGCTCACGGGCCGGGGCCGCGTGTGCTGCTAGTCCGCGCTGCTTTCACTCTCTTCTTCCGAGGCCTTGCGGGCGTAGGCGCCCAAGTCGATACGCACGGTGGTGGTCACGTCTCCGTCCTGCTCTTCCAGCGGCGCGAAGTCCGCTTCCCACGACGGCGCGACCGGTTCGATCGCGATCGGCGCGACGGCCTCCAGCTCGTCCTCTTCCTCCTCGCCGGTGTAGGTGAACCGCGAGGCGACGACACCCTGGTCCTCCTCGTACCGAAGTTCGACGGCGAGGCCGAGGCTCTGCAACTCCTTCAGCAACACGTTGAAGGACTCCGGCACGCCGGGCTGCACGACCTCCTCCCCCTTCACGATGGCTTCGTAGGTCTTCACGCGTCCGACAACGTCGTCCGACTTGACGGTGAGCATCTCCTGGAGGTTGTAGGCGGCGCTGTACGCTTCCAGCGCCCAGACCTCCATCTCTCCGAAGCGCTGCCCGCCAAACTGCGCCTTGCCGCCCAGCGGCTGCTGCGTGATGAGGGAGTACGGGCCGGTCGACCGGGCGTGAATCTTGTCCTCCACCAGGTGGATGAGTTTGAGCATGTAGATGTAGCCGACCGTGACCGGGTTGTCGAACGCCTCGCCGGTGCGGCCGTCGTACAGCACTGACTTGCCGAGCACAGGAGCGGCGGCGTTGAGCGCGCGCCCCATGCGCAGCGCCTCGCGGTAGAGGTCATCGAACGACTCGTCGCCGAGGTCTACCTGCGCGCCCGTTACCTCCTGGTACGTCTCCGCGAGGTCGTCCATCCAGAGCCGGAGGCTTATCGACGAGGCGTAGTTGGAGTCCCGGTCGTTGTCGTCGAACGCGCGGTCGGCGTCATAGCCCCGTTCGGCGACCCACCCACGGGCCTTCGCCCAGTCAGGCTCGTAGCCGTCCGAGGTGTCGAGGTCGCTGCCGAGTGCACCTGCGCGTTCCAGCAGCCATGCTCGGGCGAGCGCGTTGCGGATGTCCGCGTCGGTCGCGCCGTCGAAGACGGGCGTCGCCGCGCGGAAGCGAAGCTTGTGAGCCGCGAGGCCTAGGTGCGTCTCGAGCACCTGCCCGAGGTTCATACGGGAGGGCACGCCGATGGGGTTGAGGATGATGTCAACGGGCGTGCCGTCCGGCAGGTAAGGCATGTCCTCCACCGGCATGATGCGGGAGACGACGCCCTTGTTGCCGTGACGCCCGGCCATCTTGTCGCCCTCGGAGAGCGTACGGGTCTGTGCGACCCAGACGCGCACGAGCTTGTTCACGCCGGGGGAGAGGTCGTCCCCGTTCTCCCGGGACATGACCCTAACGTCGATGATCTTGCCGCGCTCGCCGTGGGGGACCCGGAGGGAGGTGTCCTTCACGTCGCGCGCCTTCTCACCGAAGATGGCCCGGAGCAGCTTCTCCTCCGCCGTCAGCTCGGTCTCGCCCTTGGGCGTCACTTTGCCGACGAGGATGTCACCGGGGCCGACCTCGGCGCCGATGCGGATGATGCCTTCCTCATCCAGGTTGTGGAGCGCATCCTCGCCCACGCTGGGGATGTCCCGCGTAATCTCGCCGGGGCCGAGCTTCGTGTCGCGCGACTCAACCTCGTAGCGCTCGATGTGGATTGACGTGAACTTGGAATCGCGCACGAGGTTCTCGGAGACGATGATGGCGTCCTCGAAGTTGTAGCCCTCCATCGCCATGAATGCGCAGAGCACGTTCTGACCGAGCGCGAGGTCGCCTTCCTGCGTGGACGAGCTGTCGGCGAGCGGGTCGCCCGCCGCCACGGCGTCTCCCACGGAGACGATGGCGCGCTGGGTGAGGCAGGTGCCCTGGTTGGAGCGGATGAACTTCCGCAGCACGTGGGGGTACTCCTTGCCGTCGGTGTCCGTGATGACGACCACTTCGCCCGTCACGGAGGTGACGACGCCGGAGGCCTTGGCGAGCACCATCTGTCCGGAGTCGCGTGCGATACGCTCCTCCATGCCTGTGCAGACGAGCGGGGCGTCCGGCTTGATGAGCGGAACGGCCTGCCGCTGCATGTTGGACCCCATCAGCGCACGGTTGGCGTCGTCGTGCTCCAGGAACGGGATGAGCGCGGTGGAGACGCTGACGATCTGTATCGGTGCGACGTCCATGTAGTCGACGCGCTCGGGCGGCTCCATCAGGTAGTCTTCGGACACCCGGCACTCGACGCGATCGCCGAGCAGCTGGAACTTGTCGTCCATCGGGGAGTTGGCCTGCGCTACGACGAACTTGTCCTCCTCGTCGGCGGGCAGGTAGACGATCTCGTCAGGGTCGGCGGATACGTAGGGGTGCACCGCAATCATGCGCTCGGAGAGCGCTGCGAGCTTCTTAACCGCGTTCACGGAGACAACGTGGTTCCCACGGACGATGGCCTTGCCGTCATCGCCGGTTACGGTCTCGGTGACAGTGCGGCCCTTGATGTCCGGGTCGCTGCTGGAGATTTCCTTCAGCACCTTCCGGTAGGGCGTCTCGATAAAGCCGTAGTCGTTGAGGCGCGCGTAGGTGGCGAGGGAGCCGAGCAGGCCGATGTTCGGCCCTTCCGGCGTCTCGATGGGGCAGATGCGCCCGTAGTGGGAATAGTGCACGTCGCGAACGTCGAATCCGGCGCGCTCGCGCGAGAGTCCGCCGGGGCCCAGCGCGGAGAGACGGCGCTTGTGCGTGAGCTCCGCGAGCGGGTTCGTCTGGTCCATGAACTGCGACAACTGCGAACCCCCGAAGAACTCGCGTACCGCGGCGACCACGGGACGGATGTTGATGAGCGCGCTCGGGGTGGCCTCCCCTTGGTCGAGGATCGTCATGCGCTCCTTGACGACGCGCTCCATGCGGAGCAGGCCGACGCGGAGCTGGTTCATGATGAGCTCGCCCACCGCGCGGACGCGCCGGTTGCCCAGGTGGTCGATGTCGTCCGGGTTCGCCACACCGTTGTTGATGCGGATCATCATCCGGATCATCTCGATGATGTCGTCCTTCGTGAGCGTCCGGCTCTCCTGCGGCACGTTCTTGCCGGTGCGGCGGTTCATCTTGTAGCGCCCGACGCGGCCGAGGTCGTATCGGCGCGGGTTGAAGAAGAGGTTGTCCAGGAGCGTGCGCGCGCTCTCCGCACTCGGTGGCTCGCCGGGGCGGAGCCTGCGGTAGACCTCCATCAGCGCCTGCGCCTCGTTCTGCACTCCCGTGTCGCGGTCCAGCGTGGTGCGGATGTAGGGGTGCTCCGGGTCGTCGTCCATGTCGGCGAACAGTTCGAGCAGTTCCGAGTCCTCCGCGAAGCCGATGGCGCGCAGGAACGTGGTGACGGGCAGCTTGCGCTTCCGGTCGATCTTCACCGAGATGACGTCCCGTGGGCTGGTCTCGAACTCGAGCCACGCGCCGCGGTAGGGGATGAGCTTGGAGAAGGAGACGTTGCGTCCGGTACTGGGGTCCTGCACGCGGGTGAAGTAGGCGCCGGGCGAGCGCACGAGCTGACTCACCACCACGCGCTCAGCGCCGTTGATGACGAACGTGCCGGTGGAGGTCATCATCGGGATGTCCCCGAAGAAAAGCGTCTGCTCCTTGACCTCGCCGGTCTCCTTCACCTCGAGCTCGACCGTGACGTAGAGCGGCGCTTCGAACGTGACTTCCCGGGCGCGGCACTCCTCTTCAGAGTAGCGGGGCTCGCGGAACGAGTGCGCGCCGAAGCGCAGTTCGAACCGGTTGCCGGTCACGTCCTGCACCGGGTTGATCTCGTCGAGCACTTCGCGGATGCCCTGTGTCTTGAGCGCCTCGAAGGACTCGGTCTGGATGTTCACGAGGCTGGATGGCTCCAGCACCTGGTGCGTTCGTGCGTAAGACTTGACGGGATGCATCGGGGCGCGGTTGGCACGGGGCATTAACGAAGTCATTGCTGGCTCGATCCTCCTCGCAGCGCATGGCCTGCGGATTCGCACAGACACGGAAAGAGGCCCAGCGGATATGCAACGCTAGACCTCGGCTAAGGCGATCTAAGGGATTCGGGGCTTCTGATGCTCAGGCGCGGTGAACATTCCCGCTAACACTAGCACGCGCGCGGAGTGCCGTCAAGGGGCAGACACCATTGGCCCCGCATTGCGGGGCTCTTCGGAGCGGCCCTGCGCCACCGGGCGCTAGTTGAGCCGCTCAAATATCGTCGAAACGCCCTGCCCCCCGCCGACGCACATCGTCACGAGCCCGAACTGCCCGTCCGTGCGCGCCAGCTCCTCCATCAGCTTCACCGTCATGATCGCACCGGTCGCCCCTACCGGGTGCCCGAGCGAGATGCCGCTCCCGTTGACGTTCGTCCGCTCCCAGTCCATCTCCAACTCGCGTATGACGTAGAGCGCCTGCGCCGCGAACGCCTCGTTCAACTCGACGAGGTCCAGGTCGGCTATCGCCATGCCGGTCTTTTCCAACACCTTCCGTGTGGACGGAACCGGCCCGATGCCCATCACTGACGGGTCGACGCCTGACACGCCGCGGCCCACCCAGCGCAGGCGCGGCGTCAGCCCCTCCGCCTCCGCGCGCTCCCTCGACATCACGACGACAGCCGCGGCGCCGTCGTTGATGCCGGCGGAGTTGCCCGCCGTCACCGTGCCGCCGTCCTTGAAGACGGGGCGTAGCTTGGCCAGCCCTTCGAGCGTCGTGTCCGCACGCGGATGCTCGTCCTGCGCGACGGCCACGGGGTCTCCCCGCCGCTGCGGAACGCTCACTGGCGCGATCTGCGTGTCGAAGTAGCCTTCCGCCTGCGCGTGGACGGCGCGCTGGTGGCTGTCCACGGCCATCTCGTCCTGTGCCTCTCTGCTCACCTCGAAGCGCGTCGCAACGTTCTCCGCGGTAACGCCCATGTGGTAGTCGTAGATGGGGCAGGTGAGGCCCAGCGTGAGGCCGTCCGTGACGCTGTAGTCGCCCATGCGCGGCCCCTCGAACCGGACGCCCCGCATGAGGTACGGCACGCGGCTCATGCTGTCAGCGCCTCCCGCGACGACCACCTCCGACTCGCCGGTGGCGATGGCCTGCACGGCGAGGTTGATGGCCTCGAGTCCGGACGAGCACGCCCGGTTCACGGTCATCGCCGGGATGTGGTCCGGCAGCCCTGCTTTCAGCATCGCGCGGCGGGCGGTGTAGCCCGTCTCGTCGGCTTGGAGCACGTTGCCCATGATGACTTCGTCAACGTCCTCCGGGCTGATGCCTGCGCGCTCGACGGCTGCCTTGATGGCGACGGCGCCGAGGTCGGAGGCCAACAGGTCCTTGAATGCGCCCCCGAACCGCCCCACGGGCGTCCGCGCGCCGCTTACGATGACAACGTCCTGCATGAGTTCGCTCCCCCGCTCGTACTTGGGCGGATTGTCTGTGTGCCCTTCTGCGCGTGTCAAATCAGGGACGGGGTTAGTAGCGGATCAGCGCCACCACGTCGTGGTCCGGCAGCCGTGCCCGACCGTTCAGCGCCGTGAGTTCGATGAGCGTCAGGATGCCCGCGACGTTCGCCCCTGTCTGCTGCACGAGTTCCACCGCCGCTGCCATCGTTCCTCCGGTGGCCAGCACGTCGTCCACCAGCAGCACGTTGTCACCGGGCTGCAGGCCGTCCTGGTGCAGCTCTATGGCGGCGTCGCCGTACTCCAGCTCGTACCGGGCGGAGAACGTCTCGTGGGGCAGCTTGCCCTCCTTCCGCATCGGAACGAACCCTGCACCCAGCTCGATAGCCAGCGGGGCACCGAAGAGGAACCCACGGGCCTCGATCCCGGCGACGCGGTCGATACGTTGCTCTCGGAACGGCGCGGCGAGATCCTGCACTACTGCCCGTAGCGCCTCGCTGTCGCCCAGCAGCGGCGTGATGTCGCGGAAGAGGATTCCGGGCTGCGGGAAGTCCGGTATCGCCCGGATGAGGCTTTCGTAGTCTGCTGTCATCGTTCGCTCCTGTCCGGGGCAGACCTTTGCATAATGCTAACGGAGGCGCAATCGGGGGCAGCCCCGCCCGGCTCCTCCACACGAGCGCCTGCGAGTGTCCCTGTGCTACAATCGCCCTGCGCCTTGGCGCAGCACGCTCAGGCGTAGCCGTGGGGAACGTCGAGCCCCGCGGACATCTCTCAGACCGACAGAAAGGCAGGTCCCATGGTACAAGTACAGTCCGACGCGCCTCGTGAGGTTGCGCCTCAGGGGGACGAGTCACTCAGCATGCGAGCGCTGCTTGAGGCAGGCGTCCACTTCGGTCATCAGACGCACAGGTGGAACCCCCGGATGCGGCGCTTTATTTTTGCCCAGCGCAATGGGATCCATATCGTTGACCTTCAGCAGACCATGGAACTGCTGGAACAGGCGTGCGCGTTCGCAACGGAGATTGCCTCCACGGGCAAGCGCATCCTCATGGTGGGAACGAAGAAGCAGGCACAGGAGTCCGTCAAGGAAGAGGCCATGCGCGCCGGGCAGTACTACATCAACCAGCGCTGGCTCGGGGGCACTATCACCAACTTCGCCACCATCCAGACGCGTATCGACCACCTGGTGAACCTGGAAGAGCGCAAAGCCCGCGGCGAGTTCAACCGCCTCCTCAAGAAGGAAGCCCTGAAGCTCGACGCCGCCATCGAGAAGCTGAACCGCTACCTCGGCGGCATCAAGGACATGACGAACCTCCCCGGCGCGCTCTTCATCGTGGACGTGGGCCGTGAGAACATCGCCGTCGCCGAGGCCCGGCGTGCAGGCATCCCCATCATCGCCCTCGTCGACACCGACTGCGACCCCACCGGCATCGACTGGCCCATCCCCGGCAACGACGACGCCATACGCTCCATCCGCCTCGTCTCCGGCCACATCGCGCGCTCCGCGCAGGCCGGCCACAACGAGTGGCTCGCGTCGCGCGGCGGCTACAGCCAGGTCGTGGACGAGCCGATCGAACCGGAAGAGGTCCTCGAGGGCGATGAGGAAGCCGCCTCTGAAGACGAAGTCGCCGTCGCCGAGGATGAGATCCCGCCTGCGGACGTAACGCAGACTGAGCAGACTGAAGGGGAAGAGTAACCCACTCCATAGAGTAGCGAGGTAACCAGTGCAGGTTTCCACCGAGATGATTCGCACGCTCCGCGAGCGCACCGGGGCAGGCATCATGGACTCCAAGCGTGCGCTCGAAGCAGCAGACGGCGACGTCGACCAGGCGGAACAGGCCCTGCGCGAGAAGGGCTTGGCCAGGGCCGCCTCCAAGTCCGACCGTGCCACTGCCGAGGGTGTTATCGACTCCTACATCCACGCGGGCAGCCGCATCGGTGCGATGGTCGAGCTCAACTGCGAGACTGACTTCGTGGGCAGGACGCCGGAGTTCCGCGAACTCGCCCACAGCATCGCCATGCAGGTCGCTGCGATGGCCCCCCTCTACCTGGACGAGGAAGACCTCCCCGAGGACGAAGAGGGCAGGCCGGAGGAGGTCTGTCTCCTCAAGCAATCCTTCATCAAAGACCCGGGCAAGACGATCGGCGACCTGATCATGGACGTGCGAGCCAAGGTGGGAGAGAACATCCGGGTCGGGCGGTTCGCGCGGTTCGGGCTCGGGCAGTAGCACAGGAGCCGTGCCCATGGCCGGACGTTCCACATACCAGCGGGTGGTGCTCAAGCTCAGCGGTGAATCGCTGCGTGGACGCTCGCCCGATGGTATTGACTGGTCTGTCCTGGCCTACCTCGCCGGCGAAGTGAAGCAGGCCATCGAACTCGGCGTCGAGCTCTCGCTCGTCATCGGTGGCGGGAACATCTGGCGCGGCGCGGCGGCGGAGCGTCAGGGCATGGACCGGGCGACAGCGGACTACGCAGGCATGCTCGCGACGCTCATCAACGCCCTTGCCATGCAGGATGCGCTGGAGCGCGCCGGCGTGACGACACGCACCCAGTCCGCCCTGGAGATTCGCACAGTCGCGGAGCCGTACATCTACCGCCGTGCACTCCGTCACCTGGAGAAGGGACGGGTGGTCATCTTCGCGGCGGGCACGGGCAGCCCCTACATGACCACCGACACCACGGCCGCCCTGCGCTCCGTCGAGATGAGCGCTGACCTGCTCCTGATGGCGAAGAACAACGTGGACGGCGTCTACGACGCGGACCCCAGCGTCGAACCCAACGCGCAGAAGTTCGAGCAAGTGAGTTACATAGAGATCCTGAACCGCCAGTTGGAGGTGATGGACTACACGGCGCTCTCACTCTGCATGGAGAACGACTTGCCGATACGCGTGTTCGACGTGTTCAATCAGGGCTCCATCCAGCGCATCCTTGCCGGCGAGCACGTCGGTACGCTGGTGAGGGCACAGCCGGTTACCGTCTGACCGGCAGGACGATCGGAGAGGCTCGCACATGGCTGACGACAACGAAGAAGTGCAACTCATCCTGGAGGACGCGGCGGAGCGGATGGACAAGTCCGTCGAGGTGCTTCGCCACGAGGCCGACACTATCCGCACGGGACGCGCCAACGCTGCTATGCTCGATTCCGTCCGGGTCGAGCTGTACGGCGCGGCGATGCCCCTCAACCAGGTCGCGACCGTCAACGCGCCGGACCCGCGCCTCCTCGTCGTGCAGCCGTTCGACCGCTCCACGCTCGGCGCCATCGAAAAGGAACTGATGCGCGCCGACCTCGGCATGACGCCCAGTAACGACGGCACGGTGATCCGCCTGCCCATCCCCATGATGACGCAGGAGCGCCGCCAGGAGATGGTCAAGCGCTTGCACAAGTTCCGCGAGGACACGCATGTCGCTATCCGGAACGTCCGCCGCGACGCCCTCGAACACCTGCGGGGCCTCGAGAAGAACAAGGAGATATCCCAGGACGACCTCCGCCGCGATCAGGACCAGCTCCAGAAGACCACGGATGAGCACATCGCCAGGGCGGACGAGGTCAGCAACAAGAAGGAAGCCGAGTTGATGGAGGTCTAGGCCGCTCATGACGCGCGCCGTACCTGAGAGGAGCGCATCGCTTCACGCAGACCCCGGCGCCCCCAGGCATATCGCCATCATCATGGACGGCAACGGCCGGTGGGCGAACGAGCGGGGGTTGCCGCGTCTCGCCGGTCACCGGGCGGGCGCAGATAACCTGCAAAGCGTCCTCCAGACGCTCGATTCCGCCGGCGTCGAGTTCGTGACGCTCTTCGCCTTCTCCACCGAGAATTGGAACCGCCCCACCGCCGAGGTCACCGGGCTGCTGGAACTCATGCAGTCCGTCATCGGCGAGTGCGTGGACGAATTGCACAAGCGCAACATTCGCATCCGCCACCTCGGGGAGCTCGACCAGATACCCGCGAGCCTTGCCGACGCTACTCGCGAGGCAGTGAAACGCACCGCAAGCAACACCGGCATGAGCCTCTGCGTCGCCTTCGACTACGGCGGGCGGACGGAGATGGTCCGCGCCGTACGCCGCATCGTGGCCGCGGGCGTTGAACCGCACGAAGTCACCGAGGACCTCATCCGCGAGAACCTCTACCTGCCCGACGTGCCTGACCCTGACCTCATCATCCGCACCGCCGGAGAGCAGCGCCTCAGCAACTTCCTTATCTGGCAGGCCGCCTACAGCGAGTACTACCAGACCCCCGTCTACTGGCCCGACTTTGACGACGTGGAAGTGGAGCGCGCTCTCAACGAGTACAAGCGCCGCCGCCGCCGGTTCGGCGCTCTGCCCAAAGAGGACTGATGAGCGCCCCCCCGCGGAGCGACCTGCGCCTCCGCGTCGCCAGTGCGGCAGTCGGGCTCCCTCTCCTCTTCCTCGTGCTCTGGATCGGAGGGCTCGTATTCGCAGCTGTCGCAGTCGTCGCGGCGCTGATTGCGCTCCGCGAGATGCTCGATCTGCTGCGCCGCGCCCGGACGATACGCGGCGGAGGGCCAGTTCTCCTCGATGGTGTGTGGGTCCTCGCGGGCGTCGCCTACGTCGCCCTGCCGTTCGCGGCGCTGATCGCCCTGCGCCTCCACGACGATGCCGACCTGCAGTGGACGGCGCTCGCATTCCTCGTGACATTCGCGACCGACACGAGCGCCTATGCCGTAGGCAGAGCGGTGGGACGCCGCAAGCTTGCGCCGTCCATATCGCCCGGCAAGACGTGGGAAGGTGCGATAGGGGGACTGGTTGGCGCCGCTGCCGCTGCGGCCGCGCTCGTCGCCCTCTTCGACGGCATCGAGAGTCTCATCCTTCCGGCGGTCGCGCTGGGGCTGGGAATCGGCGTCGTTGCGCAGGCGGGCGACCTGCTGGAGTCGAAGGTCAAGCGTATGGCGGACGTGAAGGACTCCGGACGCCTCATCCCCGGCCACGGTGGCCTGTTCGACCGCCTGGACAGTCTGATTCCGGTATTCCCCCTTGTCTATCTCGCCTCACGGGTCTGGTGAAGGCCCATGAACGGCCGACACGCGGTACTGGGCGGGCTGGCGCTCCTCCTTCTGATGGGAGCCCTGGCATGCGGTGAGGAAGCTCCGTCGGGGCAGGGGGCCTTCGATGCCAACTGCGCGACCTGTCACGGTACAGGCGCGCTGGGTACCGAGAGCGGCCCGCCGCTCGTCCACGGATACTATGTGCCGTGGCACCACGACGACCACTCTATCCGCCGCGCGGTGCGCAACGGCGTTCCATCGCATCACTGGTTCTTTGGAGACATGCCGCCTATAGTGGGAGTCACGGACGAGGAGTTGGAGCATATCATCCTGTACATCCGCGAGCAGCAGCGCGCGGGTGGCATCTACTGAAGGCGGACGGCAGGCCAGCCATGAAGAACATCGTCGTACTCGGCTCGACCGGCTCCATCGGCACGCAGACGCTCGACGTCGTGCGCGCGCTGCCGGACGACTTCCGCGTCGCGGGGCTGTCGGCCGGGCGCAACCTCGGCCTGCTCGCCGAGCAGGTCGCCGAGTTCAAGCCACGTATGGTCTGGTGCGAAGAAGGACGCGACAGCGTCGGCGGCGACGGCGCGTCGCTCGTGCCGCCCGAGGAGATGGTCACCGAGCCTGACGTCGACCTCGTGATGGTGGCAACGACGGGCCGCGCGGGCCTCGTACCCACGCTGAACGCACTCCGCGCCGGGAAGGCCGTCGCGCTCTCCAACAAGGAGGTCGTCGTCATGGCGGGCGAGCTCGTCACCCGCGCCGCCGCAAAACACGGCGCACCGCTCCTGCCCGTCGACAGCGAACCGTCCGCCATCTGGCAGTGCATGCGCGGCGAGGACGAGCCGGTGCGCAGGCTCATCATCACCGCGTCCGGTGGCCCGTTCCGAACCCGCCCGCTGGACGAGATAGCCGGCGTCACCCCAACCGAGGCGCTCGCACACCCCACCTGGGTCATGGGACGCAAGATTACCATCGACTCCTCCACGCTGATGAACAAGGGCTTCGAGGTCATCGAGAGCCGCTGGCTCTTTGACATCCCGTTCGACCGGATAGACGTGGTCGTCCACCCCCAGAGCGTCATCCACTCGATGATCGAGTGCACGGACGGCTCCGTGAAGGCGCAGATGGGCCCGCCGGACATGCGGCTCCCCATCCAGGCGGCACTCGCTTACCCTGCGCGCCTCGACAACGGCAAGCTGCCGCGCTACGACCCCCTCGCGTGGCCGTCGCTCACCTTCGAGCCGCTCGACCCTGCGCGCTATCCGTGCTTCGCCACTGCGGTCGCGGCGGGGCGCAGGGAGCAGACCTATCCGGCCGTGCTCAGCGCCGCCGACGAGGAGGCCGTGCACTACTTCCTCGACGGCCGAATCGGGTTCGGCGACATCCACCGCATCGTGCAGAGCGTGCTCGACAGGCACGAGTCGTTCGATGCCTCGACGCCAGAGGCCGTGCTCGAGGCCGACGCGTGGGCGCGACGCGAGGCAGCGGCAGCGGCGGGCGTCGGCTAGCGCTCCGTCCCGTTCATTGCCATGACCGTCCTTCTCTTCCTCGTCGTCCTCGGCTCACTCATCATCGTGCATGAGCTGGGGCACTTCTTCGCCGCGAAACTCGCCCGGGTTCAGGTGCTGGAGTTCGGCGTCGGCATGCCGCCGCGCGCGTTCGGCTTCACGCGCGGCGGCACCACCTACTCGCTCAATTTCCTCCCTTTCGGTGGATTCGTGCGCATGCTCGACGAGGAAGACCCTACAGCGCCTGCGAGCTTCGCGGGCAAGGCTGCCTGGCAGCGGCTGTTCATCCTCGGTGCAGGCTCCGCGATGAACGCCCTGCTTCCCATCGTCCTCCTCACCGTCGTCTTCATGACTCCTCAGCCGGTGCCGGTGACGGACGTGACCGTCCTTAGCGTCGCCCCCGGGTCGCCCGCCGAGCAGGCGGGCGTGGAGGCGGGAGACCTCGTCCGCGAGGCCGACGGCAGGCGCATCGACAACTCGTCCGACCTCCTCATAGCCATCAACCTCCGCCTGGGCGCGGACACGGCATGGACGGTCGAGCGCCGTGGCCGGCTCGTCGCCCTGCGCATCCCGGACGTGCGCGTCGACCCGCCCGAAGGGCAGGGCGCCGTCGGTATCTTCCTCACCGACGCCCGCCTCACCGTCGCGTCCGTCGCCTTCGGTTCGACGGCTGCACAGAGCGGCCTGCTTCCCGGCGACCTTCTCCTCTCGATCGGTAGCCGCCGCGTGCTGAACGAGGGCAGTCCGCAGGCCGCCCTCGCCGCTGTCGTGCAAGAGGCCCCTTCCGAACAGGTGCCGGTGGAGGTGTTGCGGCAGGGACGCATCGTGACGCTGGAACTGCCGCCGGACGAGGACGCGCTCGACGGGCTGACCGTCGAGGCCTACCCCGAGGGGACGCGCTCGATGGGCCCGCTGGCCGCGTTCCGTGCGAGTTTCATGCAGATCGGCGAGATACTCCTGCTCTTCCGCAACGAGGTCTCGCGCTGGATAGCGGGCGCGTCCTCCATCCAGGTCGCCGGACCCATCGGCATCGCGCAGATGACGGGCGACGTGGCTGAATCCGGCATCAGCCCGCTCATCCTCTGGACGGCGCTGCTCTCCATCAACCTCGCCATCATCAACCTCATTCCCTTCCCCGCGCTGGACGGCGGGCGCATCGCCTTCGTGCTCCTGGAGATCGTGCGGGGCGGACGCCGCCTCGCACCGGAGAAGGAGCGCTTCGTCCACGCCGCCGGCTTCGCCCTCCTCATCGGCGCGATAGTCATGATCTCCGTGAACGACATCCAACGCCTCTTCGCATGACCCCGGGGCATCTCTGCGTTTTCTGTTTGTTGCAATGTGCTGCTTTCACTCGTAGATGGCCTTGCTCTGCGCAACGATCGGGCTACGCTCAGCAACGGCACGGACGACAGAATGCAGCGGCGATGCGACAAGTTGCGACAATCTGCGACAGGGGGGCGCTGCGGAGGCGGAGGGCTGTGCCCGCCGGTCGCTGTACACCAGGGGCAGGGTAAGCGAGGCCGGCGCGACCGCGAAAGGGGCGCGTGTCACAACTCGACAGGGATGGACAGGGTGTACAGGACAGGGAGTTCGTCGCTCACGCCCTGCGCCACTCGTGGGGTGTATCATGGTTGCTAGCAAGCTGAGGGGAGCCGGACATGGCACGTCGCGTAACCAAACCTGTGTGGGTGGGAGACGTCAAGATCGGTGGGGACGCCCCGGTCAGCGTCCAGTCCATGACCAAGACCGACACCCGCGACGTCGAGGCCACGGTCGCGCAGATACACGGCCTCGAGGAAGTCGGCTGCGAGATCATCCGCTGCGCCGTGCCGGACATGGAGGCCGCGCAGGCCCTCGGCGCAATCAAGCGCCAGGTCTCCATCCCTATCGTCGCGGACATTCACTTTCACTATCAGCTCGCGCTCGAGGCCCTCAGCCAGGGCGTTGACTGCCTGCGGCTGAACCCTGGCAACATCCGCGACGCCGAGAAGGTGCGCACCGTGGTGCGGGAGGCCAAGGCGCGACAGATCCCCATCCGCATCGGTGTCAACTTCGGCAGCCTGCCGCCGGTCGGCGCGATTGGCGTCACGCGAGGTCAGCACCGGCATGCCGACGGCGTCAACCGCCTCGTGAAGGGCTCATCGGCCTCCGGCGAAGGGGAGGAGGTCTCAGTCGTCGATCACATGGTCGCGACCGGCCTGTGGGAGATTCAGGTGCTCGAGGACCTCGACTTCGACCTCATCAAGATCTCGCTCAAGGCCTACGACATCGACACCACTGTCGAGGCGTACCGCAAGCTCGCGAAGATGGTGCCGTACCCCTTCCACCTCGGCATCACCGAGGCCGGCACCGCGCGCTCCGGCTCCATCCGCAGCGCCATCGGCCTCGGCACGCTTCTCTACGACGGCATCGGAGACACCATCCGCGTCTCGCTCAGCGACGACTCCCGCGAGGAGGTCGAGGTTGGCTACGAGATCCTCAAGGCCCTGGACCTCCGCAAGAAGGGCGTCCAGATGGTCGCCTGTCCCTCCTGCGGGCGCGCCGACGTGGACATCCGCAAGCTCGCCAACACCGTGGACGAGATGCTGAAGGGCATGGACACCTCGGTGAAGGTCGCCGTGATGGGCTGCGAGGTGAACGGCCCCGGCGAGGCGAAGGACGCCGACGTCGGCATCGCCGCTGGCAACGGGCGCGCCATCATCTTCCGCAAGGGCCAGAAGGCGCGCATCGTCGAGGAAGCCGACATGCTCAGCGCGCTGCTGGAAGAGGTCGAGACCGTCGCCGCAGCGATGGCGGAATAACCGCCGTTCCTTACGCCCCCGCGTTGCCCCACTTGTCGTAGAACGTTACCTCGGAGATTGGCTTGCGGCGGCTGCCGCCCAGGTGGTCCGGCGGGGCCGGGTAGCCGATCGGGGTCATCGCCATCATCCACCAGTCGTCCGGCACGCCCAGCAGCGCAGCCACGTCTTCGTAGCAGTGCTGCCAGACCGTCGTGAGGCGTGTGCCGAGGCCGAACGATGCCGCTGCCAGCATCAGGTTCTGCACCGCGGGGTAGATCGACGCTCCGCGGTACGTCTCGCTGCCCCGGAGCTCCCACCGCTCCACGCACACCATCACCAGCACCGGCACGTCCTCCATCGCGCCGCTGAAGTGTGCGGGCTCCTCCCCCGGTGCGCTGGCCGACGTCCCGCCCGTCATGCGCCGTTGCGCCTCGAGGTACAGCTCGCCCATCTGACGCTTCACCTCGCTGTCGCGCAGCACGATGAACCGCCACGGCTGGCGGTTGCTGCCGCTCGGAGCACGAGTCGCCGCCTCGAGTATCTGGCCCAGCACGTCGTCCGGTATCGGGTCTGGCTTGTAGTAGGCGGTGCCCCGTTGGCTGCGGACGACGTCCAGGAATTCCGGCATGGTGGGCCTCCAGTGCGTGCTACAGTTGCGCGGATTCTACGCCCTGCCACGGGGTGCAGCCCCCGTGGCAGGGCGTCTACGATTGCCGCAACCAGCCTCGCTCCTGGGCTTGCGTAGACCATCGCCGAGGCATGTTCTGGCGCGATTTAGACTTTCACCACGTAGGTGCTGGCCATCTTGTCATGAAGAGCCTGCCGCTCCTTGTCCCAGAGCGGCCACAGGTAGTTGACCAGGGTGAAGATTCCGAACGTTATCTGCCCGGCAATGCCTACGACCAACCCCTTGACCAGTACGGCTCGTACGATGAAGTTGAACCCCCAACTCACGGGACTTCCATCGGTTCGTACAACCCGGGTCCCCATTACCCGCTTGCCGACGCTCCGTCCGTCGCGGTACGCGGAGGCGATAACCACAAGGGCGCCGAGGCTGAGGAATATCCCTATGAAGATGGGGAATCCTCCTCCGACGAAGAGACCCAAGACAAAGGGTACGAAAGCTAGGGACCAGGCGATGCCGTCGATTACTTCAGCGATCAGCCTGGTAATCCAGTCCGCCTTCTCTGGCATTCCCGCGCTGCTGCTTTCCATTGTGCTGCGCTCCTTGACCGAAGAGGTTGTTTACAGCCTAGCAGATGGCGCTTCACGCATCCGTGGCGCGTCCGCTATCTGCATCACTGCGCACGGCGGCCGTTGCTAAGCCTGTTCCCGCAGTTTCGTGGCGCTACCGTGCCTTCACCACGAACGTTCCGCCGATCTTGTCATGCCAGCCCTGCCGCTTGCCATCGAACAGTATCCAGACGTAACCCAGGAACAGGATGAGGGCAGAGACGACCTTCCCGATGGTTTCCCTGATGAGCACTTTGAAGAACCCTGCCTTCTGGCCGCCCTCGTCAACCACCTTCATACCGAGCGCCATCTTCCCCAGCGTGGCCCCGAACGCTGCGGTGAGCACGATGTAGTAGCCAAAGCTGATGACAGCTTCCAGGAGCTGGTCTGCGGAGCTGGGTTCGCCCAGGTTGATGACGCCGATCGCACCCAGGACCACGATGATCACCGAGATGACGACGACATCGATAACGAACGCCGCGAAACGGTGCAGGCGGCCTGCGTACTCCATGGTCCAGCTCCTTCTGACCGAACCGGTCTATCGAAAGCGTAGCACACCACCCTGAGGGGAGACTCTCTGCCGGCTTTGCGGGATTAAACGGAAAGCGCCCCACTGCTGGGGCGCGCTGGGAGTGACGGAAGGTTGGTAGCGGGGCCAGGACTCGAACCTGGGACCTTCGGGTTATGAGCCCGACGAGCTGCCACTGCTCCACCCCGCACCGAAGATACCGGAACAAAAGGAGAAAGGCGCAGGCTTTGCGCGCTAACAAGGGAAATCGAACGAGCAGAGGAGCAGGAGCGTATATGTGGTCAAGTCCTCGGCCGATTAGTACCGCTCAGCTGAACGCATTGCTGCGCTTACACCTGCGGCCTATCGAGCAGATAGTCTCTCTGCGGCCTTACCCCCTCTCGGGGTGGGAAGTCTCATCTTGAGGCCGGCTTCGCACTTAGATGCTTTCAGCGCTTATCCGTTCCGTACATAGCTACCCGGCAGTGCCCCTGGCGGGACAACCGGAACACCAGAGGTACGTCCTTCCCGGTCCTCTCGTACTAGGGAAAGCTCCTCTCAAACTTCCTGCGCCCACAGCGGATAGAGACCGACCTGTCTCACGACGGTCTGAACCCAGCTCACGTGCCGCTTTAACCGGCGAACAGCCGGACCCTTGGGACCTTCTTCAGCCCCAGGATGCGACGAGCCGACATCGAGGTGCCAAACCTTGCCGTCGATATGAACTCTTGGGCAAGATAAGCCTGTTATCCCCGGGGTAGCTTTTGTCCGATAAGCCACGGCCCTTCCACACGGGACCGTAGGATCACTTTGGCCGACTTTCGTCCCTGCTTGGCTTGTTGGCCTCGCAGTCAAGCCCCCTTCTACCAATGCGCTCTGCGGGTGATTTCCATCCACCCTGAGGGGACCTTTGCACGCCTCCGTTACCTTTTAGGAGGCGACCGCCCCAGTCAAACTGCCTGCCAGACACGGTCCCCCTGCTTGTTCAGGGGTTAGATCCAAAAACAGGGAAGAGTGGTATTTCAACGATGGCTCCACCCGAACTGGCGTCCTGGCTTCATAGCCTCCCACCTATCCTACACAACCGTATCCTCGGATCAATGTCAGGTTGCAGTAAAGCTCCACGGGGTCTTTTTGTCCTGCTGCGGGTAACGAGCATCTTCACTCGTACTTCAATTTCACCGAGACCATCCTTGAGACAGCGCCCCAGTTGTTACGCCTTTCCTGCGGGTCAGAACTTACCTGACAAGGGATTTCGGTACCTTAGGACCGTTATAGTTACGGCCGCCGTTCACCGGGGCTTCGATT
>DAOUHT010000143.1:0-12730 GCA_034428375.1 Dehalococcoidia bacterium | reverse complement strand
TAGCGGCACGCCCACTCGATCCCGTTGGCGAGCGGCAGGTAGAGGGCCAGCACGTGCGCGGGCACGGGTCTGTCTATCCGGTGCATCACCGTGTTCCGGGGCAGGTACATATGCTGGCTGAAGCCGCCCCAGATGGACGGCCACACGTTCACTGTCGTGGAGCCGTGCCGGAGGAGCGTGCCGTACCCGCGGTCGGTCTGATTGCAGAATCGGAATCTCCCGGTGTAGCAGTACTTGCAATGGAAGCACGGCACGTACTCTTCGGGGATGACGACGTCGCCTTCCTTCACGCCCCAGCGCTCGGCAGCGTCCCTGCCTATGGCGGCGATGACGCCAACGTTCTCGTGCCCCATGATCCTTGGCGTGGGAACGGGTTGGCGGTACGACCGGACGTCGCTGCCGCAGATGCCGACGGCTTCCACTTTCATGAGCCCCGTATCTGAAGTGAGTTCAGGTATGTCGTACTCGCGGAGCTCGAACTGCTTCGGCGCCACGAGGGTTGCGGCTTGAGTCTTCTCGGCCATCGGCGACCTCCCCGTGCCCTGCTCAGCTGCCGAGCTCGGCGTAGAGCCTGGGACGCTGGCGCTCGATGCACTCGTCGAACGTGACGTCCTTCTCTTCCACGAATTGCACGCCAACGACGGAGTACGCCTCCGGAGTGTGCGGCTCGGCGGGCTCGATGCCCTCCTGCAGGTCGATCGCCTGCCCGAGCATCAGGCGTCGGGCCTGGATGATGGCGATGTCCGTCACGCCGAGATGCTCCTTGGTGCGGTTGGCGATGGCGCCCATCGTGACCTGGGCCATCGAGTCCTGGATGCCCGTGCCGGCGAGGCCGGTGAAGTTCACTTCCTTCTGCATCGTGCGGTCGATCAGGAAGTCGTTGTCGCGGTTGCGGACTGTCCGGTACGTGCCGGGGATGAGTCCACCGTGCATGTTGACCCCACCGGCTAGGTCGTGGTCCATGGCGATCCCGGCGAGCTGGCGTTCCCGCTCCTCCTCCGTGTACGGGCGGTCAACCTTGGAAGAGAGGTTGAAGGACCAGCAGTTGTAGTCGTCGATGGGCACGAAGGCGTGTCCGCCTCCGCCGCGTGGGGTCATCGAGTAGAAGGGCATGAGGAAGTGGTTGAAGCGCCAGTAGTACTTGTTCTCGGCTTCGAGGTTCCTGCGTGCGCCCACCAGCAGGCCGTAGTCTGTACGCTTTGTCATGAACTTCGGCGCATCGTCAGCCGTCCGGTAGAGGAGGTCGAGGTCTGTGCTTCCCTTGATGCGTTCCTTGTAAGCGTCGGTCTTCCGGTAGCGGTCGAGACCTGCGTGCAGGAAGTTCGTGTGGACGGAGTCGATGCCCCCGTCGATGGCCTGGGCGAAGTTGCACTCTCTCAGGTACTTGGTGTGAAGCCGGTGCTCCTCCGGCACGTCCATGAACCGGAACTGCGGAAGCTCGGGGGGCATGAACTCCCTGGGCCCGAGGTACGCCCAGATGAGTCCGCCGCCATCCCTTACCTCATAGGAGATCAGCTTGACCTTGTCTTTGAAGTTGCTCTCCGGCGACTCGGTCGGCATGTCGATGCAGTTCCCGGCCACGTCGTACTTCCAGCCATGGTAGGCACAGCGAAGGCCACCCTCTTCGTTGCGTCCGAAGAATAGGCTGGTCTGCCGGTGCGCGCAGAGTTCCTCGACGAGGCCAAGCCTCCCCTCGCTGTCGCGGAACGCAACGAGGTCCTCGCAGAAGATGCGGACTCGTACGGGAGGACAGTCGGGTTCGGGCAACTCCTCCTGCAGCAGGATGGGCGTCCAATACCTTCGCAGCAGGTCGCCCATCGGAGTACCGGGGCCGACCCTCGTCAGCATCTCCGTCTGCTCGACGCTCAGCATGTCAGTCCTCCTTCAGCCACTCCTCGTCCCACTCGAAGTCCGGGTTCGTGTACGCCTCTTCCGGCATGAGCGAGGTGAGCCCGCGCTTGGCCAGCTCCTCCTCGAACTTCTTCCGGATCCAAGGGTCTTGCTCGAAAAAGGGGATCGTGCGATTGGGGTCGGCGGAGGGGTTCGCTCCCGGTCGCGGCGCCCGGATGCGGAGCTGCCTGTTCTCCACCGGGCCCGCGTTCATGTGCATGTGGTACCAGTGATAGGGCGGCACGAACACGGCCCCTTCCTTCCAAGGCGCAACCAGGTAGTCGCCACCCTCCGGCCACATGAGGACGAACCCATCGGCCTCCTGGATGCCGACGATGGTTACGCCCGCCGCGTGGCGATGTGCTGCTCGATACCTTCGCGAAGGGAGCACCATGAGGCTGGTGCTGAACGCCGAGCCGGGGAAGAAGATGCCGCCCCTGTAGGAGAGACGGCCTGCTCCTCCGCCCACCTCCAGCTTGTCCCACACCGACAGGTCGGGGAAGAAGTTGCCGTACCAGCGCATGCTGCTACCGCCGGAGGAGCGGCGGTCTTCGGCCAGCGTGCCTGCCCCGGCGCCCGGCTCGAACCCCATCGATCGAGCTCCGGACGAGAAGCTTGCCTGCCCGGAAAGACGCACGGGCTGCGCCGCCGCCGAGTAGAACTTCGCCTGATTCCCGTAGAGTTGGGTGGTGTCCACGTAGGGGTTGTTGAAGAAATAGTCCTCGCTGGGGTTCGTGCCCATGGCCATCGGCAGCAGGTTTACGTGCAGGGTGATTGCGGACTGATCGCCTCTTGCGTTGCTCAGTTCGTAGTTGTAGTTGACCGGGATGCGGAAGAGGCTGTGCTTCTGCCACTCGAACGTGATCTTCGGCTGACCTTCGGCCCAGACGTTCGCGATGCCGTTGCCCTCGAAGACGTAGATCACCTCTTCCAGCGCCATGCGGAAGGGGGGGATCGTCTCTCCGGGTGGTATCTCCAGCACGTGGACGTGCTCAACGCCCCGGTGGCCTTCGAGACTGATGATTGCGCCCGGGCACCCACGCAGCGCCCACCATCCACGTTCGAGTGTCCGGGCGTCCTCGATGTAATAGCCGGTGTGGACCGGCACGTCTTGCTTGGCCAGCCAGCCGTCGTAGGCGTGGTTGCGCCAGAAGTCGACTACCTCGGGAAGGGCTGCCTCTGTGGTCATGGGACCTCCTCGTACTGACGCCGCGCCTGGGCGAGAACCAGAGGCCCTGTGAGGGCGCAGCGAGCGCTGCTCGCTCGGACGGTACGACGCTGTCTGGGTACTGTCAAATGAACGTTGAGGAAGGGGACGCTCAGTCTTCCTTCAGCCACTCCCCATCCCATTCGAAGTCCGGGTTCGTGAATCCCTCCTCCGGCATGAGTGAGGTCAAGCCTCGCTTTGCCAGCTCCTCTTCGAACTTCTGCCGGATCCAGGGGTCCTGCTTCGTGAACGGAATCATGCGATCAGGGTCGGCCGTGGGGTTCGCTCCCGGCCGGGGTGCCCGGATGCGGAGCTGTCTGTTCTCCACCGGCCCCGCGTTCATGTGCATGTGATACCAGTGATAGGGCGGCACGAACACGGACCCCTCCTTCCACGGCGCAACCAGGTAGTCGCCACCCTCGGGCCACATGAGAACGAAACCGTCGGCCTCCTGGATGCCGACGATGGTGACGCCCGCCGCATGGCGATGGCCTGCGCGGTACCTCCGGGAGGGGAGCACCATCAGGTCGATGCTGAACGCTGACCCCGGGAAGAAGATGCCGCCCCGGTAAGCGAGGCGGCCCGCGCCCCCGCCGACCTCCAGCTTGTCCCACACCGACAGGTCGGGGAAGAAGTTGCCGTACCACCGCATGCTGGTTCGGGGAGAGGACGTCGGCGCCAGGGCGCCCGGGTCCGGTGCGTGCCTCATGGCCCTTGCGCCCGAGGAGAAGCTGGCCTGTCCCGACAGTTGGACGGGGCGGGCAGCGGAGTAGAACTTCGCCTCGCTCCCATACAGTTGGCTGAGGTCGACGTAGGGATTGTTGAAGAAGTAGTCCTCGCTGGGGTTGGTGCCCATGGCCATCGGCAGCAGGTTCACGTGAAGCGTCAGCGCAGGCCGGTCGCCCCTGGCATTGCTCAGTTCGTAGTTGTAGTTGACGGGGATGCGGAACAGGCTGTGCTTCTGCCACTCGAACGTTATCTTCGGCTGTCCCTCGGCCCACACGTTCGCGATGCCGTTACCCTCGAAGACGTAGATCACCTCTTCCAACGCCATGCGGAACGGGGGGATCGTCTCTCCGGGCGGTATCTCCAGCACGTGGACGTGCTCGACGCCCCGGTGGCCTTCGAGACTGATGATGGCGGCAGGACAACCGCGCAGCGACCACCATCCGCGCTCCAAGGTGCGGGCATCCTCGATGTAGTAGCCGGTGTGGACAGGGGCATCCTGCTTGGCCAGCCAGCCGTCGTAGGCATGGTTGCGCCAGAAGTCGACGACCTCGGTAAGTGCGGATTCTGTGACCATAGGGACCTCCTCCTCAGACGCTGCGGCTGGGCGAGTATAGCGTAATCCGCCTGCTATACCCGCAGTGACGCCGAACTCGAACCAGTTCAGTTGCCTCTGCGTGCGGATTCTTGACTCACTTCCAGTCGTGCGTTGAATTTCGGCGAAGGGAAGGCTACGATTCGCCCGTCCCTGAGCCACGCAGGCAGCGCAGGGGATACGTTCGGCCGTGCGTGGCGGACCGGCGGAGCTGTCGGTCCTTGCAGAGGGGACTGGGAGGAACGACATGAGCTTCACCGACCGTTTAGCCCGGTTTACAGCTCTGGTGGCGCTGGCTGTTGCGGCAGCGGTGCTTACCGCCGCATGCGGCTCAGATCCCACGGCCACACCCATACCTACCCCCACGCCTCCTCCTCAGGCGACTCCAACCTCCACGCCCACTGCGGATCAGCAGTTCCAGGCGGAGTGGGACGCGCTCATCGAGGCGGCGCAGGAAGAAGGGGAACTGGTCATCGCTGCCGGAGGCTCCGGCGCGCGTGACTCCAGACCCGTCTGGGACGTGTTTCAGGACAAGTTCGGCATCGAAGTGCTCATCACTACGGGCACGAGCAACGAGGTCGTTCAGCGCCTGCTGGCCGAGCAGTCGGCCCAACGCTACGAGGTTGACCTGTTCATGATGGACATCCTCAAGCAGAACCAGGTGATAGACGCCAACGGGCTGCGGGCTTTGGAGCCTCTGCTCGTCCACCCGGAGGTGACGGACCTGTCGCTCTGGTACAACAACCAGTACCTCTGGGCGGACGTGGACAAGAAGTACGTGATGGGGTATGCCGCCATAGTCAACCGTGACAGCATCATCACGGCCGGCTACAACACGGACATGGTCAGCGAAGAGGACATCGCGCGCATCACGGTGGACCAGGACTTCGTCGCTCCGTGGTTCGTCGAGAAGTTCAAAGGGAACGTCCTCATGATGGCGCCTCCTCCGTATTCCACGGCAGGAGGAGGGAACTACTACACGATAGCCAAGCACCCGTCCCTTGGCCGTGAATTCCTCAAGGAGTTCATGACGGTGCTCGACGCGGCATGGGAGACGGACAACCGCCGGGCATGTGACTTCGTCGCCCAGGGCAAGTACGCATGGGCGTTCTTCGGGTCCAACGTAGCGCAGTGTCTCGACGAGCTGAGCGAGTCCAACCTGCCGACGGCGGAGTTCGAGATGGAGGCCGGGGCCGGCCAGGAGCCGTTCCTGAGCGGCGGCTCGTCCGCGATGCAGATCAGTTCGCCCATCAATCCGCCTCACCCGAACGCCACGCAGCTCGCGCTCAACTGGCTCCTCTCTGTCGAGGGACAGACCGCGAACAATGAGCTTGCGAATGTGCGGGACAACAGGTACCCGAGGCCGAGCCTTCGGAACGACGTGCCTCCCGGGAATACGGACCCGGAGCAGCGTCGTGAGCCTGGAGTCATCTATGAGCTCTGCATCGAGTGCAACCCGAACGAGCACATAGAGGCCATAGAGATATACGAGTACGCACAAGGGATCTACGAGGAGATACAGGGCATCAACTGATCCGATCGAGGAGGGTCGGGTAGATGACAAGCGTAGCTGCTGCACGAGCGATCGCTACTGTCGGGGGCCTGCGCCCTCGGCGGAGCACGTACTTCATGGCCGTGCTCCTGGTCGTGCTGGGCTTTTTCCTCATCTACCCGATCATCCTCATACTCGGCCTCAGCTTCAACACGGCCGAGTACATCTGGTTCGGGGAACGAGAATGGGGCCTGGCCAACTGGAGAGTGGCCTGGGAGGAGCCGCGGCTCCTTCGCGCCCTGGGCAATACGCTGATGGTCTGGATCCTGGTGGTAGTCATCAGCTTCCCGATCGCCACGGTTATCGCCTGGACCCTCGCGCGCACCAATGTCCCATTCAGCAACACCCTGGAGGTCGTGTTCTGGGTTTCATTCATGATGCCCGGACTCGCCACCACGCTCTCCTGGATCATGCTGATGGACCCTTCAATCGGCCTCCTGAACAAGATCCTGGAGTGGTTGCCGTTCGTAGAAGAAGGGCCCTTCAACATCTTCAGCGTGCCGGGGATCATATGGGCGCACCTGATGGCCAACGGCATATCGACCAAGGTCATGCTGCTGACGCCTGCGTTCCGTAACATGGACTCCCGGCTCGAGGAGCAGGCCCGCGTGGGCGGGGCGGGCAACCTGCAAACCATGATGCGGGTCACCCTGCCACTCATGATTTCGCCCATGGTGCTCGTCTTCTCGCTCCAACTGCTGCGTGTCCTTTCCGGATTCGAGATCGAGTACCTGCTGGGGACGCCCATCGGCTTCTTCGTCTACTCCACGCTGATCTACGAGCTGGTGGACGCCAACAACCCGCCGCTCTACGGTCAGGCGACAGTGCTGGCGAGCCTGACGCTGCTGGTAGTGGCGCTGGTCATACCGGTGCAGCGCTGGGTGAGCCACCGCCGCCGCTATACCACGATCACCGGTCAGTTCAAGCCCGGGCTGCTCGATCTGGGCAAGTTCAAGTGGGTCATCTTCGGACTCATGGCGGCGCTCCTGATCGCGCTGACACTCCTCCCCGCGGCGACGCTGACGGTCGGCAGCTTCATGAACCGCATCGGTTACTTCAACATCGACCCGCTCTTCAGCATGAAGCACTGGGACTTTGTGCTGGCCGACAACTTCTTCTGGGTAGGTCTCCGCACGACGCTGACCATCTCCATCGCCGCCGCCATCGGAAGCCCGCTCCTCTTCATGGTCCTTGCGTACATCCTCGTACGTACAAGGTTCGCCGGGCGCATCTATCTGGACCTCGTCATCTGGACGTCGGCAGCGATCCCGGGGATCCTCTCCGGGCTCGGCCTCCTGCTCATCTTCCTGGGCACGCCCGGTCTCAGCTTCCTCTTCGGAACGGTATTTGCGCTCATCATCGTGGTGCTGCTCCAGGGCAATACGGTCGGGGTGAACATCAGCAAAGGTGTTCTCCTGCAGGTTGGCGCGGAGATCGAGGAAGCCGCCCGTATCGCGGGCGCCGGTTGGACGAGGACGTTCGTCCGCATCATGATTCCCGTGTTGATGCCGACGCTGATACTCCTCGCGATGATCAACTTCGTATCTGCTGCCGGCGCGACGTCGAGCGTGGTGCTGCTTGCGAGCCGTGAGACGATGACGTTGTCGCTCGTCGCTCTCGACTACGCGACGGGCGACTACCTCGAAGAAGCGGCCATCGTGAGCGTGATCATCACCTTGTTCACGACGGTGTTGGTGTTCGCCGCACGCTGGCGGGGCTTGCGCATGAGCGTGCACCATTAGGGACGCTGAACGGACAGAGGAGGACCGCCATGGCCACGAGGACCGCGACGCGCATCGTTGACTGCGACAGCCACATCGTGCCCCGCGTCGACCTCGATTCGCTGCGCGACCTCCTCCCCGATGGGCTGACTGCACAGGCCCGCGACATGTATGCGAGGGAAGCGCGCCTCTGGGCCGAGCCCCCCTCGACGCGCGGGTTCGGCTCTGGCGCAGAGGTGAAGCGGGTCCCGCTCCGCGACCCCGAAGAGCGGGTGAGAGTGCTCGACGAGGAGCTCGGCGTCGATACGCAGGTGCTGATTCCGCACGGGCCGTTCGGCCATCTCTACGGCGGCACGCCCGAGGGCGACGATCGGCCCTTGCCGGTCCGCGTCGCCATGATAAGGGCCTACAACAACGCGGTCGGCGCGATACAGCGCCAGTACCCGGAACGGTTCATCGCAACCGCCATCCTCCCGTTCGACGACCTGGAAGAGTCGCGCAGGGAGGCCGTGCGCGTCGTCAGAGAACTCGGCATCGAGGCCATCCAGATCCCCTCCAACTGGATGGGGCAGAACTTCGACTGCATGGAGCTCTACCCGTTCTGGGACACCATCAATGAGCTGGACGTTCCCATCTTCGTCCACCACATCCCGCAGAGCTGCGCCGGATCGCTGGTCGACCACGCACCTCGGTACCCCATCATCGGTTCCGACCGCATGCGACGGCTCCACGTCGGGGTGTACGTCGGGTTCGGCCTCGAGTACAGCCTGACGGTTGCCGCGCTGTCGCTCGGCGGCGTGTTCGACATGTTCCCCAATCTCCGCTTCTGTTTCTTCGAGGCGGGCGCAGGGTGGCTGCCCTACGCGATGATGGGCTGCGACCGCTCCTTCTACATCCAGGGCAACTGCTCGCGCACGCCCAACCTGCCCAGCGAGCAGATCAAGCGGCACTGCTTCACGGCCATCGAGTCCACCGAACATATCCCGGCGCTCGTCCAGATGATGGGGAGCGAGAACTTCTTCTATGGTTCTGACTATCCCCACGGCGAGTTCATGAAACTCCCCAACTACGTGAACGCTGTCACTGACCTCGATGGCATCACCGAGCAGGACAAGGAGAACATCCTGGGCCGAACGATGCTGACCGCTCTCAAGCGCGAGTAGCCGCGAAGGCTGGCGCACGTCCGGACAGAGGAGGATGCCATGACCACATCACCCGCAAGTGACCAGGAGATTCGCATCTCGGGGGACTCCCACGTCTCGGAGCCCCCCGACCTCTGGCAGAAGGAGATGCCGCTGAAGTACCGCGACCGCGCGCTCAGCTTCCCCCGCATCGAGTACGGCCGGCACAATCATTCGCGTGCCGGAGGCTGGGACCCGAAGGAGCGGCTGAAGGACATGGCCGCCGACGGCATCAGTGCCGAGGTGCTCTATCCCACGCTGGCCAAGGGACTCTTCGAGCAGTTCTTCTTCGAGCCGGTGGACCTGCCGCTCGGCCAGGCGGGGGAACAGGTCTACAACGATTGGATGATGGACTTCTGCAAGGAAGCCCCGGACCGGCTCTGGGGGCAGGCCTTTATCGGACTCTGGGACATCGACTACGCCATCAGGGAGATGCAGCGCGCGAAGGACGGCGGCCTCAAGGGAGTAGCGACCTGGGTAGCACCGCCGGATGAGTTGCCCTTCACCGGCGACCACTACGAGCGGTTCTGGTCGGCGGCTGAAGAGATGGACATGCCCATCGGCTGGCACATCAACACGGGGTTCGGCGCCTATGTAACCCGCGCCGACGAAGACCGGTTCGGAGTCATCACGCGCCAGGCCTACGGCCACAAGGTCGTTGCCATGAAGACCGTGGCCGAGATGATCCTCTCCGGCGTGTTGCAGCGTCACCCGCGGCTCAAGATCGTCCTCTCCGAGTTCGAGGTGGGATGGATACCCTTCTATCTCGAAGACCTCGACCGCAAGTTGGGCAGGGGCAGGAACGTAGGGCTCGACCTGTTCCCCAGCGAGTACTTCAGCCGACAGGTGTACTCGACATTCATGCAGGACGGCGTGGGTGGCTACCTGCTCCAGCGGTGGGGCGCCGACAACTTCGTCTATGCGAACGACTACCCGCACGCGGGCGGCATCTGGCCCTATACGGACGACACCATCGAGTTGACGATGAGCGACCTGCCGTCCGAGACCCGGCGGAAGGTGCTGGGTGAGACGATGGCAAAGGTGTACGGTCAGCCCATGCCGGACCCCATCGAGCGGATGGAGTCGGATTACACGGACGAGATATGGAACCGCCCCTGGCTCAGGAAGGCTGGAGAGTTCACCTTCGACAAGAACACGATGGGGCTGAAGATGTAGCTCACTGCTCCTTGTTGGCGCTGGAGCCGCAGGGACGGGCTTACGGGATTCGCGAAGGAGGTCTGCCTTGAGGAACGACGAAGAACTCGAGATGATCCAGGTGGGGGCGGGAACACCGTCCGGCGACGTCTTCCGCCGGTACTGGCTGCCGGTGGAGGTCTCCCAGAACGTGGGCGGCGGCAGCAACCGCGGCGTCAACAACCCGGTGCGCGTCACCGTCCTCGGAGAGCATCTCATCCTGTTCCGCGACTCCCGGGGCGAGCCTCACCTCCTCGGCGAGCATTGCTCCCACCGGGGCACCTCCCTCAGCTACGGGCGGGTGGAGGACGACTGCATCCGCTGCCTCTACCACGGCTGGCTCTACGACGGCGACGGCAACATCGTCGAGATGCCCGGTGAGCCGCCCGGCAGCCGGTACAACGAGAAGGTCACGCACCTCTCGTACCCGTGCTTCGAGGTCGGGGGGCTGATATTCGCCTACATGGGGCCGCCGGAGTTGAAGCCGCTCTTCCCCCGGTACCACCAACTGTTCAGCGGCGACGGTGTCCGCGTCACCGGTAACGGCGGTTACGTCGAGCGCTGCAACGTCTTCCAGGCGCTGCACGACAACAACATGGACCCGTGGCACGGCGAGATCGCCCACGGATGGTTCAGGGACCCCCCGAAGGTCGGCTCGATGTACTGGGGCCCCGACGGTCAGCTTGCGACGCCCGTGAAGTTCGAGCGCACGCAGTGGGGAACGCGCATGAAGGTGCTGAAGGAGATGGCGAAGCACCCCGGGCAGTTCATGTACCACGAGACCCACACCGTGTGGCCGACCCAGCGTTGCAACCAGGACAACGCGGGCAGCATAAAGTGGGCCATGCCGGTGGATGACTACAACACGCGCTGGTTCACGGTCGACTTCTACCCCTTCGAGGACGGGAAGATCTCGAAGGAAGGGCAGGCCGCAATCGATTCGATGAATAGCCCGCTGCCGAGCATCGGCAGGGCGCGCGACCTCCCGCCCGACTGGGCGCAGCAGGTCGGCTCCTACTGGAACTACGGCCATCCGTGGCGGCAGGGCAACATCTGGGAGGACGAGGTCGCCCAGCAGACGCAGGGCCCTGAAGAGCGGAACTTCCTCCCGGACTGGGAGCAGTGGCACCTCGGCACCACCGACGAGGGGCTCATCCTCAACCGCCGGGTCTGGAGGGAGCAGATGGTGCGGGTGAAGGAGGGGCAGGACCCCATCGGCATCATCCGCGCTCCCGAGGACAACGGCATCATCCGCATCACGTCCGACAACATCGCCGGCCTCAGCAGAGAGGAAGGGATGCGGCTGTTCAACATGGACCAGGAGGAGCGGTCCGCCATGGTGGCCGGTCGCCCGTACCACACCAGCGGCAGGTCCAGGCTGGGACACGAGTAGCAGGCTCGCCGCTCGTTCAGGAGGAGCATGTCGGACACGGTCCGTATCGGCATAGTCGGGGCTGGAGGCTTCACGCGCCGCCGCATACTCCCCAATCTGCTCGCGGTCGAGGGAGCGGATGTCGTGGCCGTTGCCAACCGCAGCCTCGAAAGCGCCGAGCGGGTCGCGGCGGAGTTCGGCATCCCCGCTCCGATGGGCGATTGGCGGGAGTTGGTGGCGCGGGACGATATCGACGCGGTATTCGTCGGCACCCAGCCCTACTTCCACCACGAGCCCGTCATGGCGGCGCTCGACGCCGGGAAGCACGTGCTCTGCCAGACGCGGATGGCCACGAGCCTCCTCGAAGCGCGTGAGATGCTGGCGAAGGCCGAAGAGACGGGTCTGAAGGCGCGCCTCGTGCCGCCGACTTCGTATGAGGGAGCGCGCCGCTACGTGAAACACCTGCTGGACGACGGCTACGTCGGCACGGTTCGCCAGGTGTTCGCCTACTACCTCGTCCCCGACTACGCCGACAGCTCCGCCCCCTTGCAGCGCCGTCAGGACCACCGCATGTTCGGCGCGGTCAACCCGCTGCACCTCGGCCTGGACTGGGACGTGCTCCGGCTCTGGTTCGGCGACCCCGAGCGAGTCCTCGCGTGGGGCCGGACGTTCATACCCCAGCGGACCGACGGGCCCGGAGGCGGACCCATCGACGTCGAGATGCCGGACGCCCTGACGGTCATCGCTGAGATACCGGGAGGCGCAACCGTGACCTGCGTCCAGAGCGGCGTGACGCTCTTCGGCGAAGAACGAGTCGAGATCTATGGAGAAGAGGGAACGCTGGTCTACCCCCGGAGAGGGGAGCTGATGGGCGCCCGCAGGGGCGATAGCGAACTGGCCCCGCTGCCGGTTCCTGCCGGTTTGGAAGAGACGTGGCACGCGGAGGAGGACTTCGTGCGCCTCGTCCGCGGAGAGGACGTCGGAGAGAACGACACCTTCCAGGACGGCGTCAGGAACATGGAGTTCCTGGAGGCGTCCGCTCTCTCGCTCACCCGTGGCGGGTGGGTCGACCTCCCGCTGCCCTGAGCGATCCCCTCTCCCTGCTGTATAGACCGGGGACATCCTTTACACCTGTTCGGGGACATGGTTTACACGTTCTGTCCGCCTATGAGGCGACAGGAGGTGCGCCATTCCCTGGAAGGAGGCGTCAGTGATGTCCCTGAAGCGTGAGTTCGTCACACTCGCTCGCACACCGGGAGCGAACATCCGGGATCTCTGTCGGCGCTACGGGA
>DAOUHT010000142.1:0-3060 GCA_034428375.1 Dehalococcoidia bacterium | reverse complement strand
CACCACGATCTTGTCCGCGTTGCGGATGGTGGAGAGCCGGTGCGCGATGACGATGGCCGTCCGCCCGTGCAGCATCTTGCCTATCGCCTGCTGGATCAGCTGCTCCGTCTGCGTGTCGACGCTCGCCGTCGCTTCGTCGAGCACGATGATGCGCGGGTCCGCGACGAGCGCGCGGGCGAAGCTGACGAGTTGTCGCTGGCCGAGGCTCATGTTGCCGCCGCGCTCCTCCATCATCGTCTCGTAGCCGTCGTCCAGGCTCGCGATGTGGTCGTGCAGCCCCACGGCTTTCGCTGCCTCGTACACTTTCTCGTCGCTCGCCTCGGGGTGGTTGTAGCGGATATTCTCCATGATGGTGCCGGAGAACTGGAATGGCTCCTGCAGCACGATGCCCATCTGCTTCGCGAGCGATTCGCGCGTCACGTCGCGCACGTCGTGGCCGTCGATCGTGAGGCGCCCGTCTACTACGTCGTAGAAGCGGGACACGAGCGCGGCCATCGTCGTCTTACCCGCACCCGTGCGTCCGACGAACGCGATCGTTTCGCCGGGCTGTATGTCCAGGTCAACGCCTGTCAGTACCATCTTGCCCGGCTCGTAGGCGAACGACACGTTCTCGTAGCGCACCGCGCCCTGTATCTGGGGCATCGGCTTGGCGTCCGGGGCGTCGACGAGGTCGGCCTCTGTGTCCAGCAGGTCGAAGATGCGCGCGCCGGAGGCCATCGCGCGCTGGAGTTGCGTGAACTGCATCGTTAGGCTCCGGATCGGGTCGTAGAAGCGCTGGATGTAGAGCGTGAACTGTATCAACGGCCCTGCGCCAATCGTCCCGCCGAGCACGAGCCTGCCGCCGAAGATGATGGTCGCCGCTAGGCTGAACGACATGAACATCTCCACCACCGGCATAAGCGAGGAGGCGAGCCGCTGGGCACGCAGGTTCGTCTGCAGGTGGCGGTCGTTCAGCCCGTCGAACGCCATCATGTTCGTCTTCTGGCGGTTCATGCTCTGCACTACGCGCACGCCGTCCAGGTTCTCCGCGAGCGAAGCGTTCACCTGCGAGATCGCGACGCGGACGCGCAGGAACGCCGGGCGTGCGTGCTTCTGCCACACCCAGATGATGACGAGCAGCACCGGGAGGCCGGCGAAGGAGAGCAGCGAGAGCTGCCAGTCCGCGTAGAGCATGAAACCGATGATCCCCGCGAGGCTCAGCAGGTCTCCGATGCTCAACACCACGATGTCCAGGAACTCCTGCAGCTGGTAGACGTCGTTCTGCGCTCGCGACATCACGGAGCCGACCTTGTGCCGGTTGTGAAACGACATCGGGAGGTCCTGCAGGTGTTTGAAGAGGTCGTTCCGCAGGTCGTAGATGACACGCTGGCTCACGCGAGCAAGCAGCACCTGGTGCGCGTAGTTCGCGGCATAATGCACGACCAGCACCACGCCGAACCAGATGGCGAGTGTGTTGAGACCGGCCACGTCGCCGTTCTTGATGTAGTCGTCAACCCCTTTAGCGATGATGAACGGAATCGCAACCGTCGCTCCGGTGTAGACGACCACGGCCAACATGGCGAGGAAGACCGGGAACTTGTATGGGCCCACGTAGCTCAGCATGCGGAGGATAACGCGCTGGTCGTACAGCTTCGTGCCGTCCTCGTCGATGTCGCCCTGCTGGCCGCGCATCACCCAGTGGCCGCCGCCCGTGTTCATCATCATGGCGCCGCTCTCCTTTGCGCGGGCGATCCCATGCGCACGGCGGCGACGCCGTTCAGACTGGTGGCGTACTGCAACTCCGTAACGTGGGTGAACAGTCCGCCGGACTCGATCAGTTCCTCAGGCGACCCCATCTCGCCGATCTCGCCGTTCTGCATCACGATGACGAGCCCGGCGTGCTGAATGGACGAGAGCCGGTGCGCGATGATGAACGTCGTCCGGTCCTTCACCACCTCCGCCATCGCATCCTGGATGCGCGACTCCGTGCCCGCGTCGACGCTGGAGGTCGAGTCGTCGAGCACGAGTATCGGCGGATCGAGCGCCAGCGTCCGTGCAATGGAGAGCCGTTGCCGTTGGCCGCCGGAGAGCGAGACCCCTCGCTCGCCGATGACCGTCTCGTAGTCGTCGGGCAACGCCATGATCTCGTCGTGGATCTGGGCGGCCTTCGCCGCGGTGACTATCTCGTCCATCGTCGCGTCCTCGCGGCCGTAGGCGATGTTCTCCGCCACCGTCGCGCTGAACAGGAAGACGTCCTGCTGCACGAAGCCAACGGCCGAGCGGAGCGAGGCGAGCTGGCACTCGCGGACGTCCTTGCCGTCTATGGTGATGCGGCCTTCGTCTGGATCGTAGAAGCGCGCAAGCAGGCTCATCAGCGTCGTCTTGCCGGAGCCCGGCGCGCCCATCAGTGCGGTCACTTGCCCCGGCTCCGCCTCGAACGACACGTTCCGCACGGCGTCGCGCTTGGTGTAGCCGAATGAGACGTTCTCGAACCGCACGTGACCGCGCACGTCCCCGATGGGCGCTGCCTCCGGCAGGTCCCGCACCGGCGAGTCGGCGTCAAGCACCGCGAACACGCGCTCGCCCGCCGAGGCTGCACGCGCAAACGTGTTGACGAGAAAGCCCAGCATGCGGATGGGCTGCACAAGCAGACCGATGTAAAGGAAGAATGAGCCCAACTCGCCCGGCGTCATGCGCCCTTCTATGACCGCCCTGCCGCCGAACCAGAGGATGACGCCGAACGCGCTCCAGAACACGATCTGCATGAGCGAAGTGTTGAACGACTGCGCCTTCTGCACTTCGAAGGTGCGGCTGAACACCTCATGGTTCTGGTCCCGGAACTTGCGCTCCTCGTGGTCCTCCGCGCCGAATGCCTTGACGACCCGCTGACCAGAGAGGTTCTCCTGCAGCACCGTGGTGAGCTTGCCCATCTCTATCTGCGTCTGGAGCCACATGTGGCGCATCCGCCTGCTGGCCCAGATGGCGCGCGCTGCGATGATGGGCACGAAAGCGAGGCTGACGAGCGCAAGACGGGCGTCCGTCACCAGCATCATCGTCGCCGATCCTGCCGTGAACAGGACT
>DAOUHT010000141.1:0-8800 GCA_034428375.1 Dehalococcoidia bacterium | reverse complement strand
CACCTTCGGGATGCGCAGGTCGAGCGTCCCCACTCGCGTATCCCATGGCCGGTTCCGGTAGCCGTTGCGGTGCGTCATCCGCTCCGGACTCCGTTCCCCGCGCTCCGCACCCGTCTTGGCTGCAACTTCCGCCTCCATCACCGCCTGCACCAACACCAACAGCCCCTCTCGCAGAAAGTCAATGTCTGCCTCCTCCGCCTCCTTGCGCAACAGCTCCAACACATCCATCCTGTTCTTGGCCATCGAGGTCGCCTCCTTCATCGTCGTTGTTGATGGAGGATGACCCGATGGCCACTTTCTTGCATAGCCCTCGTCTGCTCTTACACCACTTCTAGGGACACTACTCACAGGCTTGGCGTTGGTCATGGGCGTAACGCCTGGGTACCCACAAGGGGCACCCCTACATCAAACCGCCCGAACCGCCCGAACATGGCGGGTTCCCTGCCTGGTGTAGGGGCATCCCTTGTGGGTGCCCTGCCCCCCGCCTTGGTTCGCGGTTCTCAGGGGCCTGATCCCTTCCCCCTCGATGGGGGAAGGTTAGGAAGGGGGTGAGGGCTCTCCCCACACAACCTCACCTCACAGGTATAAACTCCCCCAGGAACAGGAGGGGAACACCATGCGCAACGGATTCAAGGTCTTCGACGCTGACACGCACCTCCAGCCGTCGGTCGAGACGCTGACGCCCTACATGGACGCCGCGACTCAGGCCCGCCAGCCGGAACTCGCCCAGTTCCTGCGCGAGGTGAAAAGCGGCAGGGCAGGGCAGGTGCTGGATCCCCCGTTCAACCACTGGTACAGCTTCAAACGCTCCGGCGGATGGGGCGGTGGCAAGCCGCGTCACCTCGGCGAGGCCGGGCCGCGCGAACAGGAGGAGCGCCACTTCCAGAACTTCCAGGGCCGCATCTACCCCACGCGCTACTCCGAGGACTGGGACATCGACACCCGCATCGGCGAGATGGACCAGGAGGGCGTGGACGTCGAGCTCATGGTGCACAACGCATTCATCGGACACGAGGACCTCAGCGTGGACGCCGGCATGATCGGCGCGATACACCGCTTCCTGGACGACGTCTGCGGGCGCTACCCGGACCGCCTGACCTCCCTCATCACTGCGAACGCGCGTGACGTCGAGAACGCCGTCGGCGAGATCAAGACGTGGGGTGGCTCGCGCTGGGCGCGCGGCGTCATGGTCGATCTCCCGCTAGACTTCCCCATAGATCACCCGGACCTCCACCCCATCTGGGCCGCTGCCGACGACGCCGGACTGGCCGTCGTCCACCACAGCAACTCCGCCGGTTACCCCGGCTACCGCGACCTCTGGGACAACCCCTTCATCGGGCGCACCGCCTCGCACCCGTGGGGCGCGATGCGCATGACCGCCGCCTTCATCGGCGCGGGCCTGCTCGATAAGTACCCGAACGTCAACCTCGCCATCCTCGAGTCCGGCTTCGGCTGGCTCCCGTTCTGGATGAAGCGCATGGAAGACCAGGTGCACTACATGGGCTACGTCGCCGAGGACCTCCAGCACACCATGGAGGAGTACATGACCGGCGGACGCTTCTTCGCCGCCGTCGTCCTCCACGAGGGCCCGGACATGGTGAAGATGGTCTCCGATTTCATGGGCGATCACGTCCTCATGTTCGGCTCCGACTTCCCGCACGCCGAGTCCCGCTTCCCCGACTCTGTCGACCTCGTCCTCGGCTGGGACCAGCTCAACGGCGATGACAAGCGCCGCCTCTTCTGGGACAACCCCGCCACCTGCTTCCGCTGGGATTGACGCACCATCGTCGTTCCTGCGGAGGCAGGACCCGCAGCCCCTGTTCCCGTCGTTCCTGCGAAGGCAGGAACCCCGTAGCCCCTGTTCCCGTCATTCCCGCCTTCCTCCGTCATTCCCGTGAAAACGGGAATCCAGAGTGGCCGACAGGCCACACGGGGCGGGCTGCCGGTGTGTGGCTCGCCACGCCAAGCGAAGCCGACGCCCCACTCCGTCATTCCCGCGAAGGCGGGAATCCAGCGTGACCGCCAGGTCACATGGGGGTGGGTGGTGTGGTGATGTCTGGTGTAGGGGCATCCCTTGTGGGTGCCCATCCCCGCAGCGCAAGGAACAACCCCCGCCACACCCTCACGAACCGTTGCACTTCGCTTGTGAACTGCGGTACGGAAATACGCGAAAAGCACACGCGTCAGGCAGGCTTTTTTCGCACGTTTGCAGCACCCATGCGACACTGAATCATTGCCTTAACCCTCGTACTCCTGTAACCTGTTACATATGCCTTTTGAAACTCTATCGACACGTCGACGTCCCACTAACCGTACCCAGCTCCACTCCACCGTTTGTGCAGACTGCAGTACGCCCACAACCGTCCGTTTCCGGCCTCGCCAGGGGAGGCCCATCTACTGTTCCTCGTGTTTCAAGGCTCGCCGCGCTGGTCTTCCGCCCGCGGTCGATGCTCCCGCTCGGAAGTTGCCTGTCACGGATCGAACCCCTGCCGACTGTGCCGTGGAGATCGCATCCGTGTTTCCGGGAATCGCGCTGCAGGCAGGCACCAAAGCCGCCATCGGCCGGATGAACATATCGGAACCCACGCCCATCCAGCAGAAGTCCATCCCTCACCTCCTTGCGGGACGTGACGTGATCGGACAGGCGCGCACCGGCTCGGGAAAGACGCTCGCGTTCGCCGCTCCCCTCGTGGAACAGTGCCATCCGTCGCTCCGGCGGGTGCAGGCGCTGGTGCTCGTCCCCACGCGCGAACTGGCCATCCAGGTCGCCGGCGTAACGGAGTCTCTTGCTGCATCGCGGCGCCTGCGCGTGACGATGCTCTACGGTGGCCGCTCGCTTCTGCCTGAGACCAAGGCCTTGAAGGACGGCGCGCAGATCGTCATCGGCACCCCGGGCCGTACGCTGGACCACCTCCGGCGAGGCTCGCTCGACCTCCGCTCGCTCTGCTTCCTCGTCTTGGACGAGGCGGACGAGATGCTGGACAGGGGCTTCGCCCACGACGTGGAGGCCATCCTTGGCGAGACGCCCTCCGACCGGCAGACGGCCCTCCTCTCAGCGACCATGCCAGAGTGGGTGGCGAAGACCGCCTCCAAGCACCTGCACGACCCCGTCACCGTCGAGGTGGACGCCGGGATGCAGGCGGTCCCCACGGTGGAGCACCTCATCTACTCCATCGAGAAGAGCGACAAGATAGGCGCTCTGCAGACGCTGCTGGACCAGCGCGAAGACGCCCCTATCCTCGTCTTCGGCAAGACCAAGCACGGCGTCAAGAAACTGGCCAAGCAGCTCGACGCGCTCGGCTACCCGGTCGGCGCACTCCAGGGGAACCTCAGCCAGAACGCCCGCGAACGCGTGATGCTCGACTTTCGCTCCGGCGAAACGCCGATCCTGGTGGCAACGAACGTGGCGGCCCGGGGGCTGGACATCGAGGGCATAGGCCAGGTCATCAACTACGACCTGCCGGACTCCGAGCAGCTCTTCACGCACCGCATCGGACGCACAGGCCGCATGGGTCGCTCCGGCGAAGCCGTAACGTTCATCACCCCGGAAGAAGAGAGCAAGTGGCGCGAGATTCAGCGCGGCCTCGGCCGCCGGTTCGAGCGCAGGCCCTGGCGCACCCTCCGCCGGTAAACCGTCGCATAACCCCTGCCACACCACGCCCATGTAGGCGTGCTGGCGGTCTGGTGTAGGGGCATCCCTTGTGGGTGCCCTGGCCCCCCGTGCGCCCTGTGGCCCCCCTCGCCCCCTCGGAGGAGAGGGGTTTGGGGGTGAGGAGTACTTCCCCCGCCTGCTATCCTTCCCTCCGCAGGAGGCACCCCTTGGAGACTGAACGCATCTTCTCCGGCGTCTGGGAGTTCCGTACCGAGTACGGACGCGATACCGCCGAGCTCTTCACCGACGGCGCGATGCCCCACGCCGCGTGGTTCGTCGCCGGCGACCACCCCGCTATCCTCGACCCCGGCCCCACGTCCATCGCCGAAGAGTTGCTCGACGCCATCCGCAAGCTCGGCCACGACACCGACGCCATCGAGTGGATCGTGCCGTCGCATATCCACATAGACCACGCGGGGGGCAGCGGCTGGCTCGTGCAGGAACTCCCCCGCGCGAAAGCTGTCTTCCACACGCGCGGCGCGCCCTTCATGCGCGACCCCGCCCGCCTCATCGCGGGCACCGCCGACGTCTTCGGCGACACCTGGGAGGCCGTCTTCGGCGACATCCTCCCCGTGCCGGACGATCGCATGGCCACCGTCGAGGACGGCGACACGCTCGACTTCGGTAGCGGTGCCCCCTACCGCATCGTGTTCATGCCCGGCCATTCGCTCGACCACATCGGCGTCTACGATACGGCGAACGAGGCCCTCTACTGCGGCCACGGCCTTGGCAACTACAAGCCCCCGCGCTTCCTCCCCGACCCGCCGATGACCCTCCCGTACTTCGACGTCGACGCCAGCATCGCCTCCATCCGCAAGGCGCGCGAGCTCGCCCCGAAGTACCTCCTGCCCGTCCACTCCGGCTTCCTCGCCTCCAACCCCGCCTTCGCCATCGACGCCGTCGAGCGCATCACCATCGAGCTCGGCGAGCTCATCAAGGAGGGCATGGCCGCGGGCAAGAGCGAGGCCGAGATGGAGGTGGACGTCCGAACCCACCTCTTCGCCGACCCCGCAAAGGCCGACCGCTCCTACATGCCTGTCGTCGTCTCCTACGTGCGCTACTATGAGCGTCAGGCCCGCAGAGCCAGATGAATCCCTCTCCTGAGGCAGAGGGCTGGGGTGAGGGCTCCGTCATTCCCGCCTCTCCCCGTCATTCCCGCCTCTCCTCGTCATTCCCGCCTCCCCTCGTCATTCCCGCGAAAGCGGGAATCCCGCCCGGTGTAGGGGCATCCCTTGTGGGTGCCCAAAGGTAAGCGCGGAGGAACAAGGCTGGGCCTGCCAGTCCGGCGCAGCACAACAGAACCGGAGGAATGTCCCATGCCCTCGTTCGATGTCGTATCAAAGGTCGATCTCACGGAGGTGGACAACGCCGTCAACGGCGTGAAACGCGAGACCCAGCAGCGGTTCGACCTCAAGGGCACCAAGGCTGGCGTCGAGCGCTCCGGCAGCGCCCTCACCGTCACCGCCGACAACGACCTTCAGCTCCGCCAGGTGCACGACCTGCTCCATACCTACTTCGCCCGCCGCGATGTCGACAGCCGAGCGCTCTCCTTCGAGACGCCCCAGAAAGCCACCGGCGACAGCCTCCGCCAGCAGGTCACGATCCGCCAGGGCATCGACGGCGACCTCGCCCGCAAGATCGTCAAGGCCGTGAAGAGTACCAAGATCCGCGTCCAGCTCGCGATCCAGGGCGACGAACTCCGCGTCTCCGGCAAGAAGCGCGACGACCTGCAGGAAACCATCACCTTCATCAAGGAGATGGGCATCGAGCAGCCCCTCCAGTACGTCAACTTCCGCGACTGAGGACCGCCCCGTAAACCTGGGAACCCACGGCGCGTCACGTCCACCTCCCTCCGTCATCCCGCTCCTCCCGTCATTCTCGCCTCCTTCCGTCATTCCCGCCTCCTCCCGTCATTCCCGCCTCCTCCCGTCATTCCCGCGAAGGCGGGAATCCAGGGCGACCGTGTCAAATCGCGCGCGGCGGGGTGGCAGGGTGCCTGGTGTAGGGGCATCCCTTGTGGGTGCCCTTGTCTCATCCCCTCTCCTTACAAGGAGACCCTTGCATAACTCTCGTCCCGCTCGTGGTTGTGCATCTCTCGGAGATAGACCGCTCATGGTGAGCTTGTCGAACCACGGCACAGACTGCCGGATGACGGGGGGGGGGGAATGCAGAGGGGGGATCCCCTCTGCCACGGGCGTAGGCCGTGGTGTGGGGGTGTCCCCCACAAGCGTACGGGCGGGTGGGTGGGAAGAGCCGCGCTGCGCTGAAGGCAATTGTGCAAAGGTCTCTACAAGGGGAGAGGGCCAGGGTGAGGGTACTCCCGGGTGCGGCGCGCGGGGCGTGTCATTCGGAGCGCAGCCGAGGAATCTCTCGGGCTGTGTGATCCCTTCCCCCTCGATGAGGGGGGAAGGTTAGGAAGGGGGTGAGCGTCCCCCTACTCCTCCACCCACGTCAGGATGCGCTCAGGCGTGAGCCGCAGCACCACCGAATGCTCGTCGTACACGTCGTCCAGGAACCGCTGGGCGTCCTCCCCCATGTAGCGACGTGCTATCGAAAGCCCCGTCTCTGCCACGCCCTCGCTGGTGATGGAGACCGGTCCCTCCGCCGACACGTACATGTACGGCACATCGTGCGTTGAGATCGTGATGGCTGCCCTGCTGTCCCGTTCGAGGTTCTTCACGCGCTGGAATGTGCTGCTCGTGAACACGAGGAAATCGCCGTCCCTGTGCTCGTACCACACGGGGATGGCGTGCGGCGCGCCGTTCGCCCGCAGTGTCACCATCACCGCGACGAGCGGCCGCTCCAAGAACTCCGCCATCTGTTCGGGCGTCAGACCGCTCATTGCACCGTGATCGTCTGCCCGCCATCGACCACGAGCGCGTGCCCGGTCACGAACGACGACTCCTCGCTTGCGAGGAAGAGCACGCAGTACCCGACCTCCTCCGGCTGTCCCATCCGGTGCAGCGCCGCGACGCGCTGGCCTGCCTCGTAGCGCTGGTCCTCGTCGATGGGACGCGGACGCGGCGGGAACTCGCGGATGCGGTTCGTGTCGATGGGGCCCGGGCAGACGCAGTTCACGCGTATCTCCGGGCCGTAGTCCACCGCCAGCTGCCGCGTCAGGTTCACCAGCGCCGCCTTCGTCGCGCTGTACGACGGATAGCGCGGGCTCGCCCGCAGCCCGAAACTCGACGCCGTGATGACGATGTTCCCGTGCCCCTGCTCCATGAAGTGCGGCAGCGCGGCCCGAACGCCGTGATAGACGCCGTACAGGTTCAGGTTGATGACGTGGTCCCACGCCTCGTCCGACATCTCGTGGATCTTCTGCCGGACGCCGGTGCCCGCGTTCAGGTACAACACGTCAAGCCCGCCGAAACGGTCGATGGCGGTGCTCACCATCTCCTCGCACACCGCCTTCTGCGACACGTCGCCGAGCAGGAAGTGCGCCTCCCCGCCGTCGGCCTCGATGAGCCGGTCCGTGCGCGGGTCCCCGCGCTCCGCCACGTCGGCGCAGACGACCTTCGCCCCCTCGCGAGCGAACAGCCGGGACGTCGCCCTGCCGATGCCGCTCTCGGCGCCGGTCACGATCGCCACCTTCCCATTGAGCCTGCCGAGCCCCGCCCCCATCCGTTGGTGTTCGCCAGCGTTGTTCGTCATCGGCGCTCCCTCCTACGACATGCGCGGCAAGTGTAGCGCAAGCGCCGAGCAGGCGCGTCAGGACGTGACACAAGCCACTTGTGTCATCCCCTGACACTCGCGGATGATGAACACATGGCACAGACAACCATAGCTATCGTTGCGGACTGCGACGACACTCTCGCTCCTGACACGACCAAGCAGCTGTTGGACCTCTGCGGAGTAGACAGTGATGACTTCTTCCGAAATCACTCCAACCCGCTGGTCAAGCAAGGCTGGGACCCTTCCCTTGCGTACATGTACAAGATGATTGAACTCACGAGAGACGGCGGCCCACTCTCCTCCCTGACGCGGACCCGCATTTCCGAACTGGCTAATCAACTCACCTTTTACCCAGGTGTCCCTGATTGCTTTCGAAGCATCAAGGAGGAGGTAGAGAACGATTCCCGCTATCGCGCTGTCGGCGTTCGTGTGGAGACCTACGTTATCTCTGGCGGCATCGCAGACCTCCTGCGGGCGAGCGCACTTGACCGCGTAGCCCACTCTATTTGGGCGTGTGGCTTTGACTATGGTGCCGACGACGTTATCGCTTTCCCCAAGAACGTCATATCATTCACCGACAAGACACGGTTCCTCTATGCGATTCAGAAAGGGAAAGTCGGGCCTGCCTTTGAGAACCAACCCTCCGCCGTCAACGACCCGATGAAGGAGGCAGAGCGCCCGGTTCCCTTCACACACATGATCTATCTCGGTGACGGCCCAAGCGATGTGCCCTGCATGTCACTGCTCCAGAGCCACGAAGGGTACGTCATAGGTATCCTCAGCGAGGCTAACCCCTCCAAGGCTTGGGCCCTCGGATACGGAAGGCGGGCCAACTTGACCCTGCCCCCGGATTTCAGCCAAGGCGGGCTAACGTACACGCACCTGAGGCAGACTGTCTTGGAAATAGCGGATAGAATCGCCGCCAGCGTCAGCGAAACTGGACCTGTACCCCAGCACTAGAGGAGGAACATCCATGCTTATGCCACCGCAGCCCTACCCCACCACAGACGAACTCCTCCAGCAGGCTGCATCTACGTTGGGAATGCGCCGACTCGTGCACTCCAGCGACACCCTCATCACTCTCTTTCTGCAACCCGATCGCATCCTCGTCTACCGGGGCGAGGAGTCAACTCCGTTCGGCCTTCTAAGATTCGGTGGACCGCGGTCAGGTGCCATTTGGATGAACGGAGAAGTTATCGGCGAATACGACAAGAACCTCGAAGGCGAGTTCGTAGTCGTCGAAGTGGAGGATGGCTTCTTAGCCGGGCATCAGCAGCGGCAGGATCCTCTCGACTATCTCATTCAACGGTCACACTTGCGGTCACCCGCTTAGGCTGGGTCAGAGGCGTCTCGCAAGCAGGAGTGAACGATTGGCTGGGGATGATGGATTCGAACCATCGTTACCTGATCCAGAGTCAGGCGGCCTACCACTAGCCGAATCCCCAGCGGGAGACTTCTATGATAGCAAACCGG
>DAOUHT010000140.1:0-83456 GCA_034428375.1 Dehalococcoidia bacterium | reverse complement strand
GGTTCACGCTGGACGACTCGAAGGCGTATTCGCCGTCGAGCCGCTGCTCGGCGGCCAGCGAATGATGCGTGAGTTCCGGCAGCGCGCCTTCCGCCATCAGCTTCAGCGCGTCGTTCTTCGTGATGGTGAGGCGCGGGTTGGGCGGGCCCCAGTAGCCGCCGAACAATCCCGGATTGTGCGAGATGACGTCCGACGTCCCCCACGAAGTCATCACGACAGGATTGGGGTAGGCCATGCTGACTTCGATCAGCGCCGACCCCCCACGGTACATGCCGAAGCCGTGGTAGTCCGTGCCGAGCAGACCGCGAGCGATGATGGTGAACGGGTAACGTGCGTCGAACTCCTCCACCTCCCCCGCGTCCGTCATCGACGCCCAGTAGAAGCCGGTTGAGTGCTCGCCGTCGCCGTCGAAGCGCGCGCCTTGTCCCGCCCCGTTGCCGGTGGACGTGAGGCCTGTGGCCCGGTAGCCGAACAGGTTGGAGCCGTAGAAGACCAGCGCCACCATGTTCCGCGAGAAGGGCGCGGAGACGTTCTCGCGGAACGGGCTGTCAAAGAGCATCTTGGAGCCGATGATGTGGAAGCACTGCACCACCGCCGCCGAGATGATGGTGCCCTCCGTATGGGCGACGTCCTCCGGCGAGTTCGCGACCGACGGCCCCTCGATGAGGAACGTAAGCGGCTCGAACAGCCCCACGTTCGGCATCAGCCCCCGGAAGAAATAGGCGAACAGGTAGACCGCCTGCGAGGCGCGCACGAGGTGCCACGTCGCGTGCACCGGCCCCTTGCCATTCGGCGGAGAGACGCCCTGCACGAGGATGGTCATCTCGCCGCCTTCCTTGATGACCGTTACCGGTATCCGCACCAGCCCCTTCTCGGCGCCGATGGTGTCGTTGAAGAGGATGGAGCGGTAGATGCCGTCGTTGATCTGTTCCAGGCGCTCCGAGGCGAGCTCGCTCGAACGGTCGATCAGCCGGCGCAGGCCGCCCGATACGGCTGCTGGCCCTCGGCGTTCGACCTCGCGGAGGATGCGGTCACGCATCCGCAGGCAGGTCGCAACGCGCGAGCGTAGTTCCACGGCGAAGACGAACGGGTTGCGCACGGAGCCGCACAGGTAGTCCAGCATGTCCTTGCGGATGCGGAACTTCTCGCCGATCTTCACCCCCGCCATGTGGAAGCCCTCTTCGAAGCGGCTCGTGGCGTACGGGTTGAACCCGCCCGGCGAGACGGACCCGCAGTCGCCCTGATGTCCGCCCACCTCGGCCCATGCCACGAGTTCGCCCTCGTGGAAGACCGGCATCGCCGTGAACATGTCCGGCGCGTGCGTGGAACCCGCGAGCGGGTTGTTGAAGAAGAAGATGTCGCCCTCGTTGAGCCCAACGGTGGGGTCGTCCCGGTAGTACTTGAGGATGAACTTGGACTGGGCGTAGTTGAGCAGCGCGTGGAAGTGGATGCCCGTGGACGCGACGGCCAGGTCGCCGCTGGGCGTGAAGATGGCGGTGGACATGTCGCCCGCGAGGATGATGTCGGAGATCGAGAGGTTCTGCCACACCTCCCGCGCCTCCTCCACGATGGTGAGCATCTTGTGGTAGAAGATCTCGAGTTCCACGTCGGAGAGGAGGTCGTAGCCTTCCGCCTCGATCGGGCTCGGCTTTGCGGCCTTCTCCACGATGAGCTCGGGGTCCCACCCAGGGCCCTTGCCGTAGGCGTGGCGGTCGTACACGAGTCCCTCGTGCAGCTTGATGTTGTCTCTGAGGGATGTCACGTCTGCTTCTCCAACCACCCCATGCGGTGTTCGTCCAGCCTGAAACTCCACCCGCGCGGCACAGCACCGACGGAGTCCTCTGCCTCGACAAGCACGGGGCCTTCCATCGCAGCCCCCGGCCCCAACGCGTCGAGACGGTACACAGGCGTCTCTTCCCAGCCTCGCTCCAGTTCCCAGAGCACACGCCGCGAGCCGGTGGGGCTCGGCGCCACCGTGGCAGCCTCGAAAGACGGCAGAGCGAGCTTCTCCGAAGCGCCGATGACGTTGAGCCGCACGAGCCGCACCTCTCCACCGGACTCCGGCGAGGTCGAGCCTTCGCCGAAGCTGTCGGCGTAGGCAGTCTCGAAGCGGTCGAAGAGCATTGCGAGGTCGGCTGCGCCGTCGATGTGCAGGCCGGAGTGCGGTACGTCCAGCGTCTGGCGTTGCATCCCGTAGCTCATCTGTATCTCCAGGACGAACGAAACGCCATCGGGGTCGAGCCCCTCCTCCGCGATGTCCCTTCGGGCGCTGACCAGCAGTTCCTCGATCTCATTGTTGAGGACGTCGGCGGCAGCCGGTTCGAACTCGATGTTGCCGGGCATCCGGATGACGACCTTGCGCCCCTTCTCGTAGGTCTGCACGAGGTCCATGGAGAGCGTCCCGAACGCGCCGAACGCCCCCGCGAACGGCGGCAGTGCGATGCGCCGCACGTCGGCGAACTCGGCGTAGCCCGCAGCGTGCACCGGTCCCGCGCCGCCCACCGCGAAGGCGGTGAACTCCTTCGGGTCGGAGCCCGAGTTCAGCGCCGTGCGCATGAACAGCTCCTGTCCCATGATGCCGTCGATCTGGTGGCGGATGTGCCACGCGGCTTCGTCGACCGTCATACCGAGCGGCTCCGCGACCCGCGTCCGAACCGCCTCGGCGGCGAGCGCAGCGTCGAGCTTGATCCGTCCTCCGAGGAAATAGTCCGGGTCTATGTAGCCGAGCACCACGTCGGCGTCGGTAACGGTCGGTTCCGTGCCGCCTCTGTCATAGCAGGCCGGGCCGGGACGCGAGCGCGCGCTGCGCGGCCCCACGTGCAGCCTCCGGTCCTCGATGTAGGCGATGCTTCCGCCGCCCGCGCCGATGGACCAGTGCGCGATGACCGGCACTTGCACCCGCCAGCGGTCGAACACCGGGTCCGACTCGTACAGCCGGTCCCGCGCCTCGACGATCAGTCCCGCGTCGAAGCTCGTGCCGCCCATGTCGGTGAGAAGCACGTTGCGCAGGTCGTATACCTCGGCAAGTGCCCGGGCGCCGAACACGCCCGCTACGGGGCCGCTGCCAAGCAGGTGGATGGGGCGTGTGCGCGAGACCGACGAGATGCCGCCGGTGCACTTCGCGAGGAACAACGGCCTGCGATAGCCCATGTCCAGCAGGTCGTTGCTGATGTCGAGGATGTGCTCCTCCGTATTCACGCGCAGGTAGGCGTCGATGATGGTGGTCAGACTGCGGCGGTACTCGCCCATCTGCGGCGAGACCTCGTGAGAGAGAAAGACGGGCATGCGCCCCAGGTACACCTCGGGGTACTCCTCGTGGATCAGGTCGCGGACGCGCTTCTCATGCTCCGGGTTGATGAACGAGTTGAGCAGAACGACGACGAACCCGCGCACGCCCAGGTCGACGAGCCGCTGCACCTGGCCCCGCACCTCGTCCTCGTCGAGCGGGATGAGCACCTGCCCGCGGCTGTCTATGCGTTCGCGCAGGCTCACCGTGAACTCGTCCCGGGGGATGAGCGGCTCCGGTTTCCGCGCGCGGCCCTTGGCGAACCGCACTTCCAACGGCATCCCGTCCGCCCAGCTGCGCGAACGCCCCACCTTGAGCGTGTCCTCGAACCCCATCGTCGTGAGCAGGCCGAGTTTCGGCCCCGTGCGCTCGATCAGCGTGTTCGTGCCGACGGTGGTCGAATAGATGAGCGCCTCGGCGTCCTGGGCGATGTCTGCGAGGTCGGCCCCCAGCCGTTCAGCCGCGCGGGCGGCTGCCTCCATGAAACAGTCCTTCAGGTCGTGGTGCGTGGTCTCCGCCTTCGCCCAGACCAGGTTCCCGTTCAGCACGCCGACGGCGTCGGTGAACGTCCCTCCGATGTCGAGCCCCAGCCGCGCGCTCACGATGCGCCTCCGCTCGCATGCTTGCGCTTGAGAGCGTCGATATCGGGCTGGATGTCGTTGGTCAGCGGATGCCCCGGTGGCAGGTACTCGTTCTCCACCATCACCCCGCAGTGCGGGCAGTAGAACTCGATGATGCGCACCCAATCCGGGTCGAAGGAGTAGTTGAACACCGGATGATCGCTGATGGGCTGGTGTATCTCGCGCGGGTTGCGCTCGTGCAGCAGGCAGCCGCGCTTGTACGGCTCTCGGGCGGAGATCAGGTCGCCGCCGCACCGGTTGCAGCACCAGAACTCGCGTTCGAGGTCGATATCGAGGTACTCGGTGATCCGTACGCGCAAGGTCAGGCTCCAGCCGGTCTGAAGTAGGGAAGCCGCAGGCCTTCCGGCCCCTCCCGGAACACCACGCTCACCGGCTCGCCCACGCGTAGCGACTCGGGATCGGCATCCACGATGTTCGTGAACATGCGCGGCCCCTCCTCCAGTTCCACGATGGCGGTCACGTACGGAGCGATGGCCTGGAACGCCGGGCTGGGGCCGCGTTGTACGACGCTGTACGAGTACAACACGCCGTTCCCGGACGCCTCGCGCCAGTCCGGCTCGGCGGCGTGGCACTTCGCGCAGAGCGGACGGGCATAGTACTGGTACGCGCCGCAGGCGGAGCAGTGCTGCAGCATGAGCTTCCCCTGCTCGACGCCGTCCCAGTACGGCTGCGTGACCGTGTTCACCCGCATGCCTGTCTGCGCCTCCATCGCTACGTCCCCAGCACCAGCGTGATGGACGACGAAGCGAGCGCCGCCGTTCCCTGCGATACCGCGATCTTCGCGTCCGCCACCTGCCGTTCGCCGCACTCGCCGCGCAGCTGGCGCGTGGCCTCCACGATGAAGTGCCCGTGCCCGCCGTTGTAGGAGAGCAGCCCGCCGTGCGTATTCGTCGGAAGGCTGCCGCCGAGGTCGATGTTCCCGGCCTCCACGAACGCGCCACCCTCGCCGGCGCCGCAGAACCCCATGTTCTCCAGCGTCACCATCGCCGTGCTGGTGAACGAGTCGTACAACTCGAGCACGTCAACCTCGTCGCGGATGATCCCCGCGGCGGCGAACGCCTCGTCCGCGGACTCGCTGATGGGGAAAGACGTGATCGAGGGGGCCTGGTACGGGTTATAGCCCTGGTGCGCTTGCCCGAGACCGAGCAGGTACACGGGGTCGCGGCGGAGCTCGCTCGCGTACTCCGGTGTCGTCACGAGGATGGCGCTGCCCCAGTCCGAGATGAGCGCACACTCGTCGCGGTGCAACGGCCACGCGATCATGGGACTGGCGAGCACGTCCTCCACCGTCACCGGCTTGCGGAGTTGCGCCCGCTCATTGAGCGCGCCATGGGCCCTGAACGCGACCGCTATCCGCGCGAACTGCTCCGGTGTGGAGCCGTACTCGTACATGTGCCGCGTGGCCATCATCCCGTACAACGCTGGGGCGGTCGGTCCGTAGGGGCCGTCGAACTCGTGGGGCGGTTCGATGCTGCTCAGGTGCCCGACCTGCGAACTCATCGCCTGCACCTTGTCCTGGCGCGAGAACTTGGTGGCCCGGTTGTCGCCGTCGGCGACCATCACCGCCCTGCAACGCCCCGATTCGACCAGCGCGGCGGCGAGCGCCATGTTGGAGTGTGGCGTCGCGCCGCCCATCTGCACTGCAGAGGTGAACTTGGGCCGGAGGCCAAGGTACTCGGTCAGCCACGTCGAGAACATGTGATGCGGCTCCGCGTCGGGGCTGGACGTGAGCACGCCGTCTATCGAGGCGGGGTCGATTGGGCAATCGGCGAGCAGGTCCAGGAACGCTTCCGCGTACAACTGCACCGTCGTCTTGCCGGTGGCGCGTCCGCCGCGCGCCTCACCAACTCCCGCAATCGCAACCTGTGGGTTCGTGGCCATCGCCTCGCTCGGATCGTGGCAGTGCTCACAGCAGGCCACGCGCGCAACCTTATATGGGCGGGCGAGAAGAGTGTCAAGGCAAGCCCTCCGCTCATCCTGAGCTTGTCGAAAGATCGTGGTGAGCCTGTCGAACCTGCAGTGGAACCGCGTCCTCATCCCCGCTCATTCCCCCGGATCGCTGACACGCGCCCCTTTCGCAGTCGCGGGGCAGCCGCATACGCTGGTTGCATGACCGTCGTACCGGCAGCACCCATAGGCAACGTCTATAGCTCAGGCCTCAAGCCATCAACGGGACCCATGGCCCGGGCGCGGATTTGTGAAATCGATGGCCCCCTTGCCCTCTTAATGCCGGGAAGCAGGCCACGGCCTTCGAAATGCCTCGGATTAAGGGGGCCAAGTGGCCAGATTGGTGGTCCGGTTTACTCGTGGACGGGCACTAAGGGGGCCAAAAGTTGGAAGGCGTTGGCCCCCTTAATCACTCGCCTGTCCCCCACTCCGCTATCCTTGCCCCACCACCGGGAGGAGGCGACGCGATGAGCAACAGCCAGGCCGCAGTCTTCACAGGGCAGGACAAGCCGCTGGAGATATGGGAGTTCCCCCAGTCCGACCCCGAGGAGGGCGCGGTGGTCGTCCATATGGAGATGGCCGCCATCTGCGGCACCGACGCCCACGCCATCCACCACCCGGACACCCCGACGCCCACCATCTTCGGGCACGAGAACATCGGCACAATCGCGGCGAGCCGGTTGGAGCGCAGCACCGACGCGCTCGGCCAGCCGCTGAAGGAAGGCGACCGCGTCACCTTCCGCGCGTCGCCGTGCGGCCACTGCTTCAACTGCACCATCGGCGAGTTCTGCATGAACGTCCGCCAGCCCGGCTTCACGCCATCGAACGAGCCCCCTTACCTCTACGGCGGGTTCGGCCAGCAGTTGCACCTCCCGCCGAACCCATGGCTCCTCCGCATACCGGACGACCTCTCGAACGAGCGCGCGCTCCTGAGCGTCGTCGGCACCCACACCCTGCTCAACGGCTACGAGCGCATCGGCGGGCTGAACCTCGGCGACACCGTCGTCATCCAGGGGTCAGGCCCGATGGGCATAGGCGGCCTCCTGCAGGCGAAGCTACTGGGCGCAGGGCGCGTCATCGTCATCGGCGCGCCGACCGGACGGCTCGAGCTCGCCACTCGCCTCGGCGCTGACGAGACGATAAGCATCAACCAGTTGACCACTGCCGACGAGCGGGTCGAAACCGTGCTGGAGCTGACCGCCGGGCGCGGCGCCGACGTGGTGGTCGAATGCTCCGGCGCGAGGGGGGCAACGCAGGAGGGACTGCGCATGGTCCGCTTCGGCGGGAAGCACCTCCTCGTCGGGCCGTGGACCGACTACGGCACGCAGGACATCAACCCCACGCTCATCACCAAGAAGGCGTTGCGGGTCAGCGGAGTCGTCGCCTCGGAACCCCGCCACATCGTCCGCTCGATGGAGGCGCTGCGCTCAATGATCGACGTGCCTGTCGAGGACCTCGTCACGCACCAGTTCCCACTCGCGCAGGTGAACGAGGCGTTCGAGGTGCACGAGTCGCTGGAGGCGATGGTCGCCGTCATCCTGCCGAACGCGTAGGAGAGGTTGCTCAAAGGTCTCCGGGAAGGGAGAAGCGCTCATGGCCCCGACATGGACCACCATAGACGTGGACGGCAGTCCGATGGAGTCGTACCTGGCCCTGCCTGAGGGCGATGGGCCGTTCCCCGGCGTTGTCGTCGCGATGCACGCCTACGGCGTCGACGCCGGCGTCCGCAAGTTCTGCGACGACCTGGCGCTCGAAGGCTTCGCCGCCATCGCCCCCTACCTCTACCATCGCAACACGGACATGAGCGTCCACGAGTTCAGCTCCATCCCCTTCGGCGATCCGCGCCGGCAGGAGGAGGCTGCCGTCAGGAGAAGCATCACCACCCTCGAGACCCTCCGCGACGACTGCCTGGCTGCCCTGGCCTGCCTGCGCGCGATGCCGGAGGTCGGGAGTTCCCCCGTGGGCATCACGGGGTTCTGCCTCGGCGGACGCGTCTCCCTCTACATGGCTGGGGCCTCTGACGAGTTCGCCGCCTCCGCCATCTTCTACGGCACCGACATGAACCGCGGACGCGGGGACGACCCGGCTCCCCTCTCCTTCGCCTCCGCCATCCGCTGCCCGCTCGCAGGCTTCTTCGGCAGCGAGGACCAGAACCCCAGCCCCGCCGACGTCGACGAAGTAGACCGGGAACTCGACAGGCTGGGGGTCCCCCATACCTTCCACCGCTTCGAGGGAGCTCCCCACGCCTTCAACGACCCCTTCAACCCCGTGCGCTGGACCCCTGTTCCCGCCGCGGAAGCGTGGCAACTGCTCCTGCAGTTCTTCCGCGGCGCGCTCGCCGCTGCGCCTCAGCCAACACATTAGCCGTCCCAGCCACGCATACCACTGGAGCGAGGAAACCCATGCGCCTGCAGAACAGGACCATCATCGTAACCGGGTCCGGACGCAACATCGGCGAGGGCATCGCCCACACGCTCGCCGACGAGGGTGCACGCGTTGCCGTCGTGGACATCATCCGCGAGCGCGCCGAGGCCGTCGCGGGCGCCATCAACGCCGCCCACCCCGATGCGGCGCTCCCCATCGTCTGCGACGTCACCAACAGCGCCGACGTTCAGGCGATGGTGGCCACGATCGTCGAGGCCTGGGGCGACATCTATGCCGTCGTGAACAACGTTGGCGTGGTCGACCGGAAGAACATCCTCGAGACCGACGAGGCCGAGTGGGACCGGGTCATCAATATCTCTCTGAAGAGCGTCTTCCTCGTCTCCAAGTACGTCGCCCAGCGCATGGCCGACCAGGGCAACGGCGGGCGCATCATCAACATCGGCTCGACTTCAGGGCTCGCGGGACGCACGGGCGCCGTCGCGTACCCTTCGGCGAAGGCCGGGGTCTACAACCTCAGCCGCTCGCTCGCCATCCAGCTCGCCCCGCACAACATCAGGGTCAACACGGTCACTCCCAACCGCGTCCTCACCGAGGCCGAGCCGGGCGCTCCGCCGCGGACCTGGCAGGTCACCAACCTCGTGGGGAGGCAGGGCACTCCGAAGGATGTTGCCGCCGCTGTCGCCTTCCTCCTCTCCGAGGAGGCCGACTTCATCACCGGCTCCGACATCACCGTGGACGGCGGTGTCCGCGCGGGATAGGAGCACTACCGGGGAAGCAGGGCTGGCCCCGTCCGGGGAACGGAATCGGCACTGTGGTGGACCAAGCGGCACTGTATTGCGAACCTTCGAATGGGAAGTGTCTCAACATGGCTCTGTAGAGTATCACTCTAGGTCAACGTCACTCTGTAGCACATGCATTTGACATGTGCGGGCCCATTTTGGTAGAAGTGCCGAAGTGCGTAAGCTCCCACTGAGCTTGCGCATCCAATCCGCGTCATCGTCGGCGTTGAACTAGTAAAGCAGGAAGCTATGAAGATCAGCGAACGGGAAGTCCGCTACGGTCACTACGACGCCTGGCCTGAGCTTTCACTTTGACATCGTCTGTCTTGGCAGCACGGTGGTTGCGATTGCTGGACAGCGAGAGACTGACGTGGCTAGCTGCAGTTGGGTTGGTCATGGAACCCCTTCATCAAGGTTGAAGACGAGTGCAGGAGTTGCATCATGCTGCCCCGCGTTGAGATTGTGGTCGCGACCACGCAGAGAGAGTACGAGACATTCACCTCGCTTGTACAGGAATACCTTGCGTCGCTACCGTTCTCGACGAGCTTCCAAGACACCCAACGCGAACTCCTCGAGATCAATGAGCGGTATGGTGAACTCAGAGGTGGAGCGGCTCTGATGGCGAAGACGGCAGATGATATTGTCGGGATAGTTGCTCTTCGCGACCTCGGAGACAAACACTGTGAACTAAAACGAATGTACGTACGACCACATTGGCGCGGCTGTGGCGTGGGTCGCTTGCTGTGCGAAGCCGCTTTCCGGACTGCGAACCAACGCGGATACGTGGCTGTTAGGCTAGACACTGTGCCGGGCATGCACGCGGCTATCGGCCTGTATCGTTCGCTAGGGTTCGTCGAAATACCAGCGTACAGGAATAATCCTATAACGGGAGCCTTGTTTTTCGAACGAACGCTCCCGGCTTATTCCTCTCCTAACGACTAGACTCATGGACAACCGGCTGAGCGGCTCGGTCCCGGCGGAGCTGGGAGGCCTCTCCGAACTGTTGGTCCTCGCCCTCTACCACAATGACCTTACTGGTGGGTTACCGTCGGAGTTGGGCAATCTGCAGGCAACAGCGGAGCCCCACCAAGCCCCCCAGCGGCGGAGCTTCAGCGATCCGCACATCTTCTCCTACACGTCCAGCACAAATCTCATCACACAGCTTCTTGATTTCGTCAAGCGTGGTGGGGAAGGGGAGACTCGAACTCCCACGCCCGAGGGCACATGATCCTAAATCATGCGCGTCTGCCGTTCCGCCACTTCCCCGCCGAGGCTCCTATCGTACCCTACCCGCCTAGAACCGGGGACGCCTGCGGCGGCGCGGCGGGCGGCGGCGGGTAGGTGGCGGGGGCGGTTCCTCCTGCTCGGATGGCGCGTCCATCGGCTCGGCTGCCCGGGTTCCGGGTAAGCGCAGGTCCGACACCACAGCGGGCTCGGCAGGCGGCGGGGAAGGACGCAGATAGATGAGCGCAAGCAGCACCATGAGCGGGTGGACGAAGATGATCTGCGTAACCAACTGCAGGAATCCGACGCCCACCCCAGCGATAGACCACCGCATGGTGTTCATGCGCTTGCGACGCGCCATCATAGGGATCAGCCCAACGGGCACGATGAGCAGGCCGAGGTAGACGGCCTGTTCGGTCGAACTGGCTTGCCGGGTCACTTCCTGGGTCTCGTCCGTTTCCGATGCAGTGGTCTCGCCCTGCGTATCGGGGCCCGAGAACATCAACGCCGCTGCGAGCAGCAGGGCGATGCCGGACGTAACCGCAAGTGGCCACGCGAAGAGCGGCGGCATCGAGAACAGGAAGGGTGTCTTGCGTTGCATGCCGAAAGCGTACACGACCGCGCTCGCACTTGACACCGCTACCGCACACTCGCACGATACGCAGGCGCACCCGACAGGGGCGCATTTTCATGACGGAGGACGATATGAGCGTGAATCTGGGCAGCGTGGTTATCGAGAACGCCGAAGAGAAGTTCGTGGAGATGAGCCACGGCACGACCCGTTACATCGAGGCGGGCGAAGGCTATCCCACCATCCTCGTCCACGGTGTCGGCTTCACGAGCGGCGCTCACGACTGGATGCTGAACATCGGGCCGCTCTCCAGCAAGCTGCATGTCATCGCGGTGGATGCGCTTGCGTGGGGCAAGGGCGAGGGCTGGCTCGATCAGGAGTACTCGTTCGCCTACCTCGTGGACTTCATCCGCGAGTTTCAGGACGCACTGGGCCTCGAGAAGACCAACCTCGTGGGTCATTCGATGGGCGGTTGGCTAGCCTCACTCTTCGGCTACGAGAGCCCGCACCGGATCAACAAGCTCGTCCTCGTTGCCAGCGGCGGGGCGATGCCGCGTCAGTTGCCAAGCATGGTGCAGTTCCAGCCCCCGTCACGCGACCAGATCCTCTCCAGCCTGCAGGTCAGGATAAATGCCGAAGTGGACCTGGAGGAGATGGCCGACTACCACTACGCGCTCACCCAGAATCCGGAACGGCTCGCGGCCTACCAGCGCGTGCTGAACCACATGAACAACATGGAGACGCGGCGGCGCTACAACACCGTCCGCCGCTTCGCGCATATCCCCGTTCCCACGCTTGTGGTCTGGGGCAGGAACGACTCGACGAATGCTCTGGAGATGGGCGAGATGACCCATGAGGGCATCCCGGGATCCAAGATGGTGGTCTTTGACTGCGACCACTGGATCCCCACCGGAGCGCCGGAGGAACTGAACGCTGCTCTCCTCGACTTCCTGCCTGACTAGCAGAGTTACTCGTTAGTCGAGCACTTCGATCCGGAAGAGGTGGCTGCCGGCAACGCGCGCCTCGACGGTGTCGAGCGCGTCCTCTTTCGCCAGGATGCGCGTGAGGAGCGCGCGCTTCTCGTCGATGTCACGCACCAGCGTTGCGCGTGCCCGCAGGTCGCGCTGCACGCTCTCTTTCAAGTGATACGTGAACTCCGGGTTCGCGAACAGGTTCGCCGCCCAGTCCCGCGTACCGGGGTTGTTGGAGAGGTACGGCTGTCCGTCCAGTTGGCGCAGCCGTACTTCCTTGCGATGCGGGTTCCCGCTCTTGCGTCCGGTGGTCGTGATGTCGACCAGTCTGTCGGTCTCCAGTGCCTGGCGTGCTGCGTCGTCCAAGGTGCCGCTCCTTCGCGGGGGAATCAGTTGGTCAGCGAGCTGGCGATGTAGGTGTGGGTGATGACTTCCCAGACGTGGCCGTTCTCGCACTCGAAGTAGAAGCCGCGGCCCTGGTGCTTGTAGTTGATCTCGCCGTCGGTGCGTGAGCCGGGGCCGCTGCCGTACACGACACCCTCATCCCTGATCCGTCCCAGTATCTCGTCGAACTCCTGGTCGGAGGCGAGAAACGCGTAGTGGTTGGAGCGCGGCTTCGCCTCTCCTTCCTTCAAGTCGTCGAAGTCGAGGGTGAGCTTGTCGTTGACCTTCACCGGCGCGAAATGGCCGTAAGGGCCGTCATACGTGAGCCCGAACATCCGCGCGATGAACTCGGCGGACTTCACCTTGTCGTAGGCCGGAACGATCGTGTGGTCCAACTGAAGCGCCATGGCTGACCTCCCTGTTTGTTCCTTGGATTCTGCCCACAGGATACTCCCGCCCGCAAGCCTCTGCGAAGGGACTGCACGCGATGGTAGGCTAGCGCCGCATACACAACCGCAGAGGGCAACATCCCATGATCATCGACATGCACACGCACATCGTGCCGAAGGACTTCCCCCACCTTCCAGACCGGCCATCAGGTGACGCATTCCCCTCGATGGCCTCGAAGGATGAGGAGCGCTCCACCATCATGATCAGTGGCGAGGAGTACCGGACGGTGCGCGACGTTTGCTGGGACGCGCCGAAACGCGCTGCGGAGATGAGCAGCCAGGGCACCGACAAGCAAGTGCTCTCTCCCCTGCCCGAACTGCTGATGTACCACCTCGACCCAAAGGACGGCGCGGACCTCGCCCGACACCTGAACGAGACCATCGCCGGTATGGTTGCCGCGGAGCCTGAGCGCTTCTACGGCTTGGGCTCTGTACCGATGCAGGATGTGGAACTCGCCGTGGCGGAGCTGGGCGTCATCAAAGGGCTCGGCCTGCACGGCGTCGAGATACGCTCCAACATCGAGGGCCGCAGCCTCGGCGAGGAGCGGTTCCGCCCCTTCTTCAATGAAGCCGCCTCACTCGGTCTGGCCGTATTCCCGCACGCGAACCGCCCCACGTTCGCGGACAGGCTGGCGCACATCCCGCCCATTGTGGCGGACGCCCCGCTCGGGTTCCCCATCGAGTCAGGCCTCGCAGGCGCATCCATCATCTGGAGCGGGCTGCTCGAGGAACTGCCGGACCTGCGTATCTGCATCAGCCACGGCGGCGGTGTGCTCATGCAGCTGCTCGCCCGCAGCGATGAGAACTGGCACTCGCGCGAGCCTGTGCGAAAGCTGCTCCCCAAGGCGCCGATGGCGTACGCCTCCATGCTCTACTACGACGACATCACGTTCGGCACGGCCCCGCTGCGCTACCTGATAGACCATGTGGGAGCGAGCCAGGTGATGATTGGCTCGGACTGGCAGGGCACGGGGCCGAACACGCCGTCGCCTGAGGAAGAATTCGACGCACTGGACCTTGGCTCAGAGGAGCGCGAACTCATCGGCTGGAAGAACGCGCTGCGCTACCTGGGAGTGTAGTAGCCCGAGCCTACGCCTCGCGCACCCGCTGGATGAACGCGAAGTCTTCAGCCTGCGGGGCACGGTCCATGCCTTCGAACGAACCCTCCTCGTAGTTGCGGCCAATCGCTTCCACGAGGCCGGGCTTGCTCGCGAAGTGCGCCATCGTCCGCTCCTGCAACGCGTCCCACCGCGCCACGAGCGCCTTCGCCTGCGGGCTGGCGGGGTCGAGCCCGCGCGACGCTCTCACCTCAGCGAGAAGTGCGGTCCAGTCGCGTTCGGCGGCCTCGATCTCCTCAGGCGGCGTCTCGGCGCGCAATTCCGCGAACTGCGCCATCTGCTCCGGCGTGTAGTAGCGTTCCATGATGTTGCCTCCGCTGTTCCCAGCCGCTGCTGCGGCCGTCAGTACCAGGTCCCAGTCCCACACACCGCTGCGCTCCTGCGCGTCCAATGCGTTCCCTATTGCCGACTCGATGCGCTGCAACTCCTCGATATGTTCCCGCAGGGCGATGCGCTGCACGCGCAACGATGCCGCAACGTTGAAGTCCTTGCTGTCGAGCACGTCGCGGATACGTCGGAGCGGGAGTCCCAGGCAACGCAGCGTGAGCACCTGCTGCAGGCGGAGGAAGTCATGCTCGCCGTAGAGCCGGTAGCCCGCTTCCGAACGCGCAGAAGGTTGCACGAGGCCGAGGCGGTCGTAGTGATGGAGCGTCCGGACGGACACGCCGACCCGTGCGGCCAACTCCCCGATCCGGTAAGGGTGTGGTCCCGTGTTCATAACAGCATCAGCGTAAAGCCTGACACTGCGTCAGGGTCAACACCCTCCTTGAACGATGCCGGTGACAGCCTATGCGCGGCTGTCACCCGTGTAAGAGGACGTGCGGCCCGGGCCCACGAAACGATTGCCGTCCACCGTGGCGATGTCCTCGGATGGGAGCGATGCCTCATCGCCCTCGGCGACATCCGCTCCACCGAGGACATCTACGAACCGGACGCTCGCGGAGGCGCCGTCCGCGCTTACGCTCAGCAATTCAACTACGTCCCCACTAACGGTTACCAGGCGCGTGCCTGCCTCGATGCCTTCCAGGTTCATGCTTCGACTCCGAATCTCGTGCTATCCGGGAGAGACCTCGACCGCCGTCTTAGCCGACTTCGGGAACGGCGGCGGCAGCGTAGCACCGATACGCTTGGCGTACTCCAGGTTCAACGTGTTGAACTTGCCCGAGGATCCGGTCGACATCCCCTCAACGTTGCGATGCGGGTTCTTCGGAGTGGCGGTCTTCCCCTCGATGACCTCATCGTCCATGCGGTCGAACGGAATCCAGATGATGTCGTTCTTCGCGGGGTCACGGAACACGTTCATAGGCTCGCCGCCGTCCTCCATGATCTGCATCTGTTCCAGGAGCATGCGCCGGAAAAGGATGATGCCGATGTCCGACTGCCCCAGCTTCTCCAGGTAGCGGCGTGTGCGCGGGCCCTGCGATGTCCATGCAAAGTGGTCCTGGCCACTGTTGTTGTCGAGTTGTTCCCAGATGGGCTGCCCCCACTCGTCCACTCCCGCGATCGGAACGTGGTAGACGGGAATCTCGTCCTCCCGCTGGTTCGGGTTCTCGCCCTCGCGCGGCCAGTGAGACTGGTAGTAGACGTAGTAGGTGTGCGTGTCATCCATCGGCACGCGGATCTGGAAGTCGTGCCCGCCGGTGCCGGACTCGAGGTTCGGGAACAGTATCGGGTGGCCGTAACGCCAGCCTATGGACTCCTCTTTCTCCTCTCCTTCCAACCAGCGGTGCTTCAGGACGCCGTGTTCGAACCTGCTTGTCGACGCGGAGATGTGGCGCATCGTTCGGCCTGCCTTCCGCCAGTACGGACCGAAGTCCTCGTTCTCTTCCGGCGGGCGCTTGCCATAGATGTCGCCACGGTGCTTGAGCAGCCCGACCCGTTGGAGAGCGTACTTGGAGAAGTAGCCGTGGAGGTACTCAGCATGGATTGGGTCCAGCGAATTCTCCATGATCTGGAGCCAGTTGCAGGTAACGATCGTCCAGCCGATGCTCCTGACTCTCCCCTCCTCCACGAATGGGTAGTAGTGGGGGAGCAGCGGAGCAGGCTGCGGACCGAGGTACGCGAACACGAGGCCGCCAAGCGTCTCCACCGGGTAGGCCTTCAACTGCACACGGCTTGGGAAGGTCGAGTCCGCAGGCTCGGCCGGCATCTCCAGGCACTGGCCGGTCTCGTCGTACAGCCAACCGTGGTAAGAGCAGCGGAGGCCCTTCGGTTCGGGGATGCCCCACAGCATGTTGACCCTGCGATGGGCACACGAGGCGTCGATGAGACCGAACGTGCCGCTCTCGTCCTTGTACAAGACGAGGTCTTCGCCCAGGAGCCGGATCGCCTTCGTGGGGTTCTCGTTGAATTCGGAAACCCCGGCGATAGGCTGCCAGTAGCGCCGCATCAGTTCCCCCATGGGAGTCCCAGGGCCCACCAGAGTCAACCGGTCGTTCTGCTCTACGGTCAGCATCGTTCACCTCCCAGAGTGCCCAGACCATTTCTTCCTGCTAACGGGTGAAGATTGCATCATCCGCGCTCTGCCGTCAATCGTGCCTGGCGCCTACCCGCCGAGCACGGGCGAGCCGTGATGGTGCACCATCAGCCACCGCCCGCCCCAGCTGCGGAAGACGTTCGTCGTCTCTATGCGCGCGTCCATCACACGCCCTCCGGCCACCGACGTCAGGTTCTCGGTGCACGTGACCCATGCAACCCCGCCCTCGACAGTCGCCTGCGCGCCGGTGATGGTGAACGTCATCATCGCCGCACCATCGAATATGCGCTCCCAGCTCTCCATGACCTCGGCCCAGCCGTCGAGCGCAGCCCATCCCGGGTGGATGCACGTCACCACGTCCTCGCGCGACCAGACCTCCTCCATCTGGCGGATGTCCAGTGTACCGAACGCGTCGTAGAACGCCTTGTTGGCGGCGAGAACCGCCGCTTCGTCCGCCTCGCTCATCGCGTAAACTCTAGCACGATAGTCCCGCGCCGATGCGGATGTATCATCCACTCGCTCTGAGGGAAGGAGATGCTATGCCAAGTTTCGACATGACAGACCGTGTGGCCATCGTCACGGGAGGCTCGCAGGGATTCGGCAAGGCCATCTCGCTTGCGCTCGCACGCCAGGGCGCGAATGTCGTTGTAGCGGCGCGTGAGCCGGAGCAGGTGACCGTCGGCAGGGAACGTCCTCACGCTCCCGTGCATCCCGTCGTGGATGAGATACGCGCTATCGGCAGCCGCACGCTCGGTGTCACCGCAGACGTCCGTAACCAGGACGAGGTTGACGCGATGGTCGCACAGACGATGGCCGAGTTCGGACGCATCGACGCCCTTGTCAACGTCGTCGGCGGCAGCTGGGGCGAGACATTTCGCTCCGGCCCGCTCATGGAATTGGAGCCACACGACTTCATCGAGTGCTACCGGGTGAACGTGCTCACGGCGTTCATGTGCTCCAAGGCGGTACAACCCATCATGAAGGCGCAGGGCAAGGGCGCCATCGTCAACATCGCCTCGGGCGCAGGCGTCAACCCCGGCACCGGGCAGGCAGCCTACGGCGCAGCCAAGGCCGGCGTGATCAACATGTCCAAGTCCATGGCGTACGAGTGGGCACCCGAGGTGCGCGTCAACGCTATCGCGCTCGGCGGCATCGAAACCCCGCACCGCCCGATGTGGCACGAGAGCGTCCGTTCCACAACCACCAACCGCAGCGCGATGGGCAGGCTCGGCACACCGGACGAGCACGCGGGCACGGTCCTCTGGCTCGTCTCCGACGCCGCGGGCTACATCACCGGCACAGCCATCGAAGCGGACGGCGGACGACGGTAGAGGAACGCAGAAGCGGAAGCACGGCAAGGAGTAGCGACATGTCATACGAAGACCGGTTCGTGGACAACGACGGCGTACGCATCCACTACGAGGTGGAAGAGGGGCCTGCCGACTCGCCCGTCATCATCTTCGTGCACGGCATGGGCGGCAGCACGAAGGGCTGGCGGATGCACGGCTACCCGGAGAAGTTGCGCGACGACTACAAGGTCGTGCTCATGGACTCGCGTGGATTTGGGCAGAGCGACAAGTTGAAAGACGCCGAGGACTACGGACGCCCGCAGAAGGTGTCGGACGTGGTCGCTGTCCTGGACGATCTCGGCGTCGACAAGGCCTACTACTGGGGTTACTCCATGGGCGCCAGCATCGGCTGGGCGGTCGGCATGCTCGCGCCCGACCATTTTCACGGGCTCATCCTCGGCGCATACCCCGTGCTGTCGCCGGAGGTGCCGGAGATCGACCGCGTGCGATGGGAAGCTCGCGCCAAGCTCATGCGCCTCGGCATGGACGTCTACATCGCCGCCATGGAGATGGATCAGGGACCGCTGCCGGAGGAGAACAAGGCCCGGCTGCTGGCGAACGACAAGGACGCCTACGCCGCTCAACAGATAGCGAACATCAGCTGGGGAGCGCCGGATGAGGACATCCGCAACATGACCCTGCCCGCGCTGGTCTACTCCGGCACCGAGGACGAGTACCCGATGCCGAGGAACCATGCGCTCACGAAGCGCTCGGCGTCGCTCGCGCCCAACGCGAAGTTCCTTCCGCTGGAGGGACACACCCACGCATCCGCGATGGCCTCGGCTGACGTTGTGATCCCGCACGTGCGGGAGTTCATCGCGATGGTTGAGGATTCGCGTTAGGCAACAAAGAAGCAAGGAGAAGCAACGTGCCATACCAGGATTGTTTCGTTGACAACAACGGCGTCAATATCCACTACGAGGTGGAGGAAGGGGCGGTCGAGTCGCCCGTCATCGTCTTCGTGCACGGCATGGGCATGAGCACCAAGGACTGGCGGAACGCCGGCTACCCGGAGAAGCTCTGCAACGAGTTCAAGGTCGTCCTCATCGACTCGCGCGGGTTCGGGCAGAGCGACAAGCCGAAAGACCCGGCCGTCTACGGGCGCGCGCAGAAGGTCTCCGACGTGACTGCCGTGTTGGATGACCTCGGCGTGGGCAAGGCCTACTACTGGGGCTTCTCGATGGGCTCCAGCATCGGCTGGGCGGTCGGTATGCTCGCGCCTGAACGCTTCCACGGCCTGGTTCTTGGCGCGTATCCCGTGCTTTCGCCGGATGTGCCTGAAATCGACCGGGTGCGATGGGAGGCCCGAGCCAAGCTCATGCGTCTGGGCATGGACGTCTACGTCGCCGCGATGGAGATGGACCAGGGCCCGCTGCCGGAGGAGAGTAAAGCCAGGCTCTTGTCAAACGACAAGGACGCCTACGCTGCGCAGCAGATCGCGAACCTGGAGTGGGGAGCACCGGACGAGGACATCGTCAACATGACGCTGCCCGCCCTCGTCTACTCCGGCACCGACGATGACTACCCCATGCCCCGGAACCACACGCTCACCAAGCGCTCCGCGTCCCTCGCGCCCAACGCGAGATTCCTGCCACTGGAAGGGCACACGCACATGTCCGCCTTCATGGCGGCGGACCTGATGATTCCGCATGTCAGGGAATTCATCGCCATGGTTGAAGACACGCGCTAGAGAGACTTGTATACGAGGGAGCAGCGCAATGCCGTTCGAAGACCGGTTCATCGACAACAACGGCGTCCGCATCCATTACGAGGTGGACGACGCGCCGGAAGACGCTCCGCCACTTGTGCTCATGCACGGCATGGGCATGAGCACGAAGGACTGGCACGACGCGGGCTACACGACAGCGCTCTCCGGCGAGTTCCGGCAGATCCTCATCGACTCCCGAGGGTTCGGCCAGAGCGACAAGCTCACCGAACCAGCGGACTACGGACGCGCGCAAAAGGTATCCGACGTGACAGCTGTGCTGGATGACCTCGGCATAGAGAAGGCGTTCTACTGGGGCTACTCGATGGGCGCGAGCATCGGCTGGGCGCTCGGCATGCTTGCCCCAGACCGCTTCCACGCCCTCGTGCTCGGCTCCTACCCAGTCATCCCTCTGCCCGTTCCCGAATTCGACCGCGCCCGCTGGGAGGCTCGCGCGAAGATCATGCGGCTCGGAATGGACGTATACGTGACCGCGATGGAGATGGACGCCGGGCCACTCCCAGACACCGACCGCGAACGCCTGCTGGCAAATGACAAGGACGCCTACGCCGCACAGCAGCTCGCAAACCTCGACTGGGGCGCACCGGATGAGGACATCGTCAACATGACGCTGCCCACGTTCGTCTACGCGGGCACGAAGGACAGGCGCAACCACGAACCAGCCAAGCGCTGCGCGTCGCTCGCCCCCAATGCGTCCTTCCTCTCGCTGCCGGACCATACGCACATGGAGGGGTTCCTGGCGGCGGACACGATGATCCCACACGTGCGGAAGTTCATCGCAGGGGTTGAGGGCACGCGCTAAGGCCTACCTGAAGCCAAGGAGCTACGCCATGGCATTCGAAGACCGGTTCATCGACAACAACGGCGTCCGCATCCACTACGAGGTGAACGACGATGCGCCGGTTCACGCGCCCCCGCTCGTGCTCATGCACGGCATGGGCGGTAGCACGAAGAACTGGCACAACGCAGGTTACACGGCGGCCCTCTCCGGTGAGTTCCGGCTTATCCTCATCGACTCCCGCGGCTTCGGCCAGAGCGACAAGCTCACCGACCCTGCGGACTACGGACGCGAACTGAAGGTATCCGACGTTACCGCCGTGCTTGACGACATCGGCATCGAGCAGACGTTCTATTGGGGCTACTCCATGGGCGCCAGCATCGGCTGGGCACTTGGCATGCTTGCCCCACACCGCTTCCACGCCCTCGTCCTCGGTTCCTACCCGGTCATCCCCCTGCCGGTCCCCGATTTCGACCGCGCCCGCTGGCAGGCCCGCGCGAAGATCATGCGGCTGGGCATGGATGTGTACGTCACCGCGATGGAGATGGACGCCGGGCCGCTCTCCGAGCAGCAGCGCGAACGCCTGCTGGCGAACGACAAAGACGCCTACGCTGCGCAGCAACTCGCGAATCTGGACTGGGGAGCGCCGGACGAGGACATCGTCAACATGACGCTGCCTACGTTCGTGTACGCGGGCACCAAGGACATACGCAATCACGAGCCGGCCAAGCGGTGCGCCTCGCTGGCCCCCAACGCCTCGTTTCTCTCACTGCCTGACCACACGCACGCGCAGGCATTCCAAGTGGCGGACACGATGATCCCGCATGTGCGGAAGTTCATTGCAGAGGTGGAGGCCTCGTATTGATTACAGCCTTCAGCCTGAAAGTCGCAGCCGCGATAGCGGGACTCGCATTAGTCGGTGGGATCGGATATGGGACCGGAGTCTACCTGGGATACTTCGCGATTCCGTTCGTGTCGGACCCGCCCGAGCATTCAGCACGCTACTACCCGGCAAACGTCATCGCGTATTCGTGGATGACGCTCAATCCTGGTGGCGGACAGCGTCGGCATATGACAGAGATGTTCAGCCGGATGCAGGACTTCTCAACAGTCCGCGAATGGCAGGAAGAACTTGAAGACGCCATTGAAGATGAATTCGACGTAGAGCCGGAGGACTTGGGCGCATGGCTCGGGACAGAGATATCTGTAGCGGCGATGAACTTTGACAGCCGAGACGGAACCATCGACGTTGCCGGAACTGTGGATGTGCGAAACCGTGGGGCTGCCGAGGATTTCATTGACAAGGTGCTCGACCGCCTCGAAGAAGACGGCGGCCTTGATTTCGATAGAGACGACTACGAGGACTTCGATACCTGGGTAGATGAGTCCAGAAGGAACGATTTTGAGTTATCTCTGGCCTTGTCCGAGAGTCTGCTCGTAGTCGCATCCGCCGAGCACATACTTAAGACCGTCTTGGACAGGGTGAGCGGTAAACAGGAACGCACCCTAGCCTCGGATGAAGCCTTCCAAGAGGCGCGCGCCGCATTACCCAAACGCCGCTTCATGTCTACGTACGTGGATTACGAGAACCTCTTCGACGCTATTGAAGATGCGGCAGCGGTGGAACTCGCAGAACTGGGGACTGCCGGCGAGCAAACTGCTTGTGGAGACTTGCTCACCTCCATACCCAACTGGGTGGTAATGTCCTTGGGAGCATTCGAGCGCGGAATTGTAGCGGAAGTTGCGTCACCGCTCACCAGCAGTGGCTGGCCAGCAGCGCCCGAACTTCCGAACGCCGCCGAACTGCTGCCAGCGGATGCGCTTGGCTTCGCAGCCGTATCGTTCAACCCCACAATCGGGGAATGGCGGGAATCGCTGCGTGAGTGCGGCATAGCAGACCTCTACGGCGATGACCTCTGGGAAGAGGTACTGGGAAGCATCCCTCCAGACACGCAACTCGATTGGTTCGAGGAGATCGACCGCTCGGCCAGGGAGGCGTCGGCACAACCCCAGCCTGAACCCCTAGGACGTGATGCAACTCTCGCCGACGCCTTGGACATAGGGCTGTGGGCAGGGAGCAGGCTGGCCAGATTCGACATTGAAACAGACCTGCTCAAGCATCTCGAAGGAACTGCCATTGCCAGTGTGCTACACGTCCCCAGTGACTTGGAGAGACCGCTGGACGCTGTAGCGATGGTGTCCTACAGGCCAGAGAACGCTGACGAACTGGACGAGGCGCTCACTGAAATCGCCTCATGGCTGGAGGATGAGTTCGACCTTGACTTCGATTCAGCCAACGTTGGAGCCGAGCGTAACGCACGCATCTTGGACCTGCGCGACTCAGATGACATCGGTTACGACCTTGGTTACGTACTGCACGGAGGATTCCTTACGTTCGGCACAACGGAGCGCGCGATTGAGACAGTGGTGTCGCGGCAGCAGGGCGAGGGTGGCGCACTCGCCACAGACGGCGAATACCGCCGGGCCACGGCTAGCCTTCCAGGCGACCGGGACATGCTGGCCTACATCGGTCTCAAGGGGATAGTTGGTCTGGTGTCCGATGCAGGGGGCATTGACCGACGAACAGAGGGCATGCTCGAGGAGACGTTGGGGGCTGTATCTATGAGCACCAGTTCGAACGGTGGCGTTTCGCGAGCAACGCTGGCGGTCACGTTCTTCCCTGAAAGGTAGCCGAGAGCGACAGCGCACAGCAACTCGCTATACTCTACGAGGCACGACTCACTGCCAGTACGGAGGAGACACAATGAAGGACGGCATGCGGTTCGTTGACTGCGACATGCACGTGATGGAACCGGCAGACATCTTCGACCGGTACCTCGACCCGAAGTTCAAGGACCGCGTCATCAGCGCTCCAGGGCGCGCGGGCGGCTCTAATGTGGTGATCGACGGCCTCTCCCGCGCCGGCGACGACGACCTCCAGCAGTACCGGAAGCGCAGTAAGAACGTCTCCTCCAACCAGCGCCAGCCGCTCTCCGGTTCGCGCTCCGCGCCGTACCTGGGCTTCGCCATCGAGCGCAACTACGACCCTGTCGCTCAGGTGATGGGGATGGAGATGGAGGGCGTGGACATCGCCGTCCTCTTCCCCACCATGGGACTGGGACTCATCGCGCGGAATGGCATGGACCCTCTTCTCTCGTACGCGCTCTGCCAGGCGTACAACAACTGGATCTACGACTTCTGCCAGTACAGCCCCGACCGGCTGAAGTTCGCGGCGATGCTGCCATTCCACGACGTAACCCTCGCCTGCCAGGAGTTGCGCCGTTGCGTGACCGAGCTCGGTGCGGTCGGCTCCTTCATGCGTCCCAACCTCGTGAACGGGCGCTTCTGGCACTCCAACTACTGGGAGCCGCTCTACAGCCTGCACGAGGAGCTCGACGTGACGTGGGGATTCCACGAGGGCACTGGTGCGTGGTACTCCAACATGAACACGCTCTACGGTGAGAACCGCTTCTACCGGCACGTTGCGAGTCACTGGATAGAGATGCAGCAGGCCCTGGTAGCGATGATCATCGGCGGCACCTTCGAGTTCCACCCCAACCTGCGCGTCGGCTTCCTGGAGGCACAGAACTCATGGGCGCCAGGGCTTCTGAGCCGCATCGAGTGGGACTACCCGCAGTACCTGGATACCCACGCACCCTACCTTTCGCTGACGCCGAAGGAGTACTTCCGGCGCAACTGCTGGGCCGCCGTCGAGGGTAGCGAGCCTGAGATCGAGGCGACCGCGTCGCTCATCGGCGCAGACCGCATGTGCATCTCAACCGACTACCCGCACTTCGACTCCAACTTCCCGAATGTGTCGAACAACCTCGTGAACGGCGTGTCGCGGGAGACGGCGGAGGCCATCCTCTACGGCGGCGCGACGCTGTATAACTTCAGCGAGGCGGATTTCGCGAAGGCGGACGAGGCCCGGCAGGTCCAGGAGGCTGCGACGGCCCGCTAGGCACGGGGTCTGCCCTACGGCAGGCCCAACTCGTCGGCGAAGCCGAGGATAGCGGCAACGGTCGCCTTCGGTTGCTGCTCCTGCACGTAGTGCGCGCTGCCCTCGACGGGCCAGCCGCGAACGTCGTCTGCAACTTCCCGCCATGCGCCGAGCACATCTGCGTTCGCCGACGGCCCTGACCCGCCCCAGATGGACAGCACCGGCACGGTGATCTTCCGCCCTGCGGCGACCTCTCCGCGCCAGTAGTCCGGGTCCTCCTCCAGCGCGAGGCGATAGTCCCAGATGACCGCGTCCGCCGTGCCGGGGCGGGAGAACATCTCCACGTAGAAGGCGCGCTCCTCCGGTGAAAGGTGCGGGTTGCGGTCGAGGAAGAGGCCGAAGAACAGCTCCGGTATCGCGTTCACGATCGGTTCCGCCACATTCCGCTGGCGGAAGAAATCGAAGTACCACTGCCGACCGCTCGGGTCGCGGCGCTCCGCGCCAACGCCCTGCGGCCCAGAGTCGATCTGCACCATGCCAACGACGCGCTCCGGCAGGTCAGCGGCGATGCGCCTCGCAGTGGGGGCGCCCTTGTCGTGCCCCACGACGATGAATCGCTCATGGCCCAGATGGTCCATCAGCGCGATCGCGTCGGCCGCCATCGACGCGAGTCCGTAGGCGGAGGGGTCAGCGATGCGCTCGGAGTCGCCGTAGCCTCGACGGTCCGGTGCGACGACGGTGAACCGCTCTGATAGCGCGGGGGTTATCTGCTCCCACGTGCGGCGCGTGCGCGGGAAGCCATGGAGCAGCAGCAGCGGGAATCCGCTCCCGGATGTTTCGTACGCCGTGCGTACGCCGTTGACCGTGGCGAACCGCGCCTCGCCCATGGAGCGCCTACGGCCAGACGAAGCTGAGGATGATGAGCAGGGCGCCGGTGGCGATGACGCCTCCGGCGGCCACTGGCCAGAGGATGTAACCGATGTCTTCAGCGTTGCTGAATGGCCAGATCAGGTCTTTCACGAATCAACTCCTCGTGGAACTAGCGCCATCATAGTCGGGCTGACGGCACCGCTGTCAACGCGAGCGCGAACAGTCGAACGTCACTCTTTGCCTGCCTCCGCCTCACGCATCGCATCGACGGTGCAACGTATGCCCTCTTCAAGCGACACGGACGCACGCCACCCGAGCCCTCGCTCCGCACGGCGGACGTCCAGGTAGATGCGATGGACGTCGCCCGGACGCTCCGCCACGTGTTCCGGGTCGCCGCCGTAGTCCGTGGCTCCGGCGAGCGCATCGAACACCTGCGCAACCGTCGTCCCTTCTCCCGTTCCGATGTTGTACACCCCGTCCTCGGCCTGCGCGAGCGCGAGCACGTTCGCGCGCACCACGTCGTCCACGTACACGTAGTCCCGTTCATGCGAGCCGTCGCCGAAGATCGTGGGAGGCCTTCCGCCCATCATGGCATTGGCGAAGATGGCGACGACCCCCGCTTCGCCGAAAGGGTCCTGCCGTGGGCCGTAGACGTTGCCGTAGCGCAGGATGGTGTAACGGATGCCCGAGAGAGTGCAGTGCGTTTGCACGTATGCCTCGGCCGCCGCCTTGGACGCGCCGTACGGAGAGAGCGGACAGACGGGATGCTCCTCATCGGCGGGCAGCCGCTCGGGTTCGCCATAGAGCGCGCCGCCTGTCGAACTGAACACGAAGCGCCCCACCCCATAAGCGGCGCACTGCTGGAGGACATTCAACGTGCCGAGCACATTCACTTCGGCGTCGTGCATCGGGTCGCGGACGGACTCACTGACGCTGGCGTGGGCCGCGACGTGGAAGACGACCTCCGGCCGTGCGGCCTCGAACGCAGCCGCAAGCGCCGGACTCCGGATGTCGATCTCGTAGAGCGCTGCCTGCGGATTGACGTTCGCCCATTTGCCGGTGGCCAGGATGTCCACGGCAGCGACGGTATGGCCGTCCGCAATGAGTCTGTCCACGAGGTGGGAGCCGATGAAGCCCGCCCCGCCTGTTACCAGTACGTTCAACGTCTCACAGGCGGTAATAGCGCAAGGCGTTCCGGCTCAGAATCGCTTCCTTGTCGGTGTCCGCCAACTCCTCGCTCTCGCGTACTTCCTGTATCTCCCGCTTGCACATCTCCGTCGTGACCTCGTGGGGGAAGTCGCTGGAGTACAGGAATGCGTCAGGGCTGTAGCGCGTCGCCGCGAACCCGAGCGCAGGCTCTTCGCCCTCGCACCCAACGTACAGCCGCCCCTCGCGGATGTGCCGCAGGATGTACTCACTGGGTATCTCGTCGCCGTGCGGGCCGTACTCGCCCTCCGGGTCATCTTCGATGTGCGTAACGTGCGAGCGGTCGAACCGCTCCATCACCATGAGGAACCACCCGATGCCGCCCTCCAGGAAGCTCATCCGCATATTGGGGAACCGGTCCAGCACGCCGTTGAAGACGATGCTGGCCATCCCAATCATGACGCCCATCGGATGCCCCATCGCGTGGACGGGCGCGTACCGGTTGAGGTCGTCGAACCCCATGCCGTCGTGGCACCCGCCGTGGATCGCGACCGCGCAGCCCAGACGGTCCGCCTCCTCGTACACGGGCCAGTACATCTTGGCCCCGAGGTGCCCGATCAGCCCGCGCGAGGGGAGCATCGCGCCCACCATCCCGAGCTCGGTCACCGCTCGCCGGAGCTCCTCGACCGCGGCGACGGGGTCCTGCATCGGGATCAGCGCCATGCCCTTGAAACGCGAGTCCCGGGCGCAGTAGGTGGCGTGGAGCCAGTCGTTGTACGCCTGTGTCGCTGCGACCGCCCAGTCGATGGCGGTGATCTTGCCGTAAGCGAGCCCCTGCGTCGGGTAGAGCACGGTGGTGTCGATGCCGACGTCGTCCAGGAACGTCACCCATTCGTCCGGCCCCACCACGCCCCGCTTGACGCGCTCGGGGTCCGGGTGGATCAGGTGGTAGCGGTGGAAGTGATCGAAGGGCGGGAAGATGGTCCGCATCCTGTCCCTGAGGAAGGGGGTAGGCAGGAACTCTCTGATCCCGTCGTTGTCCTCCTGGACGTGCCCGTCGGCGTCGATGACCAGCTCGATGTTCGCGCTCATGGCCTTCCTCCTTCGCACCAAGCTTCTGCTGCGCGGAGTATAGACCCCGCCCTGTCCATGTCCAAACCGGGAACAGAACGGTGGGAGGAAACGGGGGCGTATAGTGGGGCAGCCCCATGCGTACTCCGAACGAGCAGCCAGCCGCGTCCGCGACGCAGAGCGCCGTCTCCCGGCAGGCGCTGCACTACCCCGACTACCGCATCCTCTGGTTCACCACGGCCCTCGTGGCCGGGGGCATCTGGTTCCAGCAGGTGACACTCGGCTGGCTCGCATACGACCTCACCCGCGATGCGCTGCACACCGCAGGGGTTGTCGGCGTCCGGACGCTCCCGCTGCTGCTGTCACCGGTGACGGGAGTGATCGCCGACCGCGTCGACCGGCGGAAGCTGCTGCTGGTGGACCAGGCGCTGGTCACAGTGCTCGTGTTCGGGTTCGCGCTGGTGCTGCTGTACGACCTGCAGCAACTGTGGCACCTGTACGTATTCGCGCTGTTGTTCGGGCTGCTGTGGGCAGGGAACAACCCGGTGCGTCACGTGCTCATCGCAAACACGGTGCCTCGCGAGGCGCTGATGAACGCGACGGCGATGATCTCCATGTCGTTCAACCTCATGCGCGCCGTCGGCCCGGCCGTCGGCGGGCTGGTCATCGCCTTCTTCGGGCCAGGCGTCAACTTCCTCATCCAGGGCGTCCTCTTCCTGGCGGCGCTGCTGCTTGTCACCCGCATGCGGACGCCGTACTCCAACACGGACCAGAACCGCGCCCGGGAGAGTTCGCCGCTGCAGAACCTCAAGGAGGGCTTCGCCCGCGTCATCAGCGACCCATCCACACGCATCACCGTCCTGATGACCTTCGCGATGTCGATCACCATGCTGGCGATGGTGTTCAACCAGTTGCCGGTCTACACCGCGGAGATCCTGCTCAACACGGATGGAACGTACCTCGGGCTGGTCCTGATGGCGATGGGCATCGGCGGGTTCCTGGGAACGACGCTGATCGCGGTGTTCAGCTCGGCGCGGCGGAAGGGGGTAATCGCCTCCGTGGCTTTCGTACTGTCGGCGGTCAGCGTCATCGTCCTCTCGCAAGTGGACGAACTCTGGATGGCGATGCTTGCGCTCCTGCTGCAGCAGATGTTCGTGCAGGTGGTGATGACGATGAACATGACCATCGTCCAGTCGCTGACGCCGGACCGGCTGCGGGGCCGCGTGATAGGCGTTTACCAGATGGAGATCGGCATGATGCCGTTCTGGGGGTTGGTGGGTGGGGGGCTCTCCCGGGTGTACGGCGTAGACAACGCCTTCTTGATCGCGGGCATCGCAGGGCTGGTAATCATCGCCTTCGCAACCATTGCGTTCCCGCGATACCGCCGGCTGGAGTTGTAGGCAGCCCGGCCTGGCAGAACGGCACGAGAGAGCGGCGCGTATAATCGCGGGAGCGGGTGAAGGGGGCAGGTGTGGCGTCAGACGGCTCACTAGGCGGAGCCCCGGGTACGAAGGGGCAACGCGGAATCTTCTACGGCTGGTACATCGTAGCGGCCGTTTTCTTCATGGTGTTCGTCTCCATCGGCTTCCGGCAGAGTTTCGGGCTGTTCCTCCCGTCGTGGACGGAGGAGTACGAGGTGTCGGTCTCGTTCCTGTCCACCGTTGCCTTCGTCGGATGGATGGTGAACGGCGTAGCGCAGCCGGTGGTGGGCGGGCTCGCCGACCGGTACGGAGCACGCGTGGTTGCCGGTGTGAGCGTCGCTGTACTGGGCGTAAGCACCATAGGAATGGCGTTCTCCTTCAACATCTGGGCGCTGGCGTTCTTCTACGCTACGCTCGCCTCCTTCTCCAACGCAGGGGCGATGTTCACCCCGCTCACGCCGCTCATCTCGCGCTGGTTCGTTCGCAGGCGGGGCGCCGCGCTGAGCGTCATCACAGCAGGCGGCTCCGGCGGCGCGATGCTGCTGATCCCGTTCGCGGCCTACCTCCTGGAGCTCGCCAACTGGAGGGTCGCACTGGGAGTCATCGCAGGAATCATGCTGGTGCTGGTGTTGCCGCTTGTGTTTATCGTGGTCCGCGACCGTCCATCCCTCATGGGGCTGAGGCCGGACGGCGATGCGGCGACGAACGCGGACGGCTCCCGGAGACCCCAGATATACGATGGCCCGCTCACCGTGTCGCACTGGCGTCAGGCGTATCACTCCGCCCCCATGTGGCAGCTCACGCTCACCTACGTCGTCTGCGGCGTGACTACGGCGGTCATCGCAGTGCACTTCGTTTCATTCGCGAAAACAGAGGGCATCAACGAGACGACTGCCGCTCTCGCGTTCGGGCTGCTCAGCTTCGCCAACATGGCGAGTGTGCTCATCATGGGCTTCTTCATCTCCGATCGCGTACAACGGAAGAATGCACTCACCGTCATCTACGCGGTGCGAGGGTTGGGCTTCCTGGCGCTGCTGGTATTTCCGTCCCCTATGGGGCTTTGGGTGTTCGCGGTCGTCGCGGGCAGTTCGTGGCTGGCGACGGTGCCCCAGACGAGTGCGCTGACGGCGGAGGTGTACGGCGTGCGCAACGTCGGCACCATCACCGGCATGCTCACGATGGTCCACATGTGCGCGGGGGCAGTCGCCGTGCTCGTGGCCGGGTTCTCCTTCGACTACTTCGGCTCCTATGACCCATTCTGGGTGGTGTCGGTGCTGATGCTGGGAGGAGCGTCGTTCATGGCGTGGACGCTGCGGGAGCGGGAGGTCTCGGCGCGCTACCGGCCCATGCGGCTCGCGGAGGCGTAGGTCGTGGGCATACGCGCGCATCACTCGGAGCCGACGGACTCGGAGCTGCTGGAGTGGCTCGTCCACACGTTGGACTCGATCCTCGGGCAAGGGCCGGTAGTGATCGTCACTGCCATCGCGGTTGTGGTGGTCGCAATCCCGCTGGCGATAGCCGTGCTGGCGCTCCGGCGTCGCGGGGGACGGCAGGCGTAGCAGGGTCCGTTCGCACGCGCAACGTCACAGGCCTCCCAGCCCCCCCTCCACAGTACCCTCAGTCTAGCCCTCTTCCCTTGCAGGGAGAGGGGACGAGGATTTCCGCCGCGGGCGGCGGGCGGCGAGGAAGAAGAACCCGGCGAAGAACGCACCTACGACGTAGGCCGTGTGCACCGGCTCGTAGCTCCCTGTGAGGTCGAAGGCGGCCGCGGTGACGAGCGGGCCGAGCGCCATCGCTGGAGTGACGAGCAGGACGGTGAGGCCCGTGATAGCGCCGACGTGCCTTCGCCCGAAGTAGTCCGGCCACGCCTGCGACTGCAGTTGCTGCGAGCCGCCGATGACGAGGCCAATCGGCCACGCGGCAGCGAAGAGGGTGGCGGGCGTGTCCGCCAGGACGTAGAGCGCGATAGAGAGGGAGTAGCCGAACCCCCAGAGCGTCAGGCCGGCGTGCACGCCAAAGCGGGCGGCGATATAGCCCCAGAACGGACGTCCGAGCATCGCGCCGAAGCCGAAGAACGCGAACGCGCTCGACGCGAACGTCGAGGTGAGACCCTCATCGATGAAGTACGGCACCATGTTGGCGATGACGCCGGTGGCGGGGAACCCGGTGAGCATGATCGATATAACTATGAGCCAGAGCGTTCGCGTGCGGACAGCCTCCCGCAGCGTCCAACTGTCCTCGTCAGCGACGGTGCGCGACCGCTCTCGCGCCGACGTCCGCACGGTGCCGGGAAGGTCGCCGTCGGGCAACTGCCCATAGTCCTCGGGCCTGCGGCGTACGATGACCCAGACGAGCGGGGCGAGGATGAATATCTCGACGACGCCGAGGACGGCCCATCCTGAACGCCATGAGGTCTGCTCGATGAGGATGGCGAAGACGGGGACCATCAGGAACCCGAACGCGGCACGTCCGCCGCTGGACCAGGCGAACGCGGCAGCACGGCGGCGGATGAACCAGTTGGCGATAGCCGTGCGCGGGCCCACGATCTCCAGTCCCGTCCGCGCCGCGCCGACTCCGACGCCGAGCAGCAGGTAGTACGCCCATGGTACGTCCGTGAACGCCAGCAGCAGGAGGCACGCGCCGCCGAACAGGGCGCTGAGCGTCATGCCGAGCCGCGCGCCGCTCCTGTCGAACAACGGGCCGAGCACCATGCCGAGCCCGGCGGAGACGAACGTGGCGACGGTGAGCGCGCCCGTGAGCGTCGTGCGGCTCCAGCCGAGGTCGTTCTCCATCGGGACGACGAGCAGGCCGAAGAGGTAACTCGTGGCCGCGCCGTGGGTGAAGAGTGCGAGGAACGAGACGCCGACGATCCACCATCCGCGGAAGGACGGGTAGAGAGTGAAGCGTCGTGCGGGTGTGTTGCTGCTCATCGGCGGGATTCTCATTCTTGCACAGGTTGCAGGCAGCCACAGGGTGGCTCGAACAAGGTGCTCAACGCTGCCTGAATCCTGAACACCTTGTTCACTGCGTTACGAGCAAACCGGTCCCCCTATCTGAGCATCTTGAGCATCTTGTGCCGCTGTGCGCAAGGCCACGGCCTGCTTCCCGAGAAGACCGAACAAGGTGCTCAACGATTTCAAAAGTTGCCGCGCCGACCCATAGATCCTGTCTATAGCAGCGGGGCGAGCTATAGACGCGGTCTATGGGTGATGCCGGGCGCGTAGTCATGTCTCCAGCGTAACTAACGCAGAGTCGACCGGGTAAGAGGCAAATGTCACAGCGGCGACATGTGTGTCATCCGCTGCCGAGGGCGATGACGACGGCGCCTCCGACGATGAGGGCGGTGGAGGCGAGCTTGACCGTGACCGTGCCGCGCGTCGTGACTTCGCCGAGCGCACCCCGCCACACGAGCGAGAGGCCGATGGTGAAGACGACGAGGAAGAACGTCCGCAGGCTGGAGAGCGCGGTGACGAGCGTGACGGGGCCGAGTGAGAGTCCCCAGAGGAGCAGGAAGAGGCTCGCGTTGGCCACGAAGAACTGGTTGACGGCCATATACCCGAGCGCGGGGCTGCGGGTGCGGAAGAACGAGAGGAGGTCGTCCAACGGAGCGCGCCGCAGGTTGAATACGAGCAGGACGCCGCTGAGGGCGAACATGCGCAGCGCGTGCGCGAACAGCACCGGCAGCTCGTTCACCGCCGACTTGCCGAGAACGAAGGAGCTGCCCTCTATGAGACTGCCGAGCATGAGCAGCATGAACGTCTTGTCCGGCAGGAAGCCGCGTGACGCGCCGGAGCCAGACGAGATGAGCACCGCGCCGGCGACCACGGCGAGTACGGCGAGCCATTCGACAGCGCCCAGCCGCTCGCCGAGGAAGAAAAACGCGATAAGCGCGGTGAAGATGGGATAGGTCTGGTAGACGGGTATGGCGCGGGAGACCTCCCGCGTATACAGCGAGTGGATGAGGATGTGAGCGCCCAGGCCGTAGAACGCACCCGAGGCGAGCGCCAGGAGCACCGTTTCCAACGTGGCCGACTCCGGGATGCCGAAGACGAGGAGCAGCGTGGTCCCGACGAGCGGCATGGTGAAGCCGATGGCGAGCGGCTCCGTGCTCGGCGTGCGCGCGTAGTTGTGGATGATGGTCTTGTCAAGGATGCCGATGCAGGCGGCGAGCGCCGCGCCCGCTAGCACGATCGCCACCCATGACATCCGCTATGCACTCCCCAGTGCGATCGCGGCGACGCCAGCCACGATGAGACCGGTCGAGAGGAGCTTGACCGCGATGACGCCGGGCGTCGTGACTTCACCGAGGGCGCCCTTCCAGACGAGAGCCAGCGCCGTGCTGTAGACCACGAGGAAGAAAGCGCGGGCACCGGACAGCGCAGTGACCAGCGCAGCGGGGCCGAGCGCCAGCGCCCAGAGAAGGAGCAGCAGCCCTACCGTGGCGATGATCAGTTCGTTCATGGCGACGAACCGCAGCGCCGGGCTGCGGGTGCGGACGAACGTGCGCACGTCGTCCACGGAGCCGCTTCGCAGGTTGAAGGCAAAAAAGACGGCTCCGAGTCCGAGTGAGCGGATGGCATGTGTGAACAGCACCGGCAGTTCGTCCACCGCCACCTTGCCGAATATGTGCGCGCTGCCGTGGATGGCGCTGCCAATCATGAGCAACACGAACGCCTTGTCCGTCAGGATGCCGCGGAGGGAAGCGGACCCGGGCCGGAACGAGATCAGCACCGCCCCTGCGACAACAACGGCCACCGCCAGCCATTCGACCAAGCCCAGGTTCTCCCCGAGGAAGAAGAAGGCGTAGATGGCAGTGAAGATGGGGTAGCTCTGGAAGACCGGGATGGTGCGCGACACTTCATTCCAGTACAGAACGCGTATCAGGAACTGCGCGCTGAGGCCGAACACCACGCCGGATACGAGCGCCCAGAGTACGGGTTCCCACTCCGCCCCGTCCGGCACGCGGACGGCGGCCAGCACGACGACCCCGACAAACGTCTGCGCGATGCCGATGAGCAGCGGCAGCGTGTGGGGCGTGGTCGCGTAGCGGTAGATGACGGTCTTGTCGAAGATGCTGACGATCCCGGAGATCGCCGCACCCGCAAGCGCGATGACTACCCAGGACAAAATCTAGCCCGCCGCTCCGTTCCCGTTCTTCGCCTCGTACCGCGAGTTGCGGACGACGTGGCCGGGAAGCGCGCCGGTGTGCACTCCGTCCTCGAGCAGCACCTGCCCGTTGACGATGGTGTAGGGGATGCCGTGCGCAACCTGCTTGAGCCGCATGGAGCCGCCGGGGAGGTCGTAGGCCTCTTCGGAAGGGTCGAGGCCGAGGTTCTCGTAGTCCATCACGAGCACGTCGGCCTTGCAACCGGGGGTGAGCCTGCCGCGTCCCGGCGTGCCGAAGACGTCAGCGGGGAACGAGGTGAGGCGGCGCACGCCCTCCTCTACCGGCATGATGCCCTTGTCGCGCACCCAGTGGCTGAGGAAGTGGACGCCGTAGCCGTAGCCGCCTTCCCGCACGACGTGCGCGCCGGAGTCCGACAGGCCAATGAGCGTGTGCTCATCGTTGAGGATGGCGGCCATCGCATCGTCATCGTTGTTCTGCTGGTTGCGCGCGCACCACGTCTTCATCTCCTCCTCGACGGCGAGGTCGAGGAAGGCGTCCATGGGGCTGATGCCGCGCTGCGTGCCGAGTTCGGCGGCGGTCATGCCCGCCAGGCCCTTGTTCTTCTCCAGCGCAGGTTTGACGATGACGACGTGGTCCCACCGCCCGGAGAAGCCGAGCGCGGTGGTGTCGCTGCGCTCCGCGACCTCCTTCGCGAGCTGCGGGCGGAGAGAGGCGTCGGCGAACGCTGCGACGCGCTCCTCGGTGCTGCTGTTCATGATGCGCTTCCAGGTGGGCATGAAGTTGAAGAACTCCGCGCTGTCCATCTGGAAGAAGCGCAGGCCGGGGCGCGGGTTGATCTGCGGGTAGATGCGGGCTGCGCTGGACGCAGCGACATCCGCGAGGTGAGCGAGGTGCTCCCGCCACTTGTCCGGGCGCAGCACGCTCTGCGTGATGGAGAGGTAGGTCACGGGACGACCGCTGATCTCCGACATCTTCGTGCAGATGCCTTCGGTCAGCTCGAGGTCCGTCGGGTCGCCGACCTGGATGACGCCGGTGTCGAGGTCGCGCAGCGCGCCAGCGACGGCGTACAACTCGTCGATGGAGGCGACGTTCGCAGGGAGGAGCTTGCCGTCCATGCCAGCGTGCCGAGGATTGCGGTCGAACGATATGCCGAGAGCGCCTGCCTCGACGCTGTCGCGCACCGCGGCCTGTATCGCCTCGATCTCGTCGCCGGTGGCCTCGCGTTCCTGGGAGTCGGCGCCCATGACCCAGCGGCGGACCGCGGAGTGACCGACCATCACGCCGTAGTTGATGCCGAGGTTGCTGTCGAGCGAGCCAAGGTAGTCGCCGAACGTGCGCCAACCCCACGGCACGCCGTTCATCAGCACGTCGTAGGGGATGGCCTCGACCTTCGCGAGCATCCCGGCGAGCGCGGGCTCGTCGCCCTCGCGCACGGGCGCGAGCGTCAGGGAGCAGTTGCCGCTGACGACGGTCGTGACGCCGTTGTAGCAGGAGAAGGTGCAGAGCGGGTCGAACGTCACCTGCCCGTCGTAGTGGGTGTGGTGGTCGATGAAGCCGGGGGTGACGACGCAGCCGCTGGCGTCGATCTCGCGCGACGCGGGGCCGTCCAACTGCCCCACGGCGGCGACGCGGCCGTCCACGATGCCGACGTCGGCAACCTGCGGGGAATCGCCCGTGCCGTCCACCACGAGGCCGCCCTTGATGAGCAGATCGAACGCCATCGCACACCTCCGCTGGAGCGTTGGGGGTATAGTACACTGGTGTCGCGCCCTTTGGGGCTTGGCATCCGACCTGTCAGGCCGCTGCCCGGCCGCTTGCCCAGGGTGCAGGAGGTAACACGAGGATGGTCGCTCATCCCACGATCTCTGCGGACACGCCGCTCGATGGTTCGATGCGGCACCGGGCGCTGACGCCGACAGTGCGGCGGCTGGCCGACGAAGCGTGGGCGATTGTGCGTGCTAAGGCGCTGGCAGAGGGATTCCCCGTCGAAGGCGCCTATCTGGACGTAGGCGACGACATGCTTGAAGAACATCCTCAGGTAATCATCGTCGTGGACACCGCGGGCACTTCCAGGCAGGTCTTTGCCTTCTGGGATGAGGTCGAAGATGACTATCAGCAGTGGGCAGAGGGTCTCGAGGCGAAGAGCCGGAAGACAGCGCTGCGCGGGATGCGACTCTTCTTCAACTGGACCGACTGACGCCCCTTCATGTTCGACCCCGAACGATTCCTTGCGCTTGCCTCTCGTCTCGTTCAACACGGCGAGGAGGAGGACTACCGGTGCGCGGCGAGCCGCGCCTACTACTCCTGCTTCTTGATGGCACGCGACAACCTGTTCGGTAGTGATGGGGGCAGTATGAGGGCCACCGAGTCGATGCACAGGGCAGTCATCGATGCCATCCCTGATGCGCGGTTATCCCGCAGGCTTGATGAACTGCGAGAACTGCGCGTCCAAGCCGACTATTACACAAACCCGCAGCATCGCAGGACTCGGGCAGTATTCAAGCGGCACCGAGTCAGCACCTGGGCCAGCCTCGCGGAGAAGTCGTTGGAACTTGCCAACGAGATTTCTGCCTGCGCTGAAAGAACTGAAGCGCGTACGTTGACCGTGATACCAGTTGCAGTTTTGCTTCCGACTCAGTCCGCCAGGGCTTCGGCAACCTCCGCCTCGGTGAGGCCGTAGACCTCCATCGCTTTCTGCGGGGTGATGAGGCCGTCCTGGATGTCGCCCTTGACCAGTTCGCGGTCTCGCTCGGCGGGGGGCAGGACGCCGCCGCCACCGCCCGTCTCGATGCTGAAGACCTCGCCGGGCTGCATGCCGAGGTTGGAGGCGATGCCGGGGTAGCGCTCCTCGCGGTCGGTTCCGGGGTGCACGACGACGTAGGCGTTCGAGCCGTTGCCGCCGCCCTCCATGCCCGCGGCCTCGCGCTTGGCTGCGCCGCCGGAGAGACGGCCGCCGGAGCGGACCTTGTACTCGCGCACGTAGCCGGGGCCGCCGCGCGACTTGCCGTCGCCGCCGGTGTCGGGGAGCACCTCGAAGCGCGTCATGTCGACGGGGAACTCGGACTCGATGATCTCGACGCTCGTGAAGCGTCCGCCGCTGGCGCGCGCGCCAACGCCGGAGAAGCCGTCGCCGCCGTCGAATGCGCGGGCGCCGGCGTACATCAGCTCGTACTGCACGTACTGGCGGTCGCCGTCGCCCTGGTAGCCGATGACGATGGAGCTCTGCGTGGAGCCGTGCGCAAGCGTGGGCTGTCCGGCAGCCTTCGCGACGGCGGTCATGATGACGCTCTCAGCGATGGCCATGGTCTTGGAGTAGAAGCCGACGGGGCCCGGGAACTCCGGCGAGATGATGCTGCCCGGCCGAAAACGGCATTCGATGGCGTTCGCGAGTCCGTGGTTGATGGGCAGGTAGGGGTCGGTCATGCAGATGACGCCGTTGTAGACGAGGCCACGGATGAACGGTTCGCGCACGTTGATGGGGGCTGCGGCCTGGTCGCCGGTGGCGGTGAAGTCGACGATGAGCCGGTCGCCCTCCTTGATGGCGGCTGCGTGGAGGCGGATGGGCTTGCCGGGGTTCGAGGGGTCGTCCACCCAGGTCTCGGACTCGCTGACGCCGTCCTTCCAATGGGAGATGTACTCGCGGGCCTGCTGCTCCGTGCGCTCGCCGAGGTCCTCGAACATCTGGAGGAGCGTCTCTTTGCCGTAGGTGCGGAGGGCGTCTTTCACACGCTCCTCGCCGATGGTGAAGCAGACGCCGGCCTTGGCGGAGAGGTCGCCAATCATCATCTCCGGCACGCGGCTGTTGGCGCGCACGAACGACGCGGTGTCCTGCACAAGTTCGTAGTTGCGCATGTAGCGCACGGGCATGATCTGCAGACCCTCGCCGAAGATGTCGCGGGAGGTGGCGTTGCGGCTGCCGGCGGAAACGCCGCCGATGTCGGGCGTGTGGCCCATGCTCGCGGCGAAGCCGATGACCTCGTTCTCGTAGAAGATGGGCGTCATGATGACCATGTCGTTGGCATGAGGGCACCCGCTGTAGTAGGGGTGATTCGCAAGGAAGGCGTCGCCTTCGGCCATCTCGTCGAGGCTGTAGAACTGCAGCAGCCCCTTGATCGACTCCGGGTAGGCGGCCATGTGTCCGGGGTGGAACGACTGGCCGACGAGCCGCCCCTGCCTGTCAAGCACGCCGCAGCTGAAGTCGTGCGACTCGCGGACGATGGTGGAGTAGCCGGTGCGGAAGACGGCCTTCTCCATCTCGCGGACGATGCCGTCCAGCCGTGCCCTGAGGACCTCGTAGGTGATGGGGTCTACGCGTGCCATGGCGGAACCTCCCTAGGTCACGTCGATGATGATGTTCAGGTAGTCGTCCACGAGGGCGCGCTGGCCGGGGTAGACGACGGTTGTCGAATCCAATTGGTCAACGATTGCGGGGCCGTCGAAGCGGTGGTTGGGAGCGAGGAGGGAGCGGTCGTAGACGGGACAGGGCACCAAGCCCTGCGCGCTGTCGAAGCAGACGTCCCGCTCGCCGACGCGCGCGACCCGTGCGTCGGTGTCGGCGTGCGCCTGCCGCTTGAGCGTTGCCTTGGGAACGATGGCGGAGGCGCGCAGCCTGTAGTTGACAGCCTCGGCCTCCTCGTCCGCCGCGGCGTGGCCGAACATCTGCTCGTGCATCGCGTCGAAGCGCGTTCGCGCGGTGGCTACGTCCTGCTGCGAGACTTCGCTCTCCGATCCCAGCGGTATCGTGAGCTCGTAGCCCTGGCCGAGGTAGCGGACGTCTATGCCGAACTCCAGCACTAGCTGGTCCAGCGCATAGCCCTCGGACGTGAACTCGACTTCAGCCTGCGCACGGAGGTCCTGCATGGTGGCGGTCAGTTCGGTTGCGTCCATTTCGGACATGAGGCGAAGGCGGGAGCGGACGTAGTCGTGGCGGGGGTCGGCCATGAGCAGGCCAAGCGCCGAGGTGACGCCGGGTGCGGGCGGGACGATGACCTTCGACATCTTGAGGTCGGCAGCCAGTCTGCCCGACGGCACCGGCCCTGCTCCGCCGAAGGCCACGAGGACGAAATCGCGGAGGTCGTAGCCTTGCTCGGTGGAGACGGCACGGATGCCCTCCTCCATCTTGGCGTTGATGATGCGGATGATGCCCTCTGCCGTCTCCAGCGTGCCGAGTCCAAGCCGTCCGGCCATCTCCGCGATGGCGCGCTCGGCACCGTCGCGGTCGAGGCTCACGCGTCCGGCGAGCTTCGACTCCGGGTTGAGGAAACCGAGCACGAGGTTCGCGTCGGTAACGGTCGGCTGCACGCCTCCCTTGCCGTAGGCCACGGGGCCGGGGTCGGCGCCGGCGCTCTCCGGGCCGACGCGCAGTCCGCCGCCGGATTCGACGGTTGCAATGGTGCCGCCGCCCGCACCGATGGTGTTGATCATGAGCATGGGGACCGCGAGCTCCCAGTCGCCGATGCGTCCGCTCGTCGTCTCGAGGACGCGCCCCTGCTGGCCAAGGGCGATGTCCGTACTCGTGCCTCCCATGTCCAGCGATACGACATTGTCGAACCCTGCGGTTGACGCGACGGCCATCGCAGCCATGGCTCCGGCGCATGGGCCGGAGAGGACGGTCGTTACCGGCGTGACGCTGCCGATGCGGGCGACGCCGCCGTTGCTCTGCATAACGTAAAGGGCGTCGCTCGTGACCTTCTCGGCGCGGATGCGCTCCTCCAGGGTAGCGAGGTACGTGCCCATCTTCGGCGATATGTAGGCGTTCGCGACCGTCGTGCTGAGGCGTGGGAACTCGCGCATCTGGGGAAGCACCTTCGAGGAGATCGAGACGGTCGTTCCCGGGAGTTCGCGTTCGATGATCTCGGCGATGCGCTCCTCGTGGGCCGGGTTCAGGAACGAGAAGAGCAGCACAACGGCGATGGACTCGACGCCCCGGCGTCCGAGGGAGCGCACCGCTTCAACGGCGGCGTCCTCGTCCAGCGGAATGACGGCCTCGCCCTTGTAGTTCACGCGCTCCTTCGCCTCGCGGCGGTAGCGCGGGAGGACGGGGGGCTTCTTCTCCACGTAGACGCTCGTGGCACGCGAGGAGTCCTCGCTGGGCGCGAGATGCCAGACGTCGTTGATGGCGCCGAATCCCTCGGTAACAAACAGGCCCACGTGCGCGCCCGCGCCAGTGAGCAGTGCATTTGTGCCGACTGTGGTGCCGTGGGAGAGGGAGAGCACGTCGGCGGGGGCGACGCCATTGACGAAGGTCTCGCGGATGCCGTCGATGATGGCCCTGCCGGGCTCGTCGGGCGTGGATGGAAGTTTCAGCACCGAGAGGGCGCCGGTGTCCTGGTCCAGAATGACCATGTCCGTGAACGTGCCGCCAGTGTCTACTGCGATAGCCTTCATCTCGGTCCTGTGTCAGTAGGGATTAGCGGTCGGAGACTACCACAGGCCGCACGCGACGGGCAGTGCGCTCCTCCGCAGCGCCGCCAGGAAACGCTTGGGCGTGCGCTAGACTACGCCCATGCCGGTCTATGCTGCGGTTGCGGTCTCCATCGTCGCCGGTTATCTGCTCGGTTCGCTCCCGTGGGCGTACCTTGCCGCACGGCGGAAGGGCATCGCCATCGGTGATGTGGATACGCGGATAGCGGGGACGGCCAACGTCTTCCGGCAGGTCGGGCGTCAGTGGGGAGTACTTGTGTTCGTGGGGGACGCAGGCAAGGGGGCGGCGGCCGTTGCTCTGGCGAACGCCATCGGCGCGGAGGATGCTCTCGCTCTGCCTGCGCTCGCCGCGGCTATGGCGGGACACAACTGGCCGCTGCTGGGGTTGTCGCGGCTGCCGGGCGGCGTGGGTCTCGCAACGCTCGCGGGCGGATGTTTCGGGGTTGCGTGGATCATCGCGCTCCCGTCGATGGCGCTCGGGGTTGCGATGATCTTCATCCTGCGGAACACGGGCGTGGGAGCGGGGATCGGACTAACGCTCTACGCCGTGCTGGGAATCGTCACCGGGTTGGACCTGTGGCTGATGGGCGGACTCGCAGCGCTGGGCGTGCTGGTAGTGGCGTGGGCGAAGGTGCGGCGGTAGGGACCGGAAGGGAGCCCCTACCAGAACGCCGACTCCTCCGCATGAGCTTGGTCAGGCGTTGCGTAGCTGATCCCAACGTCATCGTACGCAGACGCCCCGAGCAGGCCGGTGAAGTCGTTCGACCTCATGCGGCCCGCACGCTTCGGGAAGAGCTTCCCCATCAACTGCTTGTACCGCACGTCCATGCGGAACAACGGAAGTACGCCCCAGGTCTGCGTATTGGGGTAGCTCAAGGCGCGTGCCATCTCTTTGCCGATCAAGGCGCCGGATACGTGGTAGACGTACTTCGCCAGTCCGCGCCGTTGTTCCGGCTCCGCCTGTCCGATCACGAGTGGAGCGGCATTGATCAGTGCGTTCGCCATTACGACCGATTCGAGACCCGGAGGAGGCTCGCACATGAGCCCAACCCTGAACAGAGCGAGAGCGTCCTGTTCATCCTCCAGAAGGATGGTGTCAGGGATGCCCATGAGATAACCGGAATACCGCCAGACCTGCATGAAACTCGCACGCTCTTCCGCATCGAACCTGGCGCCTAACCTGGTCGCGTGATACAGCAGGCGCGCCGAGAATGCGCTGAGCGCCCAACCACAGTGCGCGGCGCTCACCGGCACGCCCCAGGCCTCGTGTTCCCATTCCCGCGACAGGTTGAACAGGCGGCGGACCTGCGCATGCACCAGCCGGATGCGAACCGAGAGCTTGAAACCGTCGCCTTGCCTGTCCAGCCCACCGGGCAAGAATATCTCCAGCATGTGCCGGTTGTTCTGCTTCAGCCGCCGGACGCCCTGGTCCCGGATCCGGCCCGTCAGGAAGAACGACTTGCTGATGTTGGTGGCGAACCCTTCCACGAGCACGCCGCCAACCATGCCGCCGAGTATGAGTGGCGAATTCCGGTGGAAGCTCCGGATGCCCGGGCGGGTGGCTTCGATATCAAACCAGTCAGGGGGAGATTCCAAGCTCTTGAAGAACTCCCGCATGACGGACGGGGCTTTAGCAAGGACATCCTCGTCCTGCTCCATGCCTGCGTGGATGAACCGTTGCATATCTGCGCGTTCCAGGGAGGCGCATTCTTCCAACATCTGGTCGACTTCCGGGTCGCCTATGAGCGTATGTTTTAGATAATTGGCTGTGCGTTCATAGTCATATTTAAGTGTCTTTTCTGCATTAACGATATAGTCTGTTGGTAAGATGATATCATCGAACATCAACTGTCCGTTATCCGTAAAGTGCAAGCCATTCAACGCCACTTACAGCCTCACCTACTTCTCGTGTTTCGATACTACCCGACTACTTTTCGAAGCCTCGCCCCGCATCCCAACCATTTCGGAGTATAGGTACGCTCAGTTCACCCGTCAATATGACTGGGATACAGGTCAGTTCAAGCACTCCACGTCCTTCAGGGGGTGTCCTTGTTCGTCTGTGCTGATGGGTAGACCTGAACAACACAGTCCAGCGCTCACACGCCTTACCACCGGCTCGATAGTTCTGCGTAGACGTTGTCGGGCCATCCATAGGTGAGCCCCGCCTCGTCGTACGCCGACACGGCGAGCATACCGGTGAAGTCGTTCTGCTTCATCCGGGCGGCGTAATTCGGGAAGAGCCTGGCCATCAGGCGCTTGCACCGGACATCCAATCGGAATAGCGGGAGGAAGCCGAACGTGTTGCGCTTGGGATACCGCAGGGCGGCTGCCATCTCCTTGCCGATGAGCGCGCCGGATACCTTGTAGACGTACTTCGCCAGGCTGCGCCGCTGGGAAGGGTCTGTGATTCCTACGACCACCGGCGCCGAGTTTTCCAGCGCGTTCGCCATTGCGATAGATTCGAGCTCGATGGGAGGCTCGCACATCCGGCCGACCTCGAACGTCCTCAACGCGTCGGCCTCGTCGTGGTAGAGCATCGTCTCGGGGATGCCCATGACATACCCTGACCGCCGCCATACCTGCATGAAACTCGCGCTTTCTTCATCGTTGAACTGGGCGCCCAGTCTCTTGGCATGGTGGAGCAGCCGCGCCGAGAACGCGGCGATGGCGAATCCCAGGTGCGCGGCGTTGACCGGCACTCCCCACGCCACCTCGTCCCAGTCTCCCGAATCCTTGAGCAGACGGCGGATATGCGCGTGCACCAGCCGGATGCGAAGGGACAGTTTGAAGCCGTCGCCCAGCCTGTCCATGCCACCGGGCATGAAAATCTCCAGCATGTGCCGGTTGTTCTGCTTGAGCCGCCTGACGCCCTGGTCCCGCAGCCGCCCGCTCAAGAAGAACGACTTGCTGATATTCGTCGTGAAACCCTCTACCAGAACGCCACTGACCATTGCTCCCAGGATCAGAGAGGAGGTCCGGTGGAAGCTCCGGATGCCCGGCATAGGGTCTGTCTCGCGGAACCAGTCCGGAAGGGAATCTACCTGCTCGAAGAACTCCCGCAGTGCAGCAGGAGCGTCGGCCAGAGCGGCCTTGTCGCCGTCCATTCCCGCCTGGACGAAGAGGTACAGTTCGGCTCGCTCAAGCGAGGAGCATTCTTCCAGCATCTCGTCCGCCAAGGGGTCGCCGATGAGGGTGTGCTTGAAGTAGGTGGAAGCTCGCTCACGGTCGTGCACCAGCGCCTTCTCGACCTGCGGGAAGTAATCGGATGGAAGGATGATGCCATCAAGGCTACCCTCACCCGTCAGGGCAGAGGTCTGCGTTATGTCAGTGTTCTGCATGATGGCATCCGATGCGCTTCACCCAGTTCCCACACGACACCCGTCCTGCCAGGAATCGAAGCGTTCAGGGCAGGAATAACCAAGAATGAAGTATAGGTTCGGGAAGTCAGAGGGTCAACGAGAGTAGGCGCCAGGTACCTGCACAACTTGGCACGAAGGTATCAGGTGCTATCGCACCACTCTATAGCAGTCCAGCGGTTCCTTCCTATCGGGGTCGCTTGGTGCCGAGGGTGGGACTCGAACCCACACGCCCTTATGGACAGCAGATTTTAAGTCCGCGGCGTCTGCCATTCCGCCACCTCGGCACGCTCCTTCGATTATAGGGGCAAGAATGCTCTGAGGTATCGCTCCATGCCTACCGGTTCCTTGCCCCGCTCTTGCGTCATCCCTAACATGAGCACATGGCCGACAACGCGTTCCGAGACCTCCCCGCCGTGAGCAACGTGCTCGCGCAGCCTGCCGTCGCGGCACTGCTTTCCGAAGGCTATCGCCAGGACATCATCACCTCTGCCGTGCGGGAGCGCATCGCCGAAGCGCGCGCCGCCGTGGCGAACGGCACGGCTCCGCCGACCGCAGCAGAGGTAGCGCAAGACGTCGCGAAGGCGACTCAGCAGAGCGAGGCGGACTGGCCCGTGCATGTGCTCAATGCCACGGGCGTCATCCTGCACACGAACCTGGGGCGCGCTCCTCTCTCTCAGGAGAGCATCCGGGCCGCTGCCGCCGCTTCAGAGGGATATTCGACCCTCGAGCTGGACCTGGAGGACGGCAAGCGCGGCAGCAGGTACGGGGCGATCGCGCGTCTACTGCGGCAACTGACCGGCGCGGAAGACGCGATAGCCGTCAACAACAACGCGGGGGCGATGCTGCTCGGTCTTGCGGCTGTGGCTGCGGGACGAGAGGTCATCGTATCGCGCGGAGAGGCGAGCGAGATAGGCGGCGGCTTCCGGATACCGGACGTGCTGGTGCAGAGCGGCGCACGGCTGGTGGAAGTGGGGACGGTCAATCGCACCTACGCGACAGACTACGAGCGCGCCATCACGCAGCAGACCGCCGCGCTGCTGGTGGTGCACCGCTCCAACTTCCGTGTCACCGGGTTCACGCACGAGCCGTCGCTGGCGGACATCGCAGCGGTCGGCGCGAGGCATGGCGTTCCCCTTCTGCACGACCTTGGCTCCGGCGCGCTGCTGGACACGGCGCAGTTCGGCATAGGGCACGAGACGATGCCGCAGGAGAGTCTGGCAGCGGGCGCCGACGTAGTCTTCTTCTCGGGCGACAAGCTGCTTGGCGGGCCGCAGGCAGGGCTCGCAGCCGGCCGCGCAGACCTGATAGCGGCGTTGCGCGCTCATCCGCTTGCACGAGCGTTGCGCGCCGACAAGCTGACGCTCGCGGCGCTGCACCGCACGCTGCTCCACTACGTACGCGGCGACGCCATGCAGCAGATACCGGTCTGGCGCATGATCGCGGCATCGCAGGAAGAGTTGGGCGAGCGAGCGCGAGCAGTCGCGGAGCAGATCGGAGAACTGGCGTCAGTTGTGGATGGCTCGTCGAGGCTCGGCGGGGGTAGCCTGCCGACAGATGAGCTGCCGTCACGGCTCGTCAGCGTCGACGCCTCGCCTGTGGGCGGCCCCGATGAACTCGCACGGCGGCTCCGGGCGGGGTCGCCCCCTGTGGTTGCGCGCATCGAGGACGAACTGCTGCTGCTCGACCTGCGCACCGTTCCCCCGGAGCGCGACATCGAGCTGGCGGATGCTGTCTCGGCGGCGCTCGCTACAGCCGCAGGCGCCTGAACGACGGTGCAATCGCGGTGACGAGGATGACCAGCACCAATCCCACCGCGCCCCCCAGCAGCCAGGCCGTGGACACACCGTAGTCCTCGGCGATTATCCCTGCGATGACGCCCCCGAGCGGCTGCATCCCCACGTCCAGCATGTAGATGCCCATCACGCGCCCGCGCATGTAGTCCGGCGTCACGGACTGCAGAATGCTGTTGTTGGTGGTCATCACCATGATGAAGAAGAGCTGCTGCACGACGAGGATGGCCCAGGCATGCCACCAAACGTCCACCTGCGACAGCGCAAGCACGGCCAACGCCGCTCCTCCAACCCCGAATAGCGAAAGCCGTCCCTTGTGTTCGATCGCATGGAACCGCGCAACGAACACCGCCCCAACGAAACCGCCCACACCCATGCCGACGTACATGAAGCCAAGCAGCGCGCCTTCCGAGTCGCCCAGGTCCTCCGCGACGAATACGGGCATCTGGGTCTGGATGAACGCCATCAGCGTGAGCGTCGGTATCAGACTGAGGATGATGGCATAACGAGGCACGGATTCCCGCGCAACGTAGGCCAATCCTTCTCGCAGGTCAGCGAGCGGCGACTGCTGCTTGCGCCCTTCCCGTCCCTCAGCGAACTCAGCGCGGAACGGGAGCACAAGCAGAACGACGGCGCCATACATCACTGCCTGCAGGATGAAGTTCACCTCCGGCCCCAGCAGCGCAATCATGCCGCCCGCGATACCGGGGCCGATCATGCGCATGGAGTTGAACGCCATTGAGTTCAGGGCTATTGCGTTCATGAGCCGGTCGCGCGGGACCGAGTTGCCCACGAGCGTCTGCCGCAGGGGGTTGTTCAGCGCCCAACCGGCGCCAGTGAGGAACGAGAAGGCGTGTAAGTGCCAAAGCTCCACGAACCCCAACTGGAGGATGGCAGCGAATATGACGGCAAGAAGGGCCAGGTAGAACTGGTCCAGGAGGAGGACGACGCGGCGGTCGAACTTGTCGGCGATGACTCCTGCGATGGGCGCCCCGAGCATCGGCAGGGCGCGCAACCCCAGCACGATGGACACCTGCACCGGTGACCCGGTCATCTCGTACGCCAGCCAACCGAGCGTTACCTGCTGGATCCAGGTACCGCTGCTCATGAAGAGCGTACCGAACCAGAGGAGCCGGAAGTTGCGGTAGCGGAGCGCGGAGAACGTCCCGGCCCAGCCTCTGGCTTGCCTCGGGCGGTCGGACGGCTCGGTGCGTTGTCGAGGTGGTTGCATGGGGTGACTTTAAGGTTACCAGCCCCACGCCTGCTGCGCGTTCAGAGCAGCTGACTGCCCAACCTCCAGCCTGCGAAGCAGCCTGAGCAGGCGAGAGACGTTTGCTTGGCAGAAAGATAACCTGTTCCCAGTGATGGTGTACGTATGGGTAGGGGTGGGGGTCGTGAGTGTTTCGCTCGCCTCCATCTTCATCAGGCTGGCGGACGCGCCCCCGCTCACGGTGGCGGCGTACCGCATGTGCATCGCCACCGTCATCGTCGGCGTAACTGCCGCCATTGCAGGGAGGAAGGACTTCGCCGTTGTGCGCCGCTCCGACCTGCCGCTCCTGGTTGGGTCCGGCGTCTTCCTCGCGGCGCACTTTGCGCTGTGGATAACGTCGCTCTCGCACACGTCGGTGGCGAGCTCGGTGCTGCTCGTCACGACGACGCCCGTGTTCGTGGCGATCGGGGCGCACTTCGCCTCGCCGGACAAGGTGGGGCGGCTCACGGCGCTTGCCGTGGCGGTGAGCGTAGCGGGAGGCTTCATCATCGCGGCCGGGGACTGGGCGGAAGGCGAGCGGCACCTGCTGGGCGACGCACTCGCGCTCGGGGGAGCGGTGGCAGTCGCGGGCTACCTGCTGGTGGGACGCCGCGTGCGCAGACGCATCCCTACCCTGCCCTACATCACGATCGTGTACGCCGTCACAGCGGTCGTGCTGCTGGCGGCGGCGGTGGGAAGCGGGGCGCCGATGTTCGGCCTTCCGGCGGAGTCGTACTTCTGGATGGCGATGGCGGCGCTGCTCCCACAGGCAGTGGGGCACTCGCTGCTGAACTGGGCGCTGGGCTACATGCCCGCGGTGAACGTGACGCTCGCGGTACGCGCCGAGCCGGTGCTGGCGACGCTGATGGCGATCCCGGTGCTGGGCGAGATCCCGCCGTGGACGGTGCTGCCCGGCGGGGCTCTGCTGCTGCTGGGCGTCTACATCGCCGTGCGGAGCAGAGAGGGGCGGCGGGCCAACGTATAATCGGCGGACGATGCTGGCTGAACTCACCGTCCGCAACCTCGCCGTCATAGAGGAGACGCGCCTCTTGTTCGGGCCGGGGTTGAACGTCATCACCGGCGAGACGGGAGCGGGCAAGTCGCTGCTGGTGGACGCGCTCGCATTCGTGCTCGGCGGAGCGGCGGACCGGGGGATGATGCGGCGCGGTGCAGGCTCCATGAGCGTCGAGGCGGTCTTCGCGGTGGACGAGCCACGCACAAGGGAAGCGCTCGCGGAACTCGGAGTGGAGGTGGACGACGAGGATGGGGTCGCCGTGCTGTTCCGCGAGGTGCACCTGGAAGGGCGGACGGTCTCGCGCCTGAACGGGCGCGCCGTGCCGGTGAGCACCCTGCGTGCGGTCGGCGGGGCGCTGGTCGACATCCATGGGCAAGGGTCGCACCTCTCGCTGCTCGAGCCGCGCTTCCAGATGCGAGTGCTGGACGACTTCGGCGGTCTCGGCGAGCGGCGCGACGCTGTCGAGCGTGCGGTCTCGGAGACGCGCCGCGTGCAGGGCGAACTCGACGACGCAGAAGCAGCGATACGGGAGGCGGAGCAGCGGCGCGACCTGCTGGCATTCCAGGTGGACGAGATCGAGGCCGCCGCTCCATTGGATGGGGAGGAGGAGGCGCTGCTGCGCGAGCGCAACGTGCTGGAGCATGCCGAGAGCGTGCGCGACGCCTGCGCTGCCGCGTACGAGGCGCTGAGCGAGGGCGACCGCAACGCGGCAGACCTCGCGGCGGAGGCGCTGGACCACCTGCGGCGCGCTCCGGGCGCCGCTGACGCGCTGGGCGCGCAGATCGAGGCGCTCGAGTCCGCGCGCGTGCAGCTTGGCGACGCCGCACGGGAGGTACGACGCCTCGCGGAGAGCGTCGAGTCGGACCCGGCGCGGCTGGCCGAGATAGAGGAGCGCGTCGAGCTGCTGCGACGCCTCAAGCGCAAGTACGGCGGCTCTGAGTCCGCGGTGCTCGCATTCGCCGAGGATGCCCGTACGCAGCTGGAGCGCATCGAGACGGCTGACGTACGCCGGGGAGAATTGGAGCGCGCGCTGGACGAAGCGTCTCGGAGCGCGGGAGCGCTTGCCTGGGGGTTGTCCGAGGCGCGGAGGAGTGCGGCGGCTGCGTTGGGCAAGGCGGTCGCGGAGGAACTGCGGGAGGTGGGGCTGGAACGTGCGTCGTTCGACATCGCGGTCGAGCAAGACGAGGCGGACGACGGCCTGCCCGCTCCGGACGGGCGGCGCTACGCCCTCTCCGGGAGTGGGATAGACAGGGTCACGTTCTCGGCGCGGACGAACCCGGGAGAGGAGTCGCGCCCGCTGGCGAAGGTAGCGTCGGGCGGAGAGACGTCGCGGATGATGCTGGCGCTCAACAGCGCGCTGCAAACAGTGTCCGGCGCGCCGTCGCTGGTGTTCGACGAGATAGACGCGGGCATCGGTAGCCGCGCCGGGGAGGTGGTGGGGAGGAAGCTGTGGACGGTCGGCAGGCGGGCGCAGGTGCTGTGCGTGACGCATCTGCCGCAGATAGCCGCGTGGGCGGACACGCACTTCCGGGTGGGGAAGGCGGTGGAGGACGGGCGGACGTACTCGGGGGCGGAGTCGCTGAGCGAGGAGGAGCGCGTCGGGGAGGTCGCGGGGATGCTGGGGAGCGGGGCGGCGGTGGGGCAGGTCGCGCGGGAGATGTTGGAGCGCGCGGCACAGGGGAAGGCGCTCGGGTAGGAGGCTACGCGTTCGCGGCTGCGGCCTCGGCCTGCACGTCGCCCTCGACGGCGGCGTTCATGGCGGCGATAGCGACCTCGATCTGACCGTCGTCAGGGGGGCGGGTGGTCATCGACTGGAGGGCGAGGCTGGGGAGGGTGCCTGCGCGCACGATGGCGTTGCCGGCGTGCGCGGCGTTCATGCGTATCACCTCGTAGGAGACGCCCGCTATGACGGGGATGAGGATGATGCGGGAGGCGATGCGGATGGGCAGGTCCGGCGTGCCGAGAAACGCGAACACGATGATGGAGACGATCATGACGGTGAGCAGGAACGCGGTCCCGCAGCGCGGGTGCGCGGCGGGGAAGAGCCGCACGTTCTCGCTCTCCAGCGGCAGCCGGGCCTCCTGGGCATGGACGGTCATGTGCTCAGCCGCGTGGTAGCCGAAGACGCGCTTGATGCTCGGCATGAGGCCGATGAGGGTGAGGTAGGCGAAGAAGACGGCGAGGCGCAGGACGCCCTCCGCCGTGTTGCTGAGGATGGAGTTGTCGGTGAAGCGGTCGACGTAGCCGTGGGTGATGAGCAGGGGGAGGATGAAGAAGAGGCCGATGCCGAGGACGAGGGAGGTCGCGAGGGTGAGCGCCATCGCGAGGGGCGGGATGGGCTGCTCGTCTTCCTCGGTCTCGCCGGAGGAGACCTGGGCGGACCAGGTGAGTGCTCGCATGCCGACGATGAGGGATTCGGAGAGGACGAGGGTGCCTCGGATGAAGGGGATGCGGCGGAAGCGGTTGACGCTCCAGGTGGGGACGGGGCGGGTGATGGTCTTGATGATGCCGGTGGGGTGCCGCGCGGCCACGGAGTAGACGTGCCGCCCGCGGATCATCACGCCCTCGATGACGGCCTGGCCTCCGTAGACCGAATGCTGTTGTGCCTGCGCCATGCCCTCAGCCAGCCTTCACCCTGTCCTTCACCCTCACCCTAGCCCTCTCCCATCAAGGGACAGGGGATAGTACCGAGGAGAGAGGAACACGGTGGGGTCCTACTGGAGGTTGAAGCGCCTCTTCAAGCGCTCCACGCGGCCTTCGGTGTCGACGATGCGCTGCTCACCGGTGAAGAACGGGTGGCAGGAGCTGCATATCTCGACCTTGATCTGCGGTTTCGTCGCGCCGATGGTGAAGGTGTTCCCGCAGGAGCAGTTCACGACGGCGTCGGGGTAGTAGTCGGGGTGAATCTCTGTCTTCATCGCTCGCGTGCTCCTGCTATGCCGGCGACACGTTGGCGCGTTTGCGCAGCTTGTTGGCGTGGTCGAACATCACCCGGCCGTCCACGAGGGCGTAGAGGGTGAAGTCCCGTCCCATGCCGACGTTGACGCCGGGGTGGATCTTCGTGCCGCGCTGGCGCGCGATGATGGTCCCGGCGCGGACGCTCTCACCCGCGAACCGCTTGACGCCGAGCCGCTGGCCGTGGCTGTCCCGGCCGTTCCGGCTGCTTCCGCCCGCTTTCTTGTGCGCCACGAGTGAGCCTCCTATCCGGCGACGATCTGCTTGATGGAGAGTCTGGTAACCGGCTGGCGATGTCCGCTCTTGACGTGGTAGCGGGTCTTGGGCTTGTACTTGAGGATGACGAGCTTGTCCGCCTTGCCCTGGCGCGCTACCTCCGCGACGACCTTCGCGCCGTCCACGCGGGGTTGGCCGACGGTTACCTTCGCGTCCTTCGAGACGAGCAGTACATTGTCGAGTTCGACGGTGCCGCCCTCCTCGCCAGGAAGTTTCTCCACGGTTATGGAGTCGCCCTCCTGGACGCGGTACTGCTTCCCACCTGTTTCTATGATGGCGTAGTTCATGGCAACCAAGAGATTCTAAGCGATAGGGGTGCGGGAGGGCAAGGGGAGCGTGGCGCCCCCTGCCCTCGCCCGCCCGGCGGGCGAGGGGGGCAGGTCGGATACGGAGTGCTACATTCGTCACTCCCACGCCCTCCCTGGGGAGAGGTAGACGCGCCTGCGCGTCGGGTGAGGCCCCCCGCGCCCCGCAGCCCCCCCCAATCCTGTGCATCCATGTGAGTTATCCGGATTGTGACACGCGCCCGTTGCGCGGGCGCCACACCCCTCCCTACCATGTCCCCATGGCGATCTACTACCCGACCCCTGCACCCGACAACCGCATAGACCGAGACACCCTCCCGCCGAAGGACAGGGCATACCTCGCCCGCGTCGAGCGCGCACTCCGCTGCGGCGTACCCGGCTGCGACTGCGAAGGCGGTCCCAGGCTTCACTGCCCAACGCACCCCAACCCCATGGTCCCCACCCTCTCCGTCTCCTACGACGAGGACACCGGCTTCTCGTTCGAGTGCACCCGCTGCCCGTCCGATAAAGTGTGGGAGGCCCTCGCAAAGCGCGGCCTCATGCCGCTCATCCGCCTCTACACCTCCACAGGCGCGGTCGAGGCCGGCCTGGACCCCTTCGCATTCTTCATCCAGCAACCCCAGGACTGGCTCTGGCCCAACCGCATCCCCCTCGCCAAGCTCACCCTCATCGCCGGGTATCCCTCCTCAGGCAAGACCTCCATCGCCCTCGACATCGCCGCCCGCGTTACACGAGGCGCTCCCGCGCCCGATCAGCCGGACGCCGCGTTTCCCGCCGCCCCCGTCGTCCTCGCATCCCTCAATAGCAACCCGAAGGCCGACATCCTCCCCACCCTCCGCCTCTTCGGCGCGGACCTCGACTTCATCTACCTCGCCGACCTCTTCTCCCCGACCCACCGCCTCGACTACTACCCCGACGACCCGCCCAACGAGAACGACCAGGACGACGAAGACGAGGACTATGACGACGTCAAGAGCCGCGGCACGCCTCTGGGCCGCCCGTCGCCTATCACCGGACGCCCCAGGATGTTCCCCCTGTACGGGGAACCCGAGGCTCCCACGCCGAAACTCGCTGCTCCCTGGCCCGGCCTCAGCCACGTCATGGGACGTCTGGCCAACTACATCGAGGCCGGAAGCGCCGCACTGCTCATCGTCGATCAGGTCGAGGACCTCGCCTCGATGCACCGCGCCCAGGTTGCCACCATCCTCGGCATGCTCAAGGCCCTCGCCGCCCGCACCGGCGCAGCCGTCATAGCACTCACCCACAACCCCGCGCAGGACTACCCCCGCGCTCTCACCGCCATGCAGCGCCGCCTCGCTCAGGCCTCCGTCGTCTTCACCACCGCCGTCGTCGGGCCTGGCGAGCGGCGCTTCCTCGTCCCACTCCGTCCCCCCATGGGCGACGACGCCCCCGCCATCCCCTTCGCCCTTTCGCCCTCGCAGCCCTCGTCGTTCCTGCGGAGGCAGGAACCTCGCAGCCTGGCCCCTGGCTCCCCATCCTCTGCCGGCTCCCCTTCCCCCGTCATCCCCCCTTCCTCCGTCATTCCCCCTTCCTCCGTCATTCCCGCTTCCTCCGTCATTCCCGCGAAAGCGGGAATCCAGAGCCCCCTGTCCCACAATTTCACCGTCGCCTGGCGCAAGCCCGTCTTCCCCGCACACCTCCAAGCCCTCGCTGACCCCAACCGTGACCACGGCGCAAAGGTTCGCGCAGCACAGGCTTTCCTTCTACGCGCCCTGGCCGGCGGCCCCAAGCCAGCCGCCGCCATCGAACGCGAAGCCGCCATGCAGGGCATATCCCGCCGCACCCTCTTCCGCGCCCGCGCCGCCTGTAACGTCGTATGCACCCGTGCGAGCGTACTTGGTGGACGTCACGGTTCCGGTGAATGGCGTTGGTCGCTCCCTGCGGAGACTCCAGTGCAACAGAATGAGACACCAGATGAGCGCTCGAACTCTTGAAAACATTGGCACTCTTGAGATTCTTGATGCTCCGGAGCCCGGGAAGCACGCCACGGCCTTGGAGAACCCCAACTCAAGAATCTCAAGGATGCCAAATGACCTGGCCGGTTCACTCGTGGGACCGCATCAAGAATGCCAAACCGGAACCCCCATTGGCACCCTTGATCACACCCCTCCCGTCGTTCCTGCGAAGGCAGGAACCTCGCCCGATGTAGGGGCATCCCTTGTGGGTGCCCTTCGGTGTGCCCTTGTGGGTGCCCTTGCGTCCGCCCTCCTCGCCTGCTGAGCGGGAGAGGGAACGCCCTTCGGCGCACAGTGAGGGTTGGCCGGGAGCGGGGCGCTGGTATACTCGCCGGGATCCGTGAGAGAGGGGCTGGAGCCAGGATGAGCGTGGTGCAGATTGCAGGGGCGCGGCCGGGAGCGGGCGCGACGACGGTCGCTTGCGGGCTGGCGTCAGTGCTGCGGTCGGAGGGGAAGCGAGTGACACTCGTGAAGCCGCTGTCGGCTGTTGGCGACGCTGACCCGGCGTTCCTGGCGTCGTTGGGGGGATCGGCAGAGACGGTGGCGGTCGAGGGGGCGGCGTCGGCGGAGCAGGTGACGGAGGCGGCGAAGATCGTGCAGGGCGCGGCGGCGGGCGTGGACGTGGTCGTGGTGGAGGGGCCGCCGCTTGCTGACGGGGCGGCGGAACTGGCGCGGAGCACGGGCGCGGCGGTGGTGGGGGTGCTGGAGTACGAGCGGACGCTGGGGGCCGGGGCATCCGGGGCGTGGCGCGAAGCGTTCGGCGACGCGCTCGCGGGGTGCGTCGTGAACAAGCGCACGCGGTATGCCGAGCACGACGCCTCGGCACGGCTGGCGGTCGAGCTGGAGGACGCGGGGATGCCGGTGCTCGGGGTGCTGCCGGAGGAGCGGCTGCTGCTCGCGCCGACGGTGCAGCAGGCGGCGGAGCACCTGGGCGGCACGTACTTCACGGGCGAGGAAGGCGGCAGCGAACTGATCGAGCACTTCCTCATCGGCGGGCTCATCACCGAGTGGGGCGGCAACTACTTCGGGCGTCTGCCGAACCAGGCGGTCGTCGTGCGCGGCGGGCGGATCGACATCCAGATGAGCGCACTGAACTTCCCGCTGAACGCACTGTTCCTGACGGGGTGCGAGACGCCGTCGCAGTACGTATACCAGCGCGCGGACGACCTGGACGTGCCGCTCATCGCGGTGGGGTCGAACACCCACGACACGGCGGCGGCGCTGGAGTCGCTGAGCGACGCGGTAAGCGTGCACCACGCGGCGAAGGCGGAGCGCGCAGGCGCGATGGCGCGGGAGTGCGTCGACGCATCGGCGCTGAGCGCGGCGCTCGGAGGCTGACGCGTGGCGCTCATCGGGGTAACGACGTCCAACGGGAGCAGCGCGGGCAGGTACGTCGCGTCGCTGGAGTCGCGCGGGGCGCAGGCCCGGGTGCTGACGCCCGAGCACTTCACCTCGATCGAGGAGGCGATGGACGGCGTGTCCGGTCTGCTGCTGACCGGCGGCGGGGACGTCGACCCTGCGCTGTACGGCGAAACGCTCGACGGGTCGATGGGCATCGAGCCGGAGCGCGACGAGATGGAGATGGCGCTGTTCCGCTACGCGATAGAGGAGGACATGCCCACGCTTGGGATATGCCGGGGCATGCAGCTCATCAATGTGGCGATGGGGGGCAGGCTCATCCAGGACCTGCCCGGGCACACGCTGCCGGAGTTCCAGTCGGCAGTGCACCAGGTGTACGTGTCGCCGGGGAGCCGGTTCGGGGCGATCATCGGCGCGGGGGCGATCTACCGCACGAACAGCCGTCATCACCAGGGGCTGAAGGAGGCGCAGCGCGCGCCTTCGCTGATGGCGTCGGCGTACCACCCGGAGGACGGCATCGTGGAGGCGCTGGAGAGCCCGGAGCATCCGTGGCTCGTGGGGGTGCAGTGCCATCCCGAGCGCGAGGACGAGGTGCCGAAGAGTTTCGCCAGGCTGTTCGAGTGGCTCGCGGGGTGGGCAGAGCGATACGAAGCAGGAGACATGCCGAGATGAGACGGCGAAACGTTCAGCCGCAGCAGCAGGTGGACGCGTCCGGCGAGTGCCGGCACCTGTACCTGACGGGCGAGGCGAAGTGCGTTCATTGCGGGATGCAGTTCCGGCTCGCGTGGGCGTCGGAGCGGCGCGACCTGGTCAAGCCGACGACGCGTAACTTCATCTTCGCGATCATCGCGGTCATCCTGCTCGTGCCCGCGCAGGCGTTCCCGATAGGGGGGTCGTCGATACTGGCGTCGGTCTTCCTCGTGATCGCGGTGCTCTTCTTCACGCGGACGCTGCTGGGCGGGTTCGAGCTGTACGCTCGGCACGGGTTCGTTCCGGGCAAGCTGGGGCCCATCGCGAAGCGGCATCCGATGAACCCGCTGCCGCCGAAGCCGTACGTGACGGCGCTGGGGCGCGTCCGCTTTCCCATCGACCTGTCGACGTACCGGCTGTTCGAGGAGGGCGACACGCTGCTGATCGAGCATCTGCGGTGGTCGCGGCTGCCGGTGGCGATCTACAAGGGTTACGCGGGAGGGTCGTAGGGGCGGCTGGGGTGGCGGTGCGCAGGCCAGTGACCAACCTTCGCAGTACCTTCACCCTAACCCTCTCCTCTTGTAGGGGGAGGGGATAAGACGGGGTTGAAGCGGGTGTCATGGGGTTGTTGGGTGTTGCGAGAGCACCTGCTATAATGCTTGGGACTATTCTGGCACATCTGGGAGACGGCAGTCCCCCCGCCCACCACATGTTGTGGTAGTTCGGCGGCCACTCCCCCATAGCGCGAAAGGAGCCGCATGGTAACGGGGAACCGCGACAACGTCAGACCCGTACGCATAGAAGAGGAGATGCGCAGCGCGTACCTGGACTACGCGATGAGCGTCATCGTCGCTCGCGCGCTGCCGGACGTTCGCGACGGGCTGAAGCCCGTGCACCGGCGCATCCTCTACGCGATGCAAGGCATGGGGCTGCGTCCCGGCTCCTCGTACAAGAAGAGCGCGGCCGTGGTCGGCGAGGTGCTCGGCAAGTACCACCCGCACGGGGACTCGCCGGTGTACGACGCCCTCGTCCGCATGGCGCAGAACTTCTCGATGCGGCACACGCTGGTCGACGGTCAGGGAAACTTCGGGTCTGTGGACGACGACCCGCCCGCGGCGATGCGGTACACGGAGGCGCGGCTCGCGCCCATCTCCGAGCAGCTGCTGCAGGACATCGACCGCGACACCATCGACTTCGTCGACAACTACGACGGCTCGCAGCGCGAGCCGACCGTGCTCCCCGCCCGCGTGCCGAACCTGCTGGTCAACGGCGCGTCCGGCATCGCGGTGGGGATGGCGACGAACATCCCGCCGCACAACCTTCGCGAGGTGTGCGACGCGCTCGACTACCTCGTGGACAACCCCGACGCGACGCCCGAAGAGCTGATGCAGTTCGTGCAGGGGCCGGACTTCCCGACCGCGGCGACGATCATGGGCCGGGAGGGCATCCAGCAGGCGTACCAGACCGGGCACGGGCGCATCATGGTGCGCGCCAAGGCCACGGTGGAAGACATGGAGAAGGGCGCTCGCCAGCGCATCGTGGTCTCGGAATTGCCGTACCAGGTCAACAAGGCCGCGCTGGTCGAGAAGATCGCCACGCTCACCAAAGAGAAGAAGATCGACGGCATCTCCGAGGTGCGCGACGAGTCCGACCGCGAAGGCATGCGCATGGTGGTCGAACTGCAGCGCAACGCCTCGGCGGGCGTCGTGCTGAACAACCTCTACCAGCACACGTCCATGCAGAACGCGTTCCACGTGAACATGGTCGCGCTGGTGGACGGTCAGCCGCGGGTGATGAACCTGCGCTCCGCGCTGAACCGCTTCCTGGACTTCCGGAAGGAGGTCATCCGTCGCAGGGCCGAGTACGACCTGAACCGCGCCCGGGAGCGCGCGCACATCCTGGAGGGTCTGCGTATCGCACTGGAGAACCTCGACGAGGTGATCGCGCTCATCCGCGCGTCCGCCGACGCGGAAGCGGCGCGCAACGGCCTGATGCAGCAGTTCGGTCTGACCGAGGCCCAGTCACAGGCGATCCTGGAGATGCAGTTGCGGCGCCTGGCGGCGCTGGAACGCGAGCGCATCGAGAACGAGTACCAGGAGCTGATGAAGCGCATCGACGAGCTGCAGGCCCTGCTCTCCGATCCGGCCAAGGTGCTGGCGGTGGTCAAGTCCGAGACAGCCGAGCTGCGCAAGACGTTCGGGAACGCTCGCCGCACCGAGATATCGGACGAGGAGGCGCGCGACCAGTCGCAGGAAGAGCTGACCCCCCACGCGGACGTGGTCTTTACGCTGAGCGACCGCGGTTACATCAAGCGTCTGCCCATCGGGCTCTACCGCCTGCAGAAGCGCGGGGGCAAGGGCGTCCGCGGGCAGGAGCGCCGCGAAGGCGACGCCGTGCAGCAACTCGTCGTGGCGGACACGCACGACTACCTGCTCTTCTTCACGGACAAGGGGCGCGTTTATCGCAAGCGTGTATTCGAGGTAGGCGAGGACTCGTCGCGCCAGACGCGCGGCACGCCCATCCAGAACCTCATCGAGGCCATCAACCCGAACGAGGAGACCGTCACCGCCGTCGTGGCCATCCCGGACCCGCTGGCAGACCTCTTCATCTTCATGACCACCCGCAAGGGGAAGGTGAAGAAGATGCACCTGGACAAGTTCCAGAACATCCGCAGGGTTGGACTCGCGGCGTTCGACCTCGAGCCGAACGACAGCCTGCTCACGGCGCGTCTCGCAGAAGAGGGCATGACCGCGGTGCTCATATCGCGCAAGGGCAAGGGCGTGCAGTTCAGCCTGGACGCGGTAACCGAGCGGCAGGGACGGAGCACGGGCGGCGTCGGCGGCATGCGCCTGCTGGACGACGACGAGGTGGTGGCGATGGAGGTCGTCACGCCTGACGCCCGGCTGCTCATCATGAGCGAGCTCGGCTACGGGAAGCGCACGGCGGTGGAGACGTTCCGCACCACGGGACGGAACACGCAGGGCGTCATCGCCATGAAAATCACGGAGAAGACGGGCCCCATCGCGGGAGCGGTAGTCACCGGCTCCGACGACGAGGAAATCATGGTGGGCTCACGCAACGCGATGATCTACCGGACATCGCTCGCGGAGATCCGGACGCTCGGCCGCGTCGCGCAGGGAGTGAAGGTGATGACCAAGCTTGCCGAGGGCGACGTGGTCATCTCCATGAGCGCGTTCCGCGAGCGCACTTGGGAAGACTTCGAGAAGCTGCCGAAGGTGGAGCCCAAGAAGGCACGCGCAGCGTCCACGAACGGGCACGCGTCAGCCGCGGCGCTCGATGATGCTGCAGCCGCTGCTGCTGTGCACGCTCCCGACAGCGACGAAGCCGAGGATGCGGTCGTCGACGGCGCTCCCGAAGCTGGGGACGCCGTGGATGCTGAGGGAGACACGGAGAGTGATGACGCGCCTACAGGCGCAGCACCGACCGCAACAGCCGAGGATGCTTCCGACGCGGCCGAGAACGCGAACGCAGGCGATGACGGCGGCGACATGACCGTCTCGATGTGGCACGCCATGCAGGCACCGCTGTTCCCGGAGGAGGAGGAGGAGAACGGGGCGTAGGGTTACGCCCCGCCGACCCTCACCCCTGACCCTCTCCCGATGGCGGGAAAGGGGAACCCGGACAGGGCACCCACGAGGGGTGCCCCTACACCAGACAACCTGAGAGGATGCTGCGCGCTAAAGGCGGGCTTCGCTCAGCATGACAGCCACCCTGCCCCACGCCCGGAGTACCCTCACCCCTGATCCCCCTCCTCCCCACTTCAGGGATGCGAGGTCCTCCTACGCAGGAACGACGGAAAGGGGCATGACTCGGGAAGCACCGCGAACTGTGGGGGATAGCCTGTATAATCACGGGGCAGCCGGAGACGGCGCGCCCCGCTTCCATGTCAGACGTACTCACCATCCGCGTTCCCGCGACCACAGCGAACCTCGGGCCAGGCTTCGATTGCCTCGGCATGGCGCTGTCGCTCTGGAACACGATGCGTGTCGGCTGGGCAGACAATCCCACGCTCAGCCTGCACGGGCTGGGCGCAGAGCACCTGCGCCGCGACCCCGGCAACCTCATGTACCGCTCCGCGGAGCGTGTGTTGGTGGAGACCGGCAACGCCGGGCGCAGCCTCTCGATAGAGGCGTGGCAGGAGATACCGCTGAGCAGGGGACTCGGCAGCAGTTCGGCGGCTATCGTGGGCGGGATCTATGCCGCGAACGCGCTGCTCGGCTACCCGCTGTCGCCGCACCGGTTGCTCGAACTGGCGACGGAGATAGAGGGGCACCCGGACAACGTCGCGCCGGCGCTCATGGGCGGCATGAGCATCGTCGTCGCGGACGGCACGACGGTGCACGCGGCGCCCGTTCCGGTCCCGAAGGACCTGCAGTGCGTCGTCTACATCCCCGACATGCCGATGGCGACACACGAGGCGCGGGGCGTCCTGGGGCCTGAGGTATCGCGCGCGGACGCCGTCTTCAACGCGGGCCGCACTGCCCTGCTCGTGGCCAGCCTCACGCTGGACCGGCCGGAGTACCTCCGGCTCGCGACGCAGGACAGGCTGCACCAGCCCCAGCGTCAGGGCGTGTACCGCCAGATGAAGGTCATCTTTGACCATGCGCTTGCCGCGGGCGCTCGGGGGGTCTTCCTCTCCGGCGCGGGTTCGTCCGTGGTCGCGTTCACCAAGCAGGGGGAGAACCGGGCGTTCACCATCGGCTACGAGATGGCGGACGCGGGTGACAAGTCCGGCCTCACAGGCACCTTCCAGGTGCTGAAGCCCGCACGGGGCGGCGCGGAAGTGATACCGCACCCCAAGGAACTGGAGTAGATGGCCGTCCTCGTGCAGAAGTACGGCGGGACGTCCGTCGGCGACGCGGAGAAGATACGTCACGTGGCGGGCCGCATCGCGGCGGCGCGGCGCGCGGGCAACAGCATCGCGGTCGTAGTCTCGGCGATGGGGGACACGACCGACCGGCTCATCGAACTCGCAGAATCTGTCAGCGGCGCGCCCGATCCGCGCGAGCTGGACGTACTGCTCTCCACCGGGGAACTGGTCTCCTGCACGCTCGTCACGATGGCGCTCCGGGAGATCGGCGAAGAGGCCGTCAGCATGAGCGGGGCGCAGGCGGGCATACGCACGGACACGGCGCACGGGAGCGCCTCCATCGTCGAGTTCGACGCGGAGCGCGTGCAGCTGGCGCTGGACGCCGGGCGCATCGTCATCGTCGCCGGGTTCCAGGGCGTCACGCACGAGATGGACGTGACGACGCTGGGTCGCGGCGGGTCGGACACGACCGCGGTCGCGCTGGCAGCGGCGCTGGGGGCTGAGCGTTGCGAGGTGTACACGGACGTGGACGGCATCTACACCGCCGATCCGCGCATCGTGCCGGATGCCCGGAAGCTGTCGGAGATCGGTTACGAAGAGATGCTCGAACTAGCGAGCTACGGAGCGAAGATGCACCCGCGCTCGATAGAACTTGCGGCCTGGTACAACACGCCGGTGCTGGTGGCATCGAGCGCGCGGGACGTGCCGGGCACGCTGATCCATGAGATTCCGGAAGGAGAAGGGATGGAAGTCGCCAACAAAGTGCGGGGAGTCACCTACGAGCGCGGGCTCGCGCGCATCACGCTGCGCGCCGTGCCGGACCGCCCGGGCATCGCCGCCGCAGTGTTCGAGCCGCTGGCGGAGTCCAACATCAGCGTGGACACCATCGTCCAGAACGCGAGCGCGGAGCGGCTGACCGACCTCTCCTTCACCGTGGACCGGAGCGACCTTCGCGAGGCGCTGGCCGTGACCGAGGGAGTCGCGGGGGTTATCGGCGCGGGCGAGTGCGTCTCGCACGACAACCTGGGTCAGGTGAGCATCGTCGGCACGGGCATGCAGAACGCGCCGGGCGTCGCCGCAGTCATGTTCTCCGCACTGGCGGAGGCGGGCGTGAACATCGAGATGATCACGACGTCGCAGATACGCATCACGTGCGTCGTGGACGAGGAACAGGTGAATGACGCCGTGCGGACACTGCACGACGCGTTCGAGCTGGGTGAGGGGTAGGAGGCCGAGCGGAGAAGGAACTAGGCGGAGAGCATCCGCTTGTTCTGGACGGTGCGGAGGCAGCGCGTGCAGACGTTCATCCGCTTCGTCTTGCCGCTGATGGTGAGCATCGCGCGCTGGATGTTCGGGAAGAACCAGCGGTTCGTGTGCCGGTTCGAGTGGCTGACGTTCTTGCCCGCGCGGCGGCGGGCTCCGCATAATTCACAGCTGGCCATGACGCTCTCTGTCGCCGGGCAGCCCGGCGGGGTTAGAATACGCGCACTCTCAACGAGGCGCAGACGCATAGTTTAGCAAACTCTCGCGCCGCTGGCGAACCCATGAACGAACAGGCATCTTCCGCGTTCGACGCCCAGGACTTCCATCAGCTCATCCTCGCTGGCGCAGGCTGCCTCGAGGCCAACGCCGATGCCATCAACGCGCTCAACGTCTTCCCGGTCCCGGATGGCGACACCGGCATCAATATGCTGCTGACGCTCCGCGCGGCGACGTCCGCCGAAATGCCGGATGCGACGTCCGCTACGGTGGGGTCGATGAGCAGCGCGATCGCGCGGGGGGCGCTGCTCGGGGCGAGGGGCAACAGCGGCGTCATCTTCTCCCAGTTCATGAAGGGGCTCGCGGGCGGGCTGGCCGACTGCGAGCAGGCAGACGGCGCAGCGTTCGCAACGGCGCTGCAGGCCGCAGCGGACGCGGGTTATCAGGCCGTCGGCAATCCGGTTGAGGGGACGATGCTGAGCGTCATGCGGGCTGCGGCGGAGGCCGTTCATCCGCCGGATGGAACGCCGGAAGCGGCGGACGTGCTGCGCACGGCGTACGAGGCAGCCGAGCGTGCGCTCGCGTACACGCCTGAGCAGCTGCCGGTGCTCAAGCAGGCGGGCGTCGTCGACGCGGGCGGGCAAGGCGTCGTGGCGTTCCTCGCGGGGATGGTGAACTTCGTGAGCAAGGAGCAGATCGTCCTTCGCATCACCGCGCCGGAGGGCGGGCTCGAGAGCGCCGCGGCGAACGTAAGCCACGAGTTCCTCGAACACACGGAAGAGGAGATGTACGGCTACTGCACGCAGTTCGTCGTGCAGGGCGAAGGGCTCGATCCGGACGCGGTGCGCGAGCGCGTGATGGCGATGGCGGAGTCGACGGTGGTGGTAGGGGACGACCGCGTCGTGCGTGTCCATGCCCACACGGAGGACCCCGGTCAACTGCTGAGCATGGGCGCGGCGCTGGGTGCGCTCGACCAGATCAACATCCAGAACATGGACCTGCAGCACCAGGAGTTCATGTCGCTCCACGGGTACGGCGAGGATGCGGCGGAGCAGGCTGAGGCCGTGGCGCTTGCGGTCATCCCGGTCGCGCCGGGCGACGGCATCGCGCGCGTGTTCCTGAGCCTGGGAGCGTCGGCGACCGTCTCCGGCGGCCAGACGATGAACCCAAGCGCGGCGGACATCATCGCCGCAGTGCAGAAGACGAACGCGGCGTTCACCATCGTGCTGCCGAACAACAAGAACATCGTGCTCGCAGCGGAGCAGGCAGCGGAACTCTCCGAGACGCCCATCGCGGTTGTAGCGTCGCGCAACGTCGCGCAGGGTATGGCGGCGATGCTGGCGTTCAACCCCGACTTGGACGGCGAGAAGAACGCGGAGGCGATGCGGGACGCGCTGGACAGCGTGCGGTCGGGCGAGATCACGACGGCTGTGCGCTCGACTACGATAGATGACGTAGACGTCGAGGAGGGGCAGGCGATCGCGATACTCGACGGCGGACTCGCCGCGGCGGCGGCGAGTCCGAACGACGCGCTTGCTGCGATGCTGGACGCCGCCGAACTCGAAGACGGGGCGCTGGTGACGCTCTTCTACGGCGCGGGGCTGGCCGAGGAGACGGCGGCAGAAGCGGCAACAGCCATCGGCGTGCGTCCCGGCGGCATCGAGGTAGAAGTACACGAAGGCGGGCAGCCGCACTATCATTACCTCGTCTCCATCGACTAACCGGGAGACAGCGTCTCCTGCGAACGGCGGGGACGGCGAAGGAGGACAGCATGGCAGTCAAGGTCGTAACCGACAGCGCTTCGGACATCCCAGCAGAACTCGCCGAGGGGCTCGGTATCTCCGTCGTGCCCTGCACGGTCTTCTTCGGGGCCGATGCGTTCAAGGACGGAGTGGAGATCACCAAGGAGGAGTTCTTCAACCGGCTGACCACGGGCAACATCATGCCCACGACGACGCAGCCTTCAGTGGGGGACTTCCTGGACGTCTACAGGCCGCTTGCCGAGGCAGGCCACGACATCGTGTCGGTGCACGTTTCTGGCAAGCTGAGCGGGACGGTCAACTCGGCACGCCTCGCAGCCGAGGAGTTGCCGAACACCACGGTGGAGACCGTGGATACCGAGCTTGCGTCGATGGGGGTCGCGCTCGCAGCGAAGGCCGCCGCAGACGCTGCTGCAGCCGGCGCGGACGCGGCCGGAGCAGCGGAGGCCGCCCGCAATGCGGCCGCCAACACCGAGGTTTTCCTCGTGCCGGACACACTGGAGTACCTGAAGCGCGGGGGACGGATCGGGAGCGCGCAGGCGCTGCTGGGCTCCCTGCTCTCCATGAAGCCCATACTGAAGCTCATGAACGGCGAAGTGCACCCGCACGAGAAGGTACGCACCAAGGGCAAGGCGGTGCAGCGTATGCGGGAGATCGCCGCGTCCGGAGGTTCGTACCGCGAGGCAGCGGTGATGCATTGGGTCAGCGAAGAGGAAGCCAACGCCATGGTTGAGCATCTCGCGGAGTTCACGGCGAACACGGTCGTCAACGGCTCGGTCGGGGCGTCGATCGGCGCGCATGCGGGTCCCGGCGTGATCGGTTTCGCGCTCGTGAAAGAGAACTAACCCCGGCGCAGGACAATTCTACCCGTCACGAGCCTCGACCGCTGACTCGATGTGCGAGATGTGCGCCGGGCCGTCGGGTTGGAGGGTGATGGCGACGAGGTCTACGCGCCACGAGGTCCCAGCGAGCCCGCGCTCTGCAAGGTATTGCTCCGCAGCCTTCACGAGCCGCGCCTGCTTGCGGGGCGTCAGCGATTCCTCCGGCGTGCCGTAGGCCGTGCTGCGCTTCGTACGCACCTCGACGAACACCGTCTCTTCGCCGTCCCGCGCGACGATGTCTACCTCGCCGAAGCGTGTGCGGTAGTTCCGCGTCTCGATGACGAGTCCGAGCGATTCCAGGTGCGCGGCTGCTATCCGCTCGCCCTGCGTGCCGAGCCTGGAACGTGGGCTAGGCATCGGTGAACAGTGTCGGTTTGAACGGCGAGAACGTGAGCCGGTGCACCGGCGACGGCCCCTTCTCCGCGACCGCAGCGAGGTGCCGGGCCGAGGCGTAGCCCTTGTGCGCGCTGAGGCCGTAACCGGGGTAGCGCCTGTCCAGCCGCCGCATCAGCCTGTCGCGGTAGACCTTCGCCACGATGGAGGCGGCGGCGATGGCGGAGCAGAGCGCGTCGCCCTTGACGATGGCGGTGCACGGCTTGCGCCGCCAGTCGAGCGGGAACGCGTCCACGAGCACGTGGTCGGGCGGTTCATTGAGGCATTCGAGCGCCCGGCGCATGGCGATGCGGGAGGCGGGAGCGATGCCCTCGCTGTCGATCTCCTCGTTGCTCGCCTCGCCGATGCCGATGGCAAGGGCGATACCGCGCACGAGGCGGTCGGCGCGGCGCAGCTCGGCGGGCTTGAGCGTCTTGCTGTCGCGCAGGAGCGGCAGGTCGTCATGCTCGAACCCGGTCAGGTCGGGGAGGACGACGGCGCCGGCGACGACCGGCCCGGCGATGGGGCCGCGCCCGACCTCGTCCACGCCCGCGACGCGCGCGTAGCCTTCCAGCAGGAGGCGGCGCTCCTCGTTCTGCGTGGGGATGGGGTGGTATCCGTTCGTCGTCCGGCCTCAGACGGCAGCCGGTGCTCCGGCCGGGCCGTTGTTCTCAGCGATGGAAGGCAGCCAGGCTTCCGCTGGACCCTCTATGAAACCGCCGCCGAGCACGCGATCGCCGTCGTAGAAGACGGCGGCCTGGCCCGGCGTGATGGCCCGCTGCGGCTCGTCGAACCATAGCACCGCGCCGTCGCCGTCGTGGTGAAGAACGGCCGAGGCGGGGCGTCCGTTGTAGCGTATGCGGGCGGAGACGCGGGACGTGTCAGCGGGGCGCGCGCCCGCGACGTAGCGGACGTTCCCCACACGAACGCCGTGCCGGAGCAGGTTGCGGCTCGCACCGACGGTGATGCGCCGCGTCCCAGGGTCGACCGCCGTCACGAAGAGCTTCTCACCCTCGGGCAGGCCCAGGGCCGACGGCGCGACGCCGATGCCGCGCCGCTGGCCGACGGTGAAGAACTCGATGCCCGGATGCTCGCCGACGACGCGGCCTGTTGCGTCCACGACCTCGCCCGGTTCCGGCGCGGACTCCTTCCGCATGAACCCGCGGTAGTCGCCGCTGGGTATGAAGCAGATCTCCTGGCTGTCGGCCTTGTCCGCGAGGTGGAACCCGGCCTCCCTCGCCAGCGCGCGGATCTCCTCCTTGGTGTAGCCGCCCACCGGCAGCAGCACACGCGCCAACTGCTTCTGGCCGAGCCCGAACAGCACGTATGACTGGTCCTTCGTGGCGTCCACGCCCTGCCGGAGCGTCCAAGCGCCGTTGGAGGCGTCGCGTTCGATGCGGGCGTAGTGGCCGGTGGCGACGTAGTCGGCGTCCATCATCGCGGCTCGCTGCATGAGGAAGTCGAATTTGATGCGGTCGTTGCAGGCGATACAGGGGTGCGGGGTACGCCCGCGCTCGTACTCGCTCACAAAGTAGGCGACGACGTGCTCGCGGAACTCGCGCCGGGCGTCCACGACGTAGTGCGGAATGCCGATCGTCTGGCAGACGCGGCGGGCGTCCTCGATGTCCTGGATGGAGCAGCAGCCCTGGTGGTCCGGCGATACGTCATCCTCGTCCGCCGACCAGAGCCGCATCGTGACGCCGATGACGTCGTAGCCCTGCCGGTGCAACAGGTACGCGGCGACGGAGGAGTCGACGCCGCCCGACATCGCGGCGATGACGCGCTTCCCATGCCCTGTTGTGCTGAGGAGTCCGTTCATACTCTCTGTGCCCGCAGTCATGATACCAACCCGCCCTGACGTCCGCCGTTCCTGCGCGTGCGATGCGGTGCAACACGTTTGCAGCGTGGACCCGGACAGTGTGCAACACCGATGCAGACAGAAGGCAACGTGGATGCGACTGAAAGCAACACTCTGCCCGTTCCCAGAGCAGGGAACATCATGAGTGGGGCGGAGGGGTGTTTTTCTAAGAAGTGTTGCATTTCGTTGCTTTCCCGGCGCTGTGAGCGCAACGGTCATGCGATCAGGGTAGCGAGAGGCGGGGCGACCGCGAAAGGGGCGGGTGTCAGGAATCCCTGCAGGGATGGGGAGCGGGGCAGGAATGGCGGAGGCGGGGATGGCGAGGCGCAAGGGCACCCACGAGGGATGCCCCTACACCGGAATGCTGCGCGTCAAGGCAAGCGCTCCACTCGGCATGACGTACCCCCCGTCCCCACGCCCCACCGCGTGCGCTGCCCGCGCACACTAGATTCCCGCCGGTGCGGGAATAACGAGGGGGGTGGTTCGACAGGCTCACCATGAGCGGATTCCCCCCTTCCTCATGAGCGGGGTGGGGACGAGGGGCGCACGTGGGGGGCAGGGCGGTTCGCGAACCGCCCCTACAATCGGGCGGGATTTCCGCCTGCGCGAGAATGACGAGACCCAGGGCTGCGGGGCCTCCTTCGCGGTCGATGCCCGCCCCGCCTATAATCTCCCCGCATGGCAACGCGGCAGAGCACACCTCCGGACGCAGGCGCAGCGGCGCGCACGGCCGTCGACGCGGCGTCGGACAAGCAGGGTTCCAACATCGTGCTGCTGGACGTGCGGGAGGTGTCCGCGTTCGCGGACTACATGGTGGTGCTCACGGCGGGCAGCGTCCGGCAACTGAATGCGCTCGCAGGGGACCTCGTTGAAGCCGTGGAGAAGTCGGGGCCGAGGCTGCATCACCGGGAAGGTTCCGCGGAATCCGGCTGGGTGCTGCTCGACTTCGGCGACGTGGTGGTACACGTCTTCAGCGAAGAGCAGCGGGACTTCTACCGGCTGGAGCAGGTGTGGCGGGCGGGCAGAGAGCTCGTCAGGATTCAGTGACCCAGGGCTCGACCTCGCGAGTGTAGTCCAGCAGTTCCGCATCCTCGAAGAAGATGGCGAGTTCGCGCGCCGCGGACTCCGGCGAGTCGGAGCCGTGGATGAGGTTCCGCCCGATGTCGAGCGCGAGATCGCCGCGTATGGTGCCGGGCTCGGCGTTCTGAGGGCTCGTGGACCCCATCGTCTTGCGCACGACCTCCACCGCGTTCTTGCCTTCCACCGCCATTGCGACGAGCGGACGGGACATCATGAACGAGGCCAAGCCTGCGAAGAACGGCTTCTCGACGTGCTCCGTGTAGTGCCGCTGCGCGATCGGCATGTCCATCTGCATCAGTTTCAGGCCGACTATCTTCAGGCCACGGTCTTCGAGCCGTGAGATGATCCTGCCCGCGAGGCCGCGCTGCAGCGCGTCCGGCTTGAGCAGAACGAGAGTACGCTCAGACAAGACTGGTTACTCCTTCGTGCCGCTGCGCCACAGGCCCGGCACACTCACAAGATGATTCACCGCACCGTGCGGCGGAATTCGTAGGGTACCACACGGGCGGGGAAGGGAGTGGCTGAGCGTGTCTGTCCTCAGCGCCCCCCGCCAATCCACCCCCATCACGGGACCCTTGCGCAATTCTGTTTGGCGGAGCGTAATTCTTCCCACCCACCCGCCCATACGCTTGTGGGGGCCACCCCCACACCGCGGCCTGCGCCCGTGGCAGAGGGGATTCCCCTCTGCACACCCCTCACCTGCAGGCTGCCCCGTGGTTCGACAAGCTCACCATGAGCGGGATGAGAGTCATGCATGAGCGGATGAGCGGGATGCATGAGCGAAACGAGAGTGATGCATAAGCGGGACGAGCGTGATCTGGGGTTTCACTAAGGGGAAGGGGACAAACACTGGCGTTCACCCCCATCCTATCCTTCCCCCATCGAGGGGGAAGGGATCAAGCCACCGGTTGTTCAGGCCGTGCCTAGCCGCCGGGGATGGGTTTCGGCGCGTTCGGGGACGTGATGCGTGGGGAACGGAGGTAGCGGGGGGCGATGGCGGCTGCGCCGGTCGTCTCGCCTGACGCGAGGAGCGCGGCGCCGAGTTCCGCCGCACCGGACAGGCGCGCGAGCGGTGCGGACTCGGTGACGAACCGCGCATCCGCGCCCATGCGCTCGCGCAACGCGTCTTCCACGTCAGCCGCCGACTCGCCGCAGAAGAGCGTCCCGCCGGACTGCGCGGCTGCGAAGTCAGCGATGGGGGAGACCTGCTCCTCGCTCAGTGCGCTCCACGCACCACCACTCACGCCGTAGACGGCCCAGGCAACCACTCCCCTGCCCGCAGGAAGCACCGCGCAGATGCGCTCCGCCGTCGAGCGATAGGGGTATGCCGAGGCTTCCAGCGTGCTCACTCCGGCAACCGGAAGCGACCACGCCACGGCCAGCCCCTTCGCAACGCCGATGCCGGTCCGCAGCGCGCTGAACCCGCCGGGTCCCACGCTTACGACAACGCCGTCCAGGGCATCCGGCGTGACACCTTCCGCCTCCGTGAGCGAGCGGACCGCCGGCATGAGTTCCGCAGTGTGGTTGTTGCGGGAACGCCACGAGACCGAGCGCGACAGGCCATCCTGCCAGAACGCCGCCGCCCCATAGCGCGTGGAGGTGTCTATGGCGAGGTAGGCCGTCATGCCGCCCCTCCCTGCAGGGCCGCGAGCAGCCGGACGTAGCGCTCGCCGTGCGGCTCCAGCGTCAGCACCCGGGCGTCCGGCGCATCGCCGAAAGCGATGCCGACCGCGAGGTGCTCGTCGGGAAAGACGGCCTGCGCCTGCTCCGGCCACTCGACGACGCACGCCCCCTCCTCCAGCATCTCGCTGAACGCGAGATCGTCTATCTCGAGGTCGCCGCCATCCATCCGGAAGAGGTCCACGTGGTAGACAGGGATGCGGCCCTCGTACTCGTGCACGAGCACGAACGTCGGGCTGTGCGCGTAGCCGGTTACGCCCGCGCCCCAGGCGACGCCCTGCGTCAGCGTCGTCTTGCCCGCGCCGAGCGTCCCGCGCAGCAGGTAGAGGTCGCCGGGCTCCGCAAGCGCGCCGAGCCTGCGCCCGAGCGCCTGCGTCTCCTCGGCGCTGTATGTCTCGAACCGTGTATCCGTCACCGCAAGTGCTCCCATCCCTCGATATCGATGGAGACAGGCTCGCCGCGCCCCGCGACGAACGAGATTTCGCCAGCGCGCCCCTCCGTAATCTCGCCGATGACCGCGCTGCCGGGGACCTCGGAGACCGTGGCCTGAACGAGGTCCGACGGGCCGGTAAACAGCAGCTCGTAGTCCTCGCCGCCGCCCAACGCCAGCCGCATCGCATCCGGGCGGAACTCGCTCCGGAGCGCATCCGCCGCCGGCACGTGGTCGACCTCGACTCGCGCCGAGACTCCAGACGCTTTCGCGAGTTTGGGAAGGTCGGCGGCGAGTCCGTCCGACAGGTCCATCGCACAGCGCACGCCGACGCGACGGAGCACGGCGCTGGCGTCCGTCCTTGCCGCGGGCCTTCGGTGCGCCAGTGCGAGCGCCTGCCGCGCGGGGGTGTCCAGCTCAACGCCGCTCTCCAGCAGCAACAGTCCGCCACGAGAGGTGCCGAGCGGCCCGGTGACGGCGAGCATGTCGCCGGGACGGGCCGCCGACCGGGACAACGGGGTGGCGCTGCACACGCCGGTCATGGCGACGGTGACGAACGGAACGGGCGAACCGACGATGTCTCCGCCCATCAGCTCCGTGCCGTAGACGGCGCACGCTTCCAGCATGCCGTCGTACAGCGCGTCAACGTCGCTCACGTCGAGGTCAGGGGGCAGACCGAGCGTCACCAGGCCTGCGAACGGCGATCCCCCCATCGCGGCGATGTCGCTGACGTTGGAGACCCACGCCTTCCAGCCCACGTCCGCCCATGACGCGGTGGACGTGCGGAAGTGGACGCCCTCCACCATCGTATCGGTCGTGGCGGCCTGTATGCCGCCCACGCGCCACGCCGCTGCGTCGTCCCCGATGGCGGTGACGACGCGCCCGCCCATCGTCTGCAGCGGGCTGGAGCGTCGCACGCGCTCGATGATGCGCTCGATGAGCGCCGTTTCACCCAGTTCTCCGACCGTGGTCATGGGGGCATTATCGCAAAACCGAGCGACTATGGCGGGTCGTATACTGATTGCAGAGCAACATGTCACGACTATCCCTCACCACTCTGCTCGCCGCCGCCTGCCTTGTTGCAGGGTGCACCTCCACGGCCTACACGCCCGAACCGCCCACGCCGACCCCGACACACACGCCGACCCCTGCGCCAACGGCCACGCCCGTTCCCGCGAGCGCACCCGCATCAACGCCGGATCACCCCTACGACCCCAACAACACGATGTGGCGCATCTTCAGCACCACCGACCAGACGTTCGAGGCCCTGCAGCTTGCCCTTGACGACGCCGTTGCGGCGAACGACGTCTCCCAGGTGCCCATCATCGTGGAGATCATGCGTTTCAGCGGAGCGCCGGCGGTGATGGAGGCGTACCGGGAGGCGCTCAAGGAGCTCACCGGCCAGGACTTCTGGCTCGACCCGCCCGCGTGGAACGCGGCGATGGAGTGGCTCGGGCCCCGCCGGGACGAGTTCCCTCCGCCGGACGAGTACCTGGACTGGAAGGTGAACATCCTCGGGCTCATCGACCCGCGCATGGCGGCATTCTTCAGCGCCGTGCCCGGCTCGGAGCGCATCGATCTCACGGAGGCTGTCTGGGGCGGGGTACGCACCGACGGCATCCCCGACCTGCAGTTCGCGCCCACGCTCACCCCGGACGAGGCGGACTACCTGGACCCGCGCGACCGCGTCTTCGGCGTCTCCATCAACGGCGAGCACCGCGCCTACCCGCTGCGCATCATGAACCCGCACGAGATGGCGAACGACCGGTTAGGAGGCGAGCCGATTGCGCTCGCCTACTGAACGCTCTGCTTCAGCGGGATCGTGTATTCCGCAAAGATAAACGGGGAGCCCACCACGTTCGGCACGTCCGGCATGCTCTACCAGAGCAACAAGCTGATGTACGACCGCACGACGAACTCGATCTGGAACCAGTTCACCGGCGAGCCCGTCGTCGGCCCGCTGGCGGACAGCGGCATCAAGCTCGACTTCTTCCCGTCCGTGTTGACGACGTGGGAGGAGTGGCTGGCCGAACACCCGGACACGACGGTCCTGAACGTCGATACCGGCGTCTACTCACCAAGCGTGTACGCGAACGAGTGGGAGCCGCACGCCATCTACTACGACTACTTCTCGTCGCCGAGGACGATGTTCCCGGTCTTCAACCGGGACGACGCGCTGCTCCCCAAGGAGACGGTCATCGGCGTGGGCATCAACGGCGACTACAAGGCGTACCCCGTCTCCGCGTTCGCCGACGAGCCTGTCATCAACGACGTAGTGGGCGGACTGGAGATCGTCATCGCCGGGTTGAGCACCTGGGGCACGGGCAGGGTCTACGAGCGGGGTGGACGGACGTTCGCCAAGGAAGGCGACGGCCTGCGGGATGAGGGCGGGGCGCTGTGGACCATCGGCGAGGATGCACTGAGCCGGGCGGACGGCGCCGAGACGCTGGCGCGCATACCGACGATAACGTCGTTCTGGCACGGATGGTTCTCGTTCCACCCGGACACCGCCCGCTACGAGAGCAGCTAGCCTTCTCCACTTAAAAGGAAGAAGGCGGGTCTCCCCGCCATTCATTCCTCTGCCAGCGTTCCCGACACACCTCTTATCCGTCGCTCCTCTGCGTATCTAGGGCGGAGCCACCCATGTCCGTGCCGGTGTTCGCTTCAACGCTCACACTACCGGCAGAGTATTGCGTCCCCGTTACACGAACGTTAAGGGAGTGTTACGGCTCGCGAAACACTTTGAGAACGGTGTGCAACGGTACAGAACAGGAGCGTTAGGCTGCGCCCACGTACATCTTCTGCATGAGGGCTTCCTGCCAGCGTACGCTGTCTGGCAGGACCTCCTCGATGGCGCGGATGTTGTAGTAGGCGTCGTTCGCGCCGCGGGGCGTCCCGCCGTCCTCGACCGTGCGAACCGCCTCCAGCAGCATCTTGCGCGCGATGATGACGGCACGGTCGGTCTGGCCGAGGTGCTCCTGGCTGCGGTCGACGATGGGTTTCATCGCCTCCTGCACCGCCCGGTCCTGCGCATTGATGCCCTTGATGCCAGTGAACGTGTCCGAGCGCTGCAGGTCACGGTCGATCATCCAGTTGTTGCGCGGGTTGCGGAGGCTGCGCCACGTCGTCTGGTCGACGTCGTCCGGTCCGTTGCCGGTGGCGAGCTCGTCGCGCTCGGCCTGGGTAAGCGGTTCGTCCAGCGTGTAGAACCAGTTCCACACCATGGTGTTCTCGTCATCCATGGGCACCCAGTGATGGCCGGCGATCTTGAACTTGAACCAGGAGCCGTCGTTGTTCAGCTGCGCCGCGCGGATCTGAACGTGAGGCATCACGAAGTGATAGGTGCGGACGTAGTTGGCGTCCTCGCCGGGGAGAGCGCGTATCGAGCCGTAGCGGTAGCCGTAGTCCGTCGGCTCCACCTCGAGTTTCGAGGCGATGCCCTTCGCCCGCAGGCCGTCCAGCCCTATCGCGCCGCCGGTGCCGAACTTCCGGTGGAGGAATGACGAGTGCACCGAGTCGATGCCGCCCTCCAGCGCCTGAAGCCAGTTGCACTCCTCGATGACCTTGGAGGCGTGGCGGTGGGTCTGGGGCTGGCGCGTGAACTCGAACGAGGGCTCCGGGGGCGTCTGCTCCTTCGGCCCCATGTAGGTCCAGATGACGCCTCCGATCTCCACCGTGGGGTACGCCGTGACGCGCACCTTGCGGCTGAATTCGTACTGCTCGGGCTCGTTGGGCATGTCCACGCATGTGCCGTCCACGTCGAACTTCCAGCCGTGGTAGACGCAGCGGATGCCGTTCCCTTCGTTCCGGCCCAGCCAGAGCGACGTGAGGCGGTGGGGACACCACTCGCTCATGAGGCCGACGCGGCCGGACGTGTCGCGGAACGCGATGAGGTCCTCGCCGAGGATGCGCAGGCGCAGCGGGTCGCAGTCAGGGTGCGGCAACTCGTTGGAGATGAGGACCGGCTGCCAGTAGCGGCGCATCACCTCGCCCATCGGGGTACCGGGCCCCACACGGGTGAGTCGTTCGTTGTCCCTGGTCGAAAGCATCGTGGGCTTCCTCGCATGATTCGTGAGTTTGGATGGTTGTACGCCCCGCAGGGTGAGCCTGTCAACGAGCCGGCTTACCCTCCTCGCAGCAGACGGAGAAACGCGGTGACGTCCGGCACCTCGTCGAGGCGCTCCGTCATGTCGATGACCTCGTCGATCGTTGCGTCGCTCAGGGGCGTTCCGGCGTGGACGGCGCAGGCACGGAACTTCTGGTGCCGCTGCTCATCCGTGAGCGGGTTGTCGCGGTGGCCCGGGGCGGCGTCGACGCGCTCGAAGAGCGTTTCGCCGCTGGCGAGCGTTACCTCAACGACGCCGGACTTGCCGAGCGATTCGTCCACCTCGTACTCGGTGAGGTTGGCAACGCGCAGGCACGTCTCCTCGAACAGCCCCTGCGGCGTCGGTTGGAGGTCGGCAAGCGTCACGCTGCCGGTGGTGAGCGCTCGTGCCGTGGCGAAGATGATCGAGTCCTCGGCCTCGACGGGCGCCTGCGGGTTGCGCCGCGTCTGCAGCGGCTCGCAGAACGTCTGTATGTGCGGCTCTCCTCGCAGCAGGACGCGTGTCACCGCCGATGGGTCGGGCAGGCGGGACGCGCGCAGCCTCGAAGCGGCCTCGATGAAGACGTGCGCGACGCCGGTGGTGGGCCACGGCTTGATGCCCACGTTCAGCAGACGCCATTCCTCGCCGAGGCCGTCGCTCATCGCAGAGCGGTCGAACACCCCACCGTAGTAGGTGGGGAAGAAGCCTGCCGCGCCCTCGAACGCATCGCAGTCGCCCAGCAGGCCCTCGCGCGCCAGCAGCACGCTCTGCATCCCGGCCTGGCAGGAGAACGCGGCGTAGATGGCCTTCGCGGGGCGTCCTTCCAGCACCGGTTGCCGTCCGCCGGACGCCTGCATGAACGCGAGGCCGAGCGCGCTGTGCGTCTCCTGCGCCGAGAATCCGAGCATCCGCGACCCGCTTAGCGCCGCGGCGAAGCAGCCCGGCATCTGCGTCGGCTGCGGCCTCGATTCGGTGAACGCGCCCTGTGTCGCGGTGATGGCGATGCCGATGCGGGACATCAATTCCATCCCTGCCGCCATCGAGGTCATGAACTCCCTGCCGGAGGCGCCGCCCTGCAGCTCGGCAGCCACCATCGCGGTCGGCAGCGTCACTGGCCCCAGGTGGCCTGAGCCCACGGCGGTGGTGTCGTCGAAGTTCAGCGCGTGCGCCATGCCGCCGTTCAGCATCGCGGCCACGGCAGCGGGGAGCCTGTCCGGCAGGCCGATAAGCGACGCCTCCTCCACCCCGCCTGCCTTGCGCGCCCACGCGAGCAGTTCCGGTATGCCGATGCCGAGCGTATTGGCCGCGATGGAAGTCGCGAGCGTGTCCAGCGTGATCGAGCGGACCGTGCGGCGCACGCTGTCCGGCAGATCGTCGTACGTCAGTTCCGCGCCGAACCGGGCCCACACCGAAGTCAGCTCTTCCACGCCTGCGTCTCGTGTCGTCATTCCACGCTCCTTCCAGTTCACCGGCGGTGTGCATTATGACGGCTTACGGTGCAGGGCCGCACCCTGCGCCAACCGCTCCATGACGAGCGTCGCGTAGCCGAGGAAGAGCAGGAAGCCCATTACGTCCGTGGGTAGTAGCATTCCCCTCATGCGAACGCTCATCGTCAGCGACGTTCACAGCAACCTCACCGCACTCGACGCCGTGCTCGCGGCGGCCGAGGCGGAGGGCCCCCTGGACGCCGTGTGGTGCCTGGGCGACATCGTTGGGTACGGGCCGTGGCCGCTCGAGACTGTCCGGCGCATCCGCTCATTCGATGCGGTCTGCATCCAGGGCAACCACGACGCCGGAGCGATCGGGCGCATCAGCCTGGATACGTTCAACCACGCTGCGGGGGAGGCGTGCCGGTGGAACGGGGCGCAGCTGGACGAGGACGCGCGGGAGTTCCTGGAGGGTCTTCCCGACACGGTGGCCGTCGAGGGGTTCACGCTCGTTCACGGCACGCCGAGGGACCCGCTTTGGGAGTACCTGACCGGCTATGCGGACGCCGTTGCAGCGCTGGCAAGCATCGACACCCCCGACGTGCTCGTCGGCCACACGCACCACCAGTTCGCGTTCGAGGACGGGCGCGGCGCGGCATTGCCGGGGCCGGGCGGGCTCACCGTGACGCGAGACGGCGGGCGTCTCGTCGTGAATCCGGGGAGCGTGGGGCAGCCCCGCGACCACGACCCGCGCGCCGCGTATGCCGTCTACGACAGCGAGGCGGACGCGCTATCGCTGCGCCGGGCTGCGTACGACATCGCCGCGACGCAGCGCGCGATGGAGCAGGTCGGTCTGCCGGAGCCGCTCATCTCACGTCTGAGCGCGGGGCGTTGACCTGCACCCCTTCCGTAGCCCTTGACTCGGTGATAGACTCTGTAGGCTTATACCGTCCAATCATTGGAGGCGACAACTTCTCATGCTCCGAATCCGACTGCGCCGAGTAGGCAAGAAGAAGCAGCCGAGCTACCGCATCGTGGTGGCTGACGTGCGGTCGCCTCGCGACGGCAGGTTCGTCGACCAGGTTGGACACTACAACCCGCTGACCGACCCGCCCACGGTCGTGGTCAACGAGGAGAAGGCCCGGCACTGGCTCGGGGTCGGCGCGAAGCCCACGGACACCGTTCAGCGCATCCTCCAGACGCAAGGAGTCGTCGAGAAAGCGGGGTAATCCATGAAGGAACTGGTGGAATACATCGCCAGGGCCATCGCCACTCATCCCGACGACGTGAAAGTCACCGAGGAAGAAGAGGACGGCCAGCTCATCCTCAAGCTGGAAGTCCATCCTGACGACAAGGGGAAGGTGATCGGGAGACAGGGCCGCGTGGCGCAGGCGATGCGCGTGCTGCTCCGTGTTGCCGCCATCAAGGAAGGCACCCGCACCAGCCTGGAGATCGTCTGATTCCGCCTCGTGCCGACAACCTCCGGCAACACGTCCCAGAACCAGCCTGACAACCTCGTCGCCGTCGGCGTCGTCCTCCGCGCGCACGGCAGCGATGGCCGTGTCCGCGTTCAACCGGAGACCGACAATCCCCAGCGCTTCCGCAGGGACGCCCGTCTTCTCGCCGGGGACCGTGAGCTCCGCGTCGAACGCGTCCAGCGGATGCCCGACGGTTCCCTCCTGTTGCGCTTCTCAGGCATCGCCGCGCGTGATGACGCTGCGGCCCTGCAGGGAGAGACGCTCCACGTGCCGGCGGATGAGGCGCCGGAAGCCCCGCCCGGCACGTACTACCACTACCAGCTCGTCGGCATGAGCGTCGAGGACGAGACCGGCGAGCGCCTGGGCACGCTCACCGAGATCATCACCACGGGAGCGAACGACGTGTACGTCGTAACCGCCGAGAGCGCGGAACTGCTCCTCCCTGCGGTGGCGGACGTGGTCGTGAGCGTTGACGTCGGTACGAACACCATGACCGCCGCCGTGCCGGAGGGGCTGGCCTGGCGCGCGCTGAACCCGCCGCGCGAGAAGAAGAAGCCGCGTCGACGCGCGGCGCGCAGGCCGAAACCCACGCCTGGCGGGTAGAACGCAGGCGCGGTTTTGTCCTATCCTGATTCCGTCCAACCCATGTGAGAGGAGTCCCAAGTATGTCCGGTCACTCCAAGTGGTCCACCATCAAGCACAAGAAAGCCGCGCTGGACGCGAAGAAAGGCGCGCTCTTCACCAAGCTCGCCCGTGACATCGCCGTCGCCGCGCGTGAAGGCGGCAGCGGCGACCCCAACATGAACTTCCGGCTGCGCCTGATGATGGACAAGGCCCGCGCCGCCAACATGCCCGCGGACAACGTAGACCGCGCGGTCAAGAAGGGCCTCGGCATCGGAGGCGACGGCATCTCGTTCGAGGAGATCGTCTACGAGGGCTACGCCCCCGGCGGGGCCGCCATCATGGTCAAGGCGCTCACCGACAACCGCAACCGCACCGCCTCCAACATGCGCGCCGTCTTCTCGCGCGGCGGCGGCAACCTCGGCGAGGCCGGCTCCGTCGCCTGGATGTTTGAGAGCAAGTCCGTCGTCACCGTCGAGGAAGTATCCGAGGAGCAGGCCGAGGAGATCGCGCTCGCTGCGATAGACGCAGGCGCGGAGGACTTCAAGGTGGAGGACGGCGTCCTGGAGATCACCGGCGCCCCCAACGGGCTGGAGCCCATAGCCGCCGCCGTCAAGGACGCCGGCGTCGAGCCCGCCCAGGCCACCGTCACCATGGTCCCCTCCAACACCGTCGAACTGGACAGCGGGCATGCGGGACAGACCTTGCGCCTCCTGGACAACATCGAGGACCTGGAGGACATCCAGCAGGTCTTCACCAACGCCAACTTCACGGACGAGGCGCTCGAGAAGTACAGCAGCGCCTAGCCCCAGCGCTCAGCATCCGCCTGGCCGTAGAGACATCCCTAGCTCGTTGGTCTAGTTCACACGGACCGCAACGCTTGTTCCGTTCCCTGGCGGCGCTCTATCTCGGTTGATGTCCAGTAGGTTGATAACAGTAATATAGAACCTATAATCTCGCGGTATCTTCTATCTGCTGGATGCCAATCTGCGGCCATCCAGCCGTTCCGGCACGTCACTTGGTACCACGCTGCTTCCCGCTGCTCCTTATCGGCATCAGCTTGATAGTACTGGCATGCGCGTGCGATGACGCCTCGTCCTCGTCCTTCGGGGGGATCCCCAAGGCTCCCCCAACACCTACGTCGCTTCCGACGTCAACTCCGACGCCCGCACCAACTCCAACAAGTACACCTGTACCAACCACCACTCCTTACCCTACTCCTACACCCACTCCAGGTCCAACTCCAACCCCGACCCTCATGCCGACGCCCACACCTACCGTCACTCCTACCCCTACGCCACCGCCGACTCCCACGCCTACTCCCACGCCTACCCCTACCCCTACTCCTACTCCTACTCCTACTCCGACTCCTACCCCTACGCCTACCCCTACCCCTACGCCTACGCCTACGCCCACGCCCACCCCTACATCTACCCCCACGCCTACTCCTACCCCGACTCCTACGCCTACGCCCACCCCTACATCTACTCCCACGCCGACACCGACTCCAACCCCGACTCCAACTCCCACACCTACGCCGACCCACACGCCTACGCCTACTCCCACGCCTACGCCTGCTTCGACTCCGTCCTACGCAGCTATCGCAACGGGCGGTATCCATTCGTGCGCGCTCAAATCAGACGGCTCGCCGGTCTGCTGGGGCAGCAATGGGGCGGGACAGATTACGCCGCCGTCCGGCAAGACGTTCACGGCCATGACTGCGAGGGGGGCGTACACATGCGCACTCGAGCACGACGGCACGCCGGCCTGCTGGGGAGACGACAACAACGAACAATCGTCGCCGCCGTCAGACAAGACGTTCACGGCCATCAGCGCTGGGTACATCCACGCATGCGCGCTGGAGAGCAACGGCACGCCCGTCTGTTGGGGAAGCGATGAGGACAACAGGGCATCCCCGCCGGCGAACACGACGTTCACGGCGATCAGCGGGGGTGAAACACATACGTGCGGACTGAAAGCGGACGGGAAGGTCGAGTGCTGGGGGAACAGCGACCACGATAAGTTGACACCGCCGGAGAGCGAGACGTTCAAGGCAGTGAGCGCGGGCTACCTGCACACCTGCGGCATCAAGACGGACGGCTCCATAGCCTGCTGGGGGTACTCCGGTAATTGGAACCTGTTGTCCGCGCCAGCAGGCAACACATTCGTTTCGATATCGTGCGCGAGCCGACACAGCTGCGCACTCAAGGATGACGGCACACCAATATGCTGGGGCGACAATACGCATGGGCGGGCGTTGCCGCCGCAGGACTCGACGTTCATGGCGGTCGCCGCGAGCAACACGCACACCTGCGCGCTGCAAGAGGACGGCACTCCTATCTGCTGGGGCGACGACAGCGAAGGTCAGTCGTCGCCGCCAGAGAATGAGGAGTGGTGACGCTGCGAGGAGTAACCTTGACGCCTCCGAGAGCGGCTCCTAGCATCCCCTCAGGCTCCGGCCCCGCGAACGTGCGCACCGCGGTTCCCGCCGCCTCGCCGGCGCCGGCCTCACGGCCCCCGGAGATACCACTCAACGGGAGGGACCCCGATGTCCGCCACGAACAAGGCGATCGTTCGACGCTTCTACGAGGAGGTGGAGAACCAGGGCAGGCTGGAACTCATCGACGAGCTCATCGCGCCGGACTTCAAGGACGTCTTCAACTCCAGCGCCTTCGGCCCCGCGATAGGCAGGGAGGGCATCCGCAACCTCGTGCTCAACCTCCGCAAGCGCCCGGACTTCCATATCGAGATCGAGGACCTCATCGCCGAGGACGACAAGGTGGTGATGCGCATGCCCCGTGGCGTCGAGGTCCTCCGCATCGTCAACGGCCTGATCGCAGAGCGCTGGGTCATCATCGACCGCTCGCCTCATCCGGCCTGACAGGGCCGGTAGGTCCAGCGTCGCGGAACTGTGAGGGCAGCGAATTGAACATCCTGATCACAGGTGCAGGGTTGGTGGGATGCCACGTCGCGCGAACATTGACTGAGCGCGGGCACCGGGCCGCCCTCTACGACGTGTCTCCCCGAGAAGACTACATCCGAAGAGTGGCAGGCGACCTGCCGGTGATCAAGGGAGACGTGCAGGACCTTCCGGCGCTGGTCGAGTCGATGCAGCAGGAGCGAACGGACGCCGTCGTCCACACCGCCTACGTGATCGGCGAGCGTCTGGCCCAACGGCCGTACATCGGTCTCGGCGTCAACATATGTGGCACTATCGCCGTCGCCGAGGCTGCCCGGTTGACGGGTGTGCGGCGGTTGGTCTTTGCCAGCACGTTCGGGGTGTATCAGTGGGGGCTGCGGCCGACGTCGCCGGTCACCGAGGACTACCCGGTCATCGCCAACGCGTTCTACAGAGCTAGCAAGCTGGCCTGCGAGGTGATCCTCCAGTCCTACGCTGACTACTACGAACTGGAGGTCGCGACCGCACGGTTCGCCCAGGTGTACGGGCTCGGCCACTACGGAGGCGGAGACCTGATAAGCGAGGTCATGCACGGCTTGCTGGAGACTGGCCTCCGGGGTGGCCCTGTCGAAGTGGACTCTCAGCTCTTCGGGTCCAATGACTACGTCTACGCGAAAGACGTGGCCCAGGGTGTAGCTCTGCTCTGCGAGAAGCCGCTCGAGAGCCGGATCTTCAACCTGGGCAGCAGGATGCTGTCCAGGGTGGAGCATGTCGTAGAGGCTTTCCAGGCCACACTCCCCGGCGTGGAGGTACGGCCGGTGGAGGGTAGGAGCATGAACTACACACCCAACCGGGCCCAGCCCCTGAGCATCCTTCGCCTGCAGGAAGAGACGGGCTACCGGAGTGCTTACGACCTAACCGAGGGACTGAAAGACTTCGCCCAGGAGTTGACTCGAAACAGGTAGGCATCGACCCGTCCACGTCTGAGGAGCATCGACAGGGGGCGCCATGGAGACCGTAGGGTTCATCGGGCTGGGGAATATGGGCGGTGCCATCGCCGCGAACATCGGCGCGGCCGGCTACCCATTGATCGTCAACGATATCCACGAAGAGGCGACGCGGCCCCTCCTGGAATCGGGCGCGCGTTTCGGCGCCACACCCGCCGAGGTAGCCGAGGCATCTGATGTGATCGTGACGTCGCTCCCCAGCCCGAAGGAGGTGGAGCTGGTTGCCCTGGGCTCCGGCGGCCTCATGACGGGCATCGGAAGCGGGAAGGTCTACGTTGACCTGTCGAGCAGCCACCCGAACACGATCCGCAAGATCGGGGCCGCGTTCCGCGTGAAGGGCACCGAAGTGCTGGACGCGCCCCTGATCGTGGGGAAGGAAGGCATCCGGGAACGAAGCGTGCAGGTGCTGGCCAGCGGAGACCGGGCCGCGTATGACCGCGTGAAGCCGGTGCTGGACGCCTTCTCGGACACGGTCGTGTACACCGGAGAGCTGGGAACAGGGACGTACATCAAGCTGGCCCACAACCTGGTCCGTCGGGGCATCGGCCTGGCCATCGGCGAGGGGTTGGTGCTGGGAGCCAAGGCCGGCGTCGACCCATCTACCCTCTGGGAGTGCATGTATTGGGGATTGGACACGCAGATGCACCAGCTCAGGGAGTCTTTCGCCAAGGCCGTGTCCGAGCCGCTCCCTGACGCTCCGGCCACCTTCACTCTGGCGCTCTCGCGGAAGGACGTGGGTCTGGCGATGGACGTCGCCCGTGAATTCGACGTACCGATGCCGATAGCCGCGCTGGTTGAGCAGTACATGGTCGAAGGGATGGTGCGAGGCTGGAGCCAGCAGAGCACTGCGGCTCTGTTGAAGCTTCAGGAAGAGGCGGCAGGCATCGACTTCTCCGGGCGGAGCGAGGAGGCGCAGAGCAGCGGCTAGCTGGCGCTACGAGAGGATGCGCGGCAGCTTCTGGGGAGTGTACTCGGCGGGCGCCTCGGTGACGAACAACTGCTGTTCGATGCCGTACAGCCGACAGGCGTTCCCGCCGAGGAACTTCAACTGAGCGGCCTGCGGCACATCGCACCGGTTCATGCGGTCGATGGCTTCCCAAGCATCCATGGCGTCATGGTGCGGCATGTCCGAGGCCCAGATCCCCACGTTCTCGTACATGTCCCACAGGCGGAGCACGGGATCCTCATCGGCTTCGAAACCGATGAAGCACTGGCGGTTGAAGACTTCTTCCGGATCGCCGATCTTCAGGTTCGCCCGCTCAAGCACATGTCGATGGAGGTCCAGGAAACCCTCGGCCTTCTCCAGCACCAGCGGCAGCCAGGACGCGTTGGACTCCAGCACGGCCACCCGAAGCCCGGGGAACTTCTCCAGCCAGCCCGACATGAGCACGATGGTCAGCCAGTTCATGGCCTCGGCCACGAAACTCAGCGGCTCCAGCGAAGGCACCACCGACCCCATGGCCTCCATGATGTTGGGGACGAACTGGCCGGGTGAATACGCGCTGACCTCGGGCTCGAAGGTCTGGGGGTCTCCTATGCCGGCCTCCTCGTGCACCGCCGCTATCCGCTCGGCCAACTCCCGACTCATCGTTCCGGGGGCGATGAAGGTGTGCATGCAGAGCGCCAGGCCCAGCGATTCGAACTCACGCCAGAGCCGGTCATACTCAGGGAACGTCGGGTACTTCCCATTGGACAAGATGGGCCGCACGGCGGCAGCCTTGAACCCCATCCCGGCGATGCGGCGCAACTCCTCAATGGCGAAGTCCACGTCCTGCGGGGCGATGATGCCGCAGGGGAACAACCGCTGCCTGTTGGCTGAGCAGTAGTCGTCGACCCAGTCGTTGTACGCACGGGCGCATATGCGCGCGGCCTCTGCGTTCTTCACCAATGGCATCTGGATCATGGGCGCCGACGGGAACACCATCACCTGGTCGATGCCGCATGCATCCATCTCCCGCAGCCGGGCGTAGGGGTCCCTCGTGATGGCGTTCCTCCCTACACGCTCGTCCCAGGCCGGGTCTTCGGGGCTGACCGCACCGATGTCGCTCCTCGTTATCGTGGGGTTCCAGACCTCGGCCGCGTAGGAGAACGTACGCGGGTCCAGGAACGACTTCCTGCCGTTCAGCACACGGATGCCCCGGTCGTTGTCGACGTAGAGGTGAGACTTGGCAAACTCCCTTTGGTGGGCCGGGATGTACTTCTCCCACACGTCAGGGGGCTCGAAGATGTGACTGTCGCAGTCGAACACCGGAAAGTCCTTGGTCCGTCCCTGTCTGTTGTAGGGCATGTCTCCCTCCTATGCCGGGACTGTTGGCTACAGGTCGCTAGCTGTAGTTCCCATAGAGGTTGTTGACAAGTGAGAGGCCTCACTGTTGCTGTTGTGTAACGCAACCCAGCAGTAACAGGAGGCCCCTCATGACTCATCGTAACGCACGCTTGACCCCGGTGACTCGCGCTGAGCTGGTCGAACAGGTGATGGACGGCTGGCCTCAGGCCGAAGTGGCACGCTTG
>DAOUHT010000139.1:0-50279 GCA_034428375.1 Dehalococcoidia bacterium | reverse complement strand
GCCGTGCGCGGCACGACGACACCCACGGGGGTCATCTGGAAGATGGAAGCGTCGGTGGAGTACATGAGGCGGTTGTAGTGGTCCATCCGCACTTCGCCCGCGATCTGGCCGCGCAGCCTGTCGGCGATGGCGTTGACCTCGGAGGCGGAGATGGACGCGCCCTTGCGGGCGGTTTCGTACAGCAGTGGCATCGGGTCGTTCTCCCTGCGCGGGGGATTCACCCCGCAGAACTTTCACGAGCGTCCCCTAATCTTACGCCAGCGCATGGCGACGCGTGGGCTCGCGGGTTGCGCGGAATCGCCGAAGCCTGTGACTCCCGGCGGTTGACACGTCTCCAGCGCGCTCTTACGTTGAGTAGGCAACACGTCCGTGGGAGTGCGACGCAAGGGCTATGCAGGAAGCGACGGAGCGTAAGACGCCGGTGACGTCACTGGGGCCGCTGGAGACGCGGCTGATGGACGTTGCGTGGTCGGCGGTGCGCTCGCTCTCCGTGCAGGACGTCGTGGACAGGCTCGGCGGCGCGAACTACAAGACCGTCATGACGGTGCTGAACCGCCTCGTCGAGAAGGAGATGCTGACCCGCGAGCTGGACGGGCGCGCCTACCGCTATCGCCCGACGCACGGCAGAGACGAGTTCCTGCGCGCCGCGGCTGACGGGCTGGTGCGCGGCTACGTCGAAGCGTTCGGCGACGACGCGGCGAGCCACCTTGCAGACGCGGCGACCATTGCTTCGCCGTCGGCCGGCAAACCTGCGGAGCCGCAGCCATTGCCCGTTGCCTACCGCTTGTACCATCCGTCCACATCCCGTAAGGGCCCACTGCTCATCGCCGGGGCTGCGGCGGCCATCGCCGCGGTCTTCATCCTGGCAAAGCGTCGTAAGAGCTAGTGTCCTACGCACCGTTGGAGTGGGACGATTTTCCCGGCGCCGCGGCGGCTGTATCGCCCGGAACGCCGCTCTCTCTTACGCAACTTGAGAGCATCCGCTGGATGGTCGAGATGCTGCACTCTTACAACGCGTCGGCATCGTTGATGTCGGACGCGGCGCTCGCCGGCGTGCTGCGCGGGCACATGCTCGATTCGCTCACGCTGTTGCCGCTCATCCGAAGTGCGAAGCTGCACGAGGGGCGGCTGGTGGACGTAGGGACAGGCGGCGGGTTCCCCGGCCTCGTGCTGGCGATCGCCGAGCCGTCGCTGCGCGTGACGCTGATGGACGCCACGCGCAAGAAGACGGCGTACCTGGAACGGGTCTGCGCGGAGCTGGAGCTGGACGTGGACGTGCGGCACGCACGGGCGGAGGATGCCGCACACGATCCCGCGCTGCGTGAGTCGTTCGACGTCGCGGTCTGCCGCGCGCTTGGCCCTTGGCCCGTCGTGCTCGAACTGACGCTGCCCTTCTGCAAACAAGGAGGAGCCTTGTTCGGCCAGCGAGGGTCTGGCGCTCCGTCAGAGGCTGCCGCGCACGCGGAGACCGCATCCCTGCTCGGCGGGCGCGTCGTGAAGGTCGAGCAGGTAGGCGTCGAAACCGGTCTGGAGAACCGCCACGTCATCACGGTCGAGAAAGTAGAATCCACTCCACCTCGATATCCGAGGAAGGCAGGGATACCGACCAAGCGTCCGCTGCTTTAGGCTTAAGTACGTGGCAAACGTCCTCGCATCGCTCAAAGCCAATCAGTCGCTCAAGCGCAGACTCCTCTCACCGCAGATCGGTATCCCACTGGTTGCGCTCGTGCTCGTCATCGCGCTGCTCACGAACAAGGTGGACATCGGCTTCAGCGACACGTGGGAGCACATCACCACACTGAACCCATGGTGGTACGCCGCGGCGTTCGTGTCGCACTACAGCACGTTCATCTTCCGGGGCGCGCGGTGGCACGTGCTGATAGCGAACGCGCACCGCCACGGCGGCGGACCGCCTCCTTCGGTGGCGTATGCCGGCCGGATCATCCTGATGGGGTGGTTCGTGAACTCGGTGACGTGGTTCAGGATGGGCGACGCCTACCGCGCGTACGCGTACTCGAGCGACACGAACACGAGCTTCTCGCGCAGCATGGGCACGGTGATGGCCGACCGCTTCATAGACCTTGTTGTCGTCGCGGTCCTCATCACGATCGGCGTCGGCGCGCTGTTCATCGGCGGGCAGATCGTCCCGCCGGTCCTTCTCGTGGTGGTTGCGGCAGGGGCGCTCGTGGTGGTCGGCCTTGGGCTCATGGGGATGATCCTCGCCCGCCGGTGGGTCGCGCCGCGTCTGCCGGAGAAGATCAGGGAGGCCTACCAGCGTTTCCACAGCGGGACGATGGACAGTTTCGGACGTATGCACGTCGTGTTCGCGCTCGGCGTTCTCGGGTGGCTCTCCGAGGCGGGACGGTTGTTCTGCGTGGTGATGGCGGTCGGGACGCCGGTGGCGCTGGGGCTGGTGCTCTTCGTTCCGATGGCGAACGGCCTGCTGACCGCCGTTCCACTCACCCCTGGCGGACTGGGACTGGTGGAGACAGGCGTTACGGGCCTGCTGGGCCTCGAACTGGCAGTGGAAGCGGCGCTGGCCGTGGCGCTGGTGGACAGGAGCATCAGCTACGTGAGCATCGTGGCACTGGGAGGCGCGGTATTCGTGGCGCGCCAGATCAGGGCAGCGAAACAGGCGTACGTGCAGGAAACGCACGCGTCCGAAAAAGGAGAGAAGGCATGATCGATGGCGCATTCAGGGCGAAACTGCGGTCGGGCGACCCCCTCGTGGGTGTGTTCATCAGCATCGAGTCGCCGACGACGGTTGAGCTGCTCGCGGTTGCGGGCGTGGACTACGTGATGATCGACGGCGAGCACAACCCCATCGCGGCGGGCGAGGCGGTGGACATGGTGCGCGCGGCGGAGGCGAAGGGCGTCCCCGCGATGGCCCGCGTGGGCGAGAACACGCAGCAGGTGATGTCGAAGTACCTCGATGCGGGCGTGCTGGGCGTGATGATCCCGATGGTGAACAACGCCGCCGACGCAGCGTACGTGGTGAACTCGGTGAAGTACCCGCCGGTGGGGAAGCGCGGGCTCGCGGGCGTGCGCGCCAACGACTTCGCCACCACGCCCGGCTACACGGACATGGCGAACGAGGCGACCGTCGTGATGGTCCAGATCGAGACGCGCGACGGCATCGACAACGCGGACGAGATCATCAACACGGACGGCGTGGACGCGGTGTTCCTCGGCCCGTCCGACCTCTCGGTCGCGCTCGGCGTGCCGGGCGAGGCAAAGCACCCGCTCGTGCTGGAGACGATCGAGCAGCTGACTGAGAAGATCGTGGCGGCTGGCAGGACGGCGGGCACCATCGCGCGCACGCCGGAGGACTACGCCTACTGGCGCGACCGAGGCGTGCAGCTCTTCCTGACGGGCGCGAACGCGCTGCTGCTGGGCGCCGCGAAGGCGTACGTGGACGGCGCCCGCTCCGCCGAGGAGGGCCGGTGATGGCTGAGACCGTCGGCGTCGTCGGTACGGGCATCATGGGCGCGCCGATGGCGCGCAACCTCGCGAAGGCGGGGTTCGAGGTCATCGTCTACAACCGCACGGCGTCGAGAGCGGAGGCGCTGCGCGAGGACGGCTGCGCGGTCGCGGCCTCGCTCGCGGAGGTCGGTCAGACGGCGTCCGTCGTCATCACGATGGTGCCGGACACGCCGGACGTGCTGGCCGTCGTGGAGGGCGAGGGCGGACTCGCCGGAGCGATGCGCGAGGGGTCGGTGCTCATCGACATGAGCACGATATCGCCCGCCGAGACGCGGGCGCTTGCGGGGCGGCTGGCTGAGCGCGGCATCGCGATGCTCGACGCGCCGGTCAGCGGCGGCTCGTGGGGCGCGCAGCAGGGCACGCTCACCATAATGGTGGGCGGCGAACAGGAGACGTTCGACCGGTGCCTTCCTGTGTTCGAGGGGATGGGCAAGAGCATCACGCTGATGGGGCCGTCCGGCATGGGCCAGACGACGAAGCTGGTGAACCAGATCCTCGTCGCGGGAACGTGCGCGGCGGTGGCCGAGGCGCTCGTGTTCGCGGCGTCGCAGGGCGCTGACCTGCTCAAGACGGTAGAGGCGGTGTCCGGCGGAGCGGCGGGCTCGTGGCAGCTTTCCAACCTGGGGCCGCGGATGGCGCAGCGGGACTTCGCGCCCGGCTTCATGGTGAAGCTGCAGCAGAAGGACCTGCGGCTCATCCTGGAGGCGTCGCAGGAGCAGCACGTGCCGCTCGCGGTGACGAGCCTGGCGCGGCAGTACCTGACCGCGGTCGAGGCGATGGGCGGCGGCGACGAGGGTACGCAGGCCGTCGTGAAGGCGGTCGAGGCGCTGGCTGGCGTCGAGGCGCGGCAGGACGAGGGATGACGCTTCCCTGCCCCGACGCCCGATGAGCGCGCGCGCCCGGCAAGCGTGGGACGCGCTGCACTACCCCGTCGTGATGTTCGTGTTCGCCGTCAACGGCGCGCTGGCGGCGTCGCTGGGGCACGTCCTGCTGAACGAGATCATCGGCATCGAGGGGTCGCTCTGGTCCGGGCCGTGGGGCTACCGCGTGCTGTACGTGGCGCTCATCACGCCGTCGTACTCGGTGCTGCTCCTCGTCACGGGGACGCTGTTCGGGAAGGGCGCGTACTTCAGGATGCGCGTGCGGCGCATCTGGGGGCGTGTGTTGCCGGTGCCGTGGCTGCGGGAGTCGTAGGGGGACAACCCTCACCCCTGACCCCTCTCCCGCCCAGCGGGCGAGGGGGACCTGACAGGGCTGCGAGGTTCCTGCCTCCGCAGGAACGACGGCGAGGGCGCGCCCACGAGGGGCGCCCCTACACCAGGCATCGGTTCACCCTCGCCCTGACCCTCTCCCCTCGAGGGAGAAGGGGTAAAGGCTGCGAGGTTCCTGCCTCCGCAGGAACGACGGCGAGGGCGCGCCCACGAGGGGCGCCCCTACACCTGAATCGGTTCACCCTCACCCTGACCCTCTCCCCTCGAGGGAGAAGGGGTAAAGGCTGCGAGGTTCCTGCCTTCGCAGGAACGACGGCGAGGGCGCGCCCACGAGGGGCGCCCCTACACCTGAATCGGTTCACCCTCGCCCTGACCCTCTCCCCTCGAGGGAGAAGGGGTAAAGGCTGCGAGGTTCCTGCCTTCGCAGGAACGACGGGGACTAGGACTGCGGGAACATGTCGACCGGCGTCTGGCGCGGGCCGAGGCTCTCGTAGTAGACGTTGGTCTCCGGGTCGTAGCGTCCCTGGTTGAAGCCGCCTGACTTCTCGCTGCGGATGATGACGGCGACCGTGCGCTCGCCGACCGTGATCTCCGTGTGGATCTCGTACGGCTTGACGAGGTCGATCTCGCCGGGGCCGACGATGTCGCTGTTGCGCAGCGCGATCTCGGCGTAGTCCGGCTTCGAGCGGTCGTCGAGCCTGTCGTAGCGCTCGATGCGCTCGTGGCCGTCGAGTACGCCGTAGAGGGTGTAGATGTGGGCGTGGTCGTGGATGCGGGCGCGCGCGCCCTGCCGGGCCTCGCCCTTGGTCAGGCCGTTCACCGCGAAGCCGTAGTCCGGGTCCTCGTAGAAGATGAGGTTCTCGGCGCGGCCGTCGGCGGGGACGCAGTCCGGCCAGGACTTCGCCGCCTCGACCACGGTGGGGTCGGCGAGCAGCTCGGCGAGGACCGGCGCGAGCGCCGTCCAGCGCTTCTCGAGGTCGGGCTCCGATGCGAAGAGTTCGCGGGTCTTCGAAACGAACCGGTCCAACGCGTTCTGGGTCCTCGTCTCAATCACCATGGCGTCCCTCCTTATTGTCGTCTGCACTATACGCCGAACGTGGGTGCGGTGCACCTTGGGCGCCCACTAGGGACGCCCCTACATCGAACCCGCCCCACTCCCAGCCGCCCCACCGTGTGACCTGACGGTCACTCTGGATTCCCGCCTTCGCGGGAATGACGGGAAGGAGGGGGAAGGGATCAGGCGGGGCTGGGGACGCCTGCGATGGAGTAGAAGCGGGCGCAGTTGTCCCAGAGGATCTTGCGGCGGTCCTCGTCGGTGAAGGGGAGTTCGAAGAAGTTGTCGACCGCTGCGGGGTACTTCGAGTCACCGTGCGGGTAGTCCGTCGAGAAGACGATGTTGTCGTTGCCGAAGGCGTCGATGGCGTACTTCGCGGGGAGCTCGTCCGGCTCGACCGAGACGTAGCACTGGCGGCGGAAGTACTCGCTGGGCGCCATCGTCAGGTCTTCCATGAAGATGTCCGCCTCGCGCTCGTAGCCCTCGTCCATGCGCCAGAGCATCCACGGGAGCCACGCGCAGTTCGCCTCCAGGAAGGCGACGCCCAGCTTCGGGTGGTGCTCCAGGACGCCTCCCGCCGCGAAGCTGCCGATGGCCAGCATCTGCTCGAACGGCTGCGCGTAGATGCGGCGCAGGCCGAAGTTGGGGTCGTAGCTCTCCGCGCTCTGCCGCGACCGCGACCCCGACGCCTCGTGGAAGCCGAGCGGGATGCCGAGCTCCTCCAGCGCGTTCCAGAGCGGCTCGTAGTAGGGGTCGTGCCAGCTCTTGCCGTTGACGATGTTGGAGCGCACGAACACGGCCTTGAACTTCAGGTCCTCGACCACGCGGTGCGCCTCCTCGACTGCATCGTTGATGTCGTAGACGGAAATCATGCCCGCGCCGAGCAGCCGCGCCGTGTCGCCCTGGCAGAAGTCGTAGAGCCAGTCGTTGTAGGCGCGGGCGATGGCGGCGGCGAACCTCGGGTCGAGGTCGGGGATCGTCAGCACGCTGAGGCCCCTGCTGGGAAAGAGCACAGCGACGTCCAGCCCTTCCGCGTCCATCGCGTCGAGCTGGACCTCGGGCGACCATCCGCGCGCGGCGTGGTCGCGGTAGAGGAGCTGGTTGCGTTCGTAGTTGTGGCCGCGGTGCGGCGTGCGTGCGCCGCGCATCGAGCGCTCCATCTCCGGGAAGAACACGCCGAGGTCGCGGACGTTCTCGGAGGTCATGCCGCGCGGCGCCGCCGACTTGAACTCGGCGTCGATGTACCGCTCCCAGAGGTCGGGCGGCTCCATGATGTGCATGTCGCTGTCGAGGATGCTGAACCCGTTCTTTGCCATCGGTCTCCTCCTGTTCTCCTTCACCCTCCCGGGCAGGGCGCCCACCAGGGACGCCCCTACATCGGACACCCCGTCCGCCGGGGGCATCACCCCCATCCTGGCCTTCCCCCATCGAGGGGGAAGGGATCAGACATCCCCTCTCCCCGCTCTGGATTCCCGCCTTCGCGGGAATGACGGGGAAGGGTGCCTTGCGCTTCCACTCCCCTGCCCCCGCCGGGCTGCGAGGTTCCTGCCTTCGCAGGAACGACGGGAAAGGCGCCCCTACACCACGCGTTAGACGTTGAAGAAGCGCTTGGCGTTGCCGCCGAGGACGGCGGCCTTGTCGTCTTCGGTGAGGCCGGGGTAGTGGGCGAGTTCGTCGATCTCTTCCTCGGCCTTGAGCGCGTCGACCTCGTGGGGGTAGTCGGAAGCGTAGGCGAACGGCCTCGGCCCGACGCGGTCGACGAGGTGGCCGAGCGTGCCCTCGCTGCCCTCGCAGCCGATGAGCACGTTGCCGCTCTTGACCCACTCCACGGGGTCGAGGTCGGACGCGCGGGGGCGGTACTCGTCCTCACGCGCGAGGCGGTCGAGCACGAACGCGAGCCAGCCCGCGCCGCCCTCCATGAAGCCGATCTTGAGGTTCGGGAAGCGGTCAATCGCGCCCTGCCGGAAGAACGAGACGAAGTTGATGATGAGCGGCAGCGGGTGGTGGAGGATGTGGGACGCGCCGTTGTCGATGAAGCCCTCCATGCCAAGGTTGAGGTTGGAGCCGCCGTGCAGCGCGAGCACGCAGCCGAGCCGCTCCGCCTCCTCGTAGACGGGCCAGTACATCTCGTGGCCGAGGTTCACGGGGAGCCCGCGCGTGGGGAGCATCGCGCCCGGCAGGCCGAGGTCCTCCACGAGGCGCCGGAGCTCCGTCACGGCCGCCGGCACGTTCTGCATGGGGATGAGCCCCATCGGGTGCAGGCGATCGCTCACCTTGCGGTAGGCGGCGTGGACGTAGTCGTTGAAGCCCTGGCAGACGGCGACGGCGTAGTCCGGGTTCTGGATGATGCCGACGGCGAGCCCCTGCGTGGTGAACATGACCGCCTTGTCGATCTCGGCGCCCTCGAGGAAGGCGACCCAGTCCTCGCCGGAGCCCATGCGGTGCTCGCTGGCGTTGACGCGCTCGCGCCCCGCTGCGCCGGACGGGCGCGCCTGCGGCATGTGCATGCCGTCCAGGCCGGGGAAGAGCCGGCCGACGTTCCGCCCGCCGCGTATGACCGACTGGAACGGCTCCGGCATGAACTCGAGCATCTCGCTACTGGCCTCGATGATGTGCCCGTCGCAGTCAACGACGGGGAAAGCGCGCTTCGCCATGGTTCCCTCCTCAGGTCACGATTCTCGTAGTAAGCGGATGGTACAGCGGCGGATGGCGGCTGTACACGCCCGCTCCGGTATTCACATGGATGGACAGGCTGCACAGGATTGGCGGGTTCCTGTTCGTGGTGAGCCTGTCGAACCATGCCCATCCGTCGTCGTCCTTGCGCCGCAGGGACTTCGCAACCCTGTCGTCCGGATAAGGGGGCCAACGTCCCCGGAATTCTGGCCACCTTGATTGCCGGCCACGAAGTAATCGGACTGTCGGTTTGGCCACTTGGCCACCTTAATCGGGGGCGTTTCCAAGGCCGTGGCCTGCTTCCCACCAGTAAGGGGGCAAGGGGGCCATCGAAAACAAAGTTTTGCGCTGGAGCCACCCTCACCCCAAACCGTTTGGGGCTGCGAACCATAGACACGGTTTATGGGCGTTGCCACTGCGACGGTCATGCAACCAGCGTACGCGGCTGAGGTGCGACCGCGAAAGGGGCGGATGTCACAACTCACAGGGATGGACAGGATGGTGGATGGAGAGGTTCGTGGTGAGCTTGTCGAACCACGCGGTCCGAGGGTCAGTCGGTCACGAGGAGCGCGATGAAGCCGCCCACCGTGGACGCCCAGACAGCGCCCCCGATGACGATGATGGTGGTTTTGAGGCTGCTGACCTCAGCGCGGATGCTGCCTATCTCTGAGTGCATCTCGGCGCGGAGGCTCTGCAAGGCCTCCGTCAGGTCGCGCAGACGCTCGGTGACCTGTTCGTAGGCGCATTCGAGCCTGCTGACGCGCTCCGTGATTTCCGGGGTGGCTTGGGTGGTCATGGGATTGACAGTAGTCCTTCCACGTTTGCTGGTGCTATCGCCTCCGCTCCCATGCCAATCAGATTCGCGTTGGCTGGGCTGTCCAATGTCATTGGCGGCTTGCCCGTGTCCGCTAAGGCGCGGGCGAACGCCTCCGTCCGTCCGCCGGGGGCTGCGTGGGCGATGAAGACCCTGCTCGCGAGCTCGGCCACGTATTCGTTACGGCTCTCCGCGAGTGCCGCCGTCGGCCTTCGCTGAGCGGAGGGGAAGGGCGAGAGCGTCAGCATCCGCCCCTCGTCCAGCGGGGCGCGCCAGTCACGCGGGAGGCGCATCCCCTCGATGCCGCGCGCAGGGCAACGACCACCGGCTGGCTGCCGCGCAGCAGCAGGCGCAGGCACTCCTTCTCCATCGGGGTCTGGAACCCGCTCACGACGGGCACGCCCGCGTCCCGCATCGCCCTCGCCAGGTCGTACGTCTTCAGGATCAGGTCGCCGGGGCAGCGGTTGGAGCAGAAGAGCGCGGTCAACGGCTCGTCGAGCAGGCGCAGGTTGCCGGCGTAGGCGGTCTCCGGCGGGAGGGGTGCCATCACTGCCCCACGCAGAACAGAGCGTTGAACGCCGCCTTGGTCTCGCAAGTCCTGACCATCGCGCGCATCTGCCCGAAGTGCGTCGAGTCCCGCTTACGGGATGGGGAATCGGCAGGGCCAAGGTATTCGTCTACGTACCTCGACTGCCCCGTGGAGTCGGTGAGCGGATGCATCACCGCCTTTATCGAGTGCCCCAGCAGATGGATGAGCATGGACCTCGTGTCGAGCGGGCCTCGATAGTCCTCAAACGCGTCGATCGCGAGGGACTCCATGTGGTAGCCCTTGATCTTCCTGTCCTCCTGCTCGATGAAGCAGTCCGCCATCGCCTTGGCGAGCTTGATCGCGGGCACCACCCTGCCGCCCCTCGCCGTGTTGACCTCGGCGAGCTTCTTGGCAAAGCGTTCGGGGTGCGCGATGTTGCTCCACCCGGTCGTTCCTGGTTGGGCGATGCGAATGCCGCTGGTCCTCGTCCGTATGGCGGGCAGTAGCTGTATCTCGGTTCCGTCGGCGTATTCGACCGTCACCGCAAGATCGCCCATCCGCACGGTATTGTCGGGGAGCCCCTGCCTGATGGCGTCCCGCACGCGCCTCTTGACCTTCGCGGGAGGCTGGTTCACCAGCGAGGAGTCGTTCACGATCAGCAGGGCGTCGACGTCGCTGAGGCCGGTTACGTACGTGCCCTTCTCCACGGAACCGCCGAGCCTCGTCTGCACGACGTGGTTGCCGTCCTGCTTGAGGAAGCGGTGCAGCGTTTCGAGACGATCAGCGACAACCTGCGCGTTCTTGCGCTGATACTGGACGAGGAGACTCTCGCAGTGCTTGTTGAAGTTAAGCCTGCTGTCCGGCACGGGTCACGCCTTCCTGCTACGCATTGACCAGATCGTCCAAGACGACGATGGGCAGGCCCTGGACACGTCGAAAGTCAGTGTCGTTCGTGATGAAGAGCGCGCAGCCGACGCCAAGGGCTGTTGCCGCGTGAAGGGCATCGGACGTCTTCAAACCGGTGGCGGCACGGATGCGGGCTGCGTCTTCCCAAGTCGCCAACGTCGCGGGGATGATCTCCATCTCTGCAGCCGCAAAGATGGACCGAAACAGCGTCTCAAGGCGAACATTGCCTTCCCGGAGGGGTTTGATGAGCGTTTCCAATACCACGAGCTCGCTGCTGGTGAGGGTGAACCGGCCCGCTCCGGCTTCCTCCCACATCGGGGCCAGCAACTCGCGGTATGGCTCAATGCGCTCCACGCTGTAGATGATCGCGTTGGCGTCGATGTAGACCGACCCGACAGCGGGTAACGTCAGCGGCCCCATGCGTCCTTCTCTTCCGCCAGATAGGCCGCCACGTCCGCTGCCGACGTAAAGACGAGGTGTCCAGGCGCTTCGTCCAGGATGTCAACGATTGACCGCCCCTCCGATGCCGAAGACTGGGTGACGACCACGTCAACGGACTCCCCCACGGGAAGCCTCCCATCCACGATCTCGATCTTGCTGCCCGGCTGCACTGTCGTCCGAACGTGCAACGCTTTCTGCATCGCTGATCCTCCTTCGTATCGAGCACGCTTGCCGCTTTACGTCCATATCCCCAGATAGACTTCCGCCGGTCAAGGCACAGGAAATCCCATACCTGGCGGCGGGTTCGGGTCATAGCCCAGATACCTAGCCGCGAACTCTCGTGTAGCCAATTCAATTCTACCTAGACATGAGACGGCACATTGCTTTGGTACGACCGTCCCAACGGTGACCCGCATACCGCGGATGCACGCCTTACCGCCCATGACGGTGGGGTCGAAGTAATCCTGTCGAGGGGCTTCATGGTTGTCTCCTTCCCCCAGCTGGCCACGCCACTCGCAAGTGGACCGCGCGTTGATTATACAGCCCGGTTACCTGTCACCAGTCGAAGTGCAACTCGATGATGCCGCCGTCACGCCCGTCGTCGTTGTCCACCACGGGGTAGTAGTCATCCTGTTGGTCGCGGCCATCGTCCGGCGACAGCGCGTCCTGCCAGCCCCCGATCCACGGCAGCGACGCCAGCCAAGACCGAATCTCCAGCCGTTCCTGCGGCGATAGCCCGCGCTCGCGGGTGAACTCGTCGAGCATCCGCAGCACCTGGCGTTGCGTGAACGGTATCCAGCTGTTGCCTTCTCCGAACATGTACGCGTCGTCCGCCCCCTCTTGCGCCAGATGCCAGGCGAAGTCGTAGACGACACCTCCGGGCCGCTCCAGGTACTTGACCTCCATGATGCCGATGTCCAATCCCATGGCGACGCCTCCCGCGTAAGGTCGGTGGTCCATATCGGACCCGTGGCCGAGAGTGCAAGGGGGCTGCGGACCAGTGTTCGAGCGAACGTACCCAACCCATCGGTAGCGACGCCAGCCACGAGCGAATCTCTAGTCGTTTCGGACAGGCGGTAGGGCGCGTCTTGTCATGCTCGTGGGCGGGAGCGTAGAGTACCGCCGTCAAGGGAGCCAGCCACTCCTTAGCGCAGGCACCTCGTAGGAGAAGCATTGGCCATTTACGTGGACACTCTATTCCTTGGAGATGCAATAGAGTTACTTCGGCGCTTGCCGGATGAATCGATTGACTTTGTAATCACTTCTCCTCCCTATGCTGACAACAGAAAGAGCACCTATAAAGGGGTTCCGATGGACCATTACGTGGAATGGTTTCTGCCGTATTCTGCGGAAATATTGCGAATCATCAAACCTGATGGGTCTTTCGTTCTAAATATCAAAGAACGAGCCCATGATGGTGAACGTCGTACATACGTGATAGAACTCATACTTGAGATGAAACGCCAAGGATGGTATTGGATAGAAGAATATATCTGGCACAAGAAAAATTCCTACCCTGGCAAATGGACGAATCGCTTTAGGGATTCTTGGGAGCGCTGTCTTCACTTCGCGAAGGCCAAACGATTCCGAATGTTCCAAGATGAAGTGATGGTGCCCGTTGGGAGTTGGGCAGATTCAAGGCTACGGCGCCTGAGCGATACTGATCAAACCAGAGACGAATCCCGAGTTGGCAGCGGTTTTGGTAAGAACGTCTCCAACTGGCTGGATAGAAAGTTTGTGTATCCCTCGAATGTCTTACACATGGCTACCGAGAGCTCAAACAGGGGGCACAGTGCATCGTTCCCTGTAGCACTGCCCATGTGGTTCATCAAACTCTTTACAGAACCCCAGGATATAGTCCTCGATCCGTTTATGGGCTCAGGCACAACTGCTGTTGCCGCTATAAGACTAGGGAGGCACTATGTTGGTGCTGAACTGAACCCAATCTACTATCAATTGGCCAACGATGCAGTTCTAAGGACTAGGCAATCTATTGAATAGCAGGGGTAACTAACGAAGAGAGATTCCCATATTCACGTACGGCTGCTATAATCTATTGACGCAGGATAAACAGGAGGATTCTATGCAGTGCGTAATTACCGGATGTCAAAACCCAGCTCCAAATAGCCTAGGAGTGCGTCTTCGAGTGCCAGGCGGCAAAGCCATTTGGGCTCCAGAGACTGGTGCGCATATCTGCGATGTCCATGCAGTTTGCGGGATGAAAGTGTCCATCGTATTGGAGCTAACCGACAACGCAGAAATTGAAACTACTGCTCAGTCAGTGGGGGCTCCTGTTTCTCGAACGATGCGTATTACCCACACACCCTAGTGCCATTTGCTGCTTCTCCCCCACTGCCACCCTCCCCTTGCCCCTCCCGGCGCCCGCCACCTACTATGGAGTGCCGGTGCACAGCCGTCGCACCGAATGTCACCGAGTGTCACCTTAGCCGTAGCGCCCCAGGAGTGAGTGGGGCGCGGTCAGGAGTGCAATGGCTATCGCAGACCGCATGAAAGTCGGCATCGCGTCGCCGCATATCTTCACGGACGGGAACGTGGACATGACGTTCGCGGCCTCGTACGTGCGCCGTGCCGAGGAGATCGGCTACGCGAGCCTCTGGACGCAGGAGCGCGTCACCGGCTCGCCCACCGTGCTGCACCCGCTCACGTTCCTCGCGTGGCTCGCGGGGCAGACGTCGACGGCCCGCATCGGGGTGTCGGTGCTCGTGCTGCCGCGCCACAACCCGGTGATGCTGGCGAAGCTGGCCGCCGACATCGACGTGATGAGCGGCGGGCGGCTCGTGCTCGGGGTCGGGCTCGGCAACAACGGCGACGAGCTGCCGATGTACGGCATCACGGCGGAGCGCCGCGTCACGCGGTTCGTTGAGCAGGTGCAGGCGATACGCGCCCTGTGGGGGCAGTCGCCGTCCGGCCACTCCGGCACGTTCTACGACCTGCCGGACGCGAGCATCTCGCCGAGGCCGGGGCATCCGCCCATCATCTTCGGCGCGAACGCCGACGCCGCCCTCGCGCGCAGCGTGCGCCACGCCGACGGGTGGATGGGCGCGGGCAGCGGTCCGCTCGCCGACTTCCCGCGCAAGGTGGCGCTCGTGCAGTCGCACCTCGCGGAAGCCGGGCGCGATCCGGCGTCGTTCCCCATCTCGAAGCGCCTCTACCTGGCGGTCGACGACGACGAGGAGCGCGCGCTGCGCCGTCTGCGGGAGTGGTTCGGCTACTACTACGGCAACCCGGACAACGCGGAGCACGCCGCCATCTGGGGCAGCGCCGCGAAGATCGGCGAGCTGCTGGAGGAGTGGGCCGAGATGGGCGTGGACGAGGTGCTGCTCAACCCGGTGTTCGACATGGATGAGCACCTCGAGCGCCTCGCGGACATCACGGGGCTGGCGTGAGGCGCTCCTCGTCGTTCCTGCGGAGGCAGGAACCTCGCAGCCCGGCGGGTGCAGCCAGTCCCGTCATTCCCGCCCCTTCCCGTCATTCCCGCGAAAGCGGGAATCCAGAGGGGCGTGGGGGTTCTGTCATGTTGAGCGCAGCCGAAACATCTCTCGGGAGCGCTGGTGTACGACGGCACGCCGCCCGAGAGATTCCTCGACTCCGCTGCACTCCGCTCGGAATGACAATGCAAAGGCGCTCCACTCCGATGACAAGTAGACACTCACACACCCCTTTCATGTGCGCTAGTTGAACGTTGAACGCAGGAAGCAGGCCACGGCCTTGTAGACCAACTGTTCAATTGGGCGAAACAGGCCCGCATTCACTCGGAAGGGCCGACAGTTAAAGCGGACAGTTGGACGCGGAACGGCGGAAGGAGACGCATGACACGTATCGCGATCGTGGGAGGAACGGGACCGGAGGGGCGCGGGCTGGCGCTGCGGCTGGCGATGGCGGGCCACGAGGTCGTCATCGGCTCGCGGGACGCGGGACGCGCGGCCGAGGCGGCGTCGGGGCTGCTGGAGGGTCGCGACGCGCTGCCCATCAGCGGCGCGGCGAACGCGGACGCGGTGAGCGACGCGGAAGCCGTGCTGCTCGCGGTGCCGTTCGAGGGGCTGCGCCCGACGGCGGAGTCGCTGCGCGATGCGCTCGCGGGGCTGCTCGTCGTGAGCATCGTCGCGCCGGTGGAGTTCGCCGACGGCCAGATGCGCGCGGTCAGCGTTCCTGAGGGGTCGGCGGGGGAGTTGACGCGGGACCTGCTGCCGGAGAGCCGCGTCGCCGCCGCGTTCCAGAACATGAGCGCGCGCGACCTGCTGCGGGCGCAGCACCCGCTCGAGGGCGACGTCGCGGTCACCGCGGACGACGACTCGGCACGCCGTGAGACGATGGCGCTCGCGGAGGCGATGCCGTCGCTGCGGGCGGTCGACGCGGGGCCGCTGTCGAACTCGCGGTACGTCGAGGAGCTGACGGCGCTGCTGGTGAACCTGAACCGCATCCACAAGGCGCACAGCACGATACGTTTCCTGGGGCTGTAGGGGGGCGTGGTTCGCCGCCGAGCAGGGCACCCACAAGGGATGCCCCTACACCACACCGCCGGGGGCAGCCCGAGAGATTCCTCGGCTCCGCTCGGAATGACAAAGCGGCGCTGGCAGGGGGTTGACGCATACACCGGCTTGTGCGGGTGGTATGATTGAGGTGCCTGATTCGCCGGTAATCACGGAGGAGAAGAGGGCAGTGGCGCAGCGTTATCAACGCGAGATAGAAGAGATACTCGGCCAGACCGGGGAAGAGGGCGGCGGCTCCGACGGCTCCAAGCCTCCCCGCAGCCCTCGCCGCGTCGCGCGCGCTCCCCGTCGCAGGCTGGGCAGGTTCGTCCGGCCCACGTATGGCAGGCTCCTGCTCGCGGGGATCGCCCTCTTCGTGCTCTCGGTCCTCCTCAGGGCGCTCGATGCACCTGGCGTTACACCATTCCTATGGGCGAGCGTGGCGTTGTTCGTCTTCGCCTACGTCGCCTACTTCACCAGGCCGCGCCGGACGGTAGAACGACGCTGGCGCGGGCAGCCGATGGATGATCCCGAACCTGCCGGCCCACTCTCCCGTCTGTGGCGGTGGATCACCGGAGGCTAGTTGATGCGCAGCTACCTGTCCCATCTCGAATGCACCGAGACGGGAGAGACGTATAACGCCGACGAACCGCACACCCTTTCGCCCGCAGCCCAGAAGGTCCTCTACCCCCGCTACGACATCGATGCCGTGCGCCGCGAGGTCGACCCGTCGGTGTTCGCAACGCGTCCTCCCACGATGTGGCGCTACTTCGAGTTGCTGCCCGTCCGCGACGAAGCGAACGTCGTCACCCTGGGCGAGGGCGGCACACCGATGCTGCGCGCCTCGAACCTAGAACGGTCGCTCGACGCGCGTACGCTCTACATCAAGGACGAGGGCCAGAACCCGACAGGCTCGTTCAAGGCCAGGGGGCTGTCGGCTGCGGTGTCGCGCGCGAAGGAGCTGGGGCTGACGCGGCTCACGGTGCCGTCGGCGGGCAACGCAGGCGGGGCGCTCGCCTCGTACTGCGCCCGGGGCGCCATGGAAAGCTACGTGTTCATGCCGGAGGATGCGCCCGTGGCGAACAGGACCGAGGTGGCGCTCACCGGCGCACAGCTGACGCTGGTGAAGGGGCTCATCTCCGATGCGGGACGGCTCTCCCGCGAGAAGGCGGCGGAGCTCGGCCTGTTCGACATCTCGACACTGCGGGAGCCCTACCGGGTGGAGGGGAAGAAGACGATGGGGTACGAGATCGCGCAGTCGCTGGGCTGGCGTCTGCCGGAGGCGATCGTCTACCCGACGGGCGGCGGCACGGGCATCGTGGGGATGTGGAAGGCGTTCAGCGAGATGGAGTGCCTCGGCTGGATAGGGCCGGAGCGTCCGAAGATGATCGTGGTGCAGTCCACGGGCTGCGCGCCAATCGTGCGGGCGTTCGAGCAGGGCGTGCGTCACGCCGAGCCGTGGGAGAACGCGGAGACGATAGCGGCGGGGATCCGCGTCCCTGCCGCGGTTGGGGACTACCTGATCCTGGACGCGGTGCGTGAGAGCGGCGGCACGGCCATCGCGGTGACGGACGAGGAGATCCTCGCCGGGGTGCGCGAGATGGCGACAGCCGAGGGAGTCTGGGCTGCGCCGGAGGGCGCTGCCACGCTCGTGGCGTACCGCAAACTGCGGGAGTCCGGCTTCCTTGCCCCGGAGACGGAGACGCTGCTCCTCGTCACGGGCGCAGGCAGCAAGTACACGGACGTTGCGATGGGCGCGTAAAGACGCTCAATGCGAGCGCGCTCGAGGAGCGTGAGTGAATGAGGGGGATAGGCTGAAAGAGCGCCGCAGCAACTGCGGCACTCCTGGTTGCCAGGGCGATGCCTAAAAGCGGGGTTCGCGGGGGCGGGCCTCGTTGACCACGAGCGCCCGGCCACTCACCGAGTAGCCATTAAACATCTGAACGGCCTGGTCCTTCGCGGTGTCGTCTTCCATCTGGACGAAACCGAAACCGCGGGGACGTCCCGTCTCTCTGTCCGTCGGGATGTGCACGGAAGCCACAGCCCCTGCCTGAGAGAAGAGGTCGTGGAGTTCGTCCTGGGTCATCCTGAACGGTATGTTTCCTACAAACAAGCGATTGCTGTCCTCTGCCACTGTCGGTATCCTCCAAACTACGCAACGGCGTGACGCCGAGTATTGCCGCCACGCCCTCGCTTGTCAAAGCCGAGGCTGAGAAACCGAGAGCAGCCCGGCGGCGGCGCGCATTGTAGCCGCATGACGGGCTACATGCAAGCCTGAATGTTTCACCGTCGAAAATCGCACTACCGGCTGCCAATGCTGCCGGATTGCAAGCAAACTGGAGCACAGCGCTGCAGCCAGTCAATCACGAGCGCCGGACATTGCGATGGCGTTGGCCTTTCGTGAATAATGTGGGCGTATCGGCGCATCACGGCAGGAGGGAGCGTTCCTTTGCATCCATTCACTTATGTCGCCCCGCGCACATTGGATGAAGCAGTCGCCGTGCTCGAACAGCACGGCGAACGTGCAAGGCCGTTCGCGGGCGGCACCGACGTTCTCGTCCAACTGCGCGGCGGCAGGTTCGACCTCGACGCCATCGTGGACCTGAAGGGCGTCCCTGAGGCGACGTCCCTCGACCTCAGCGGCAGCCTGCGCATCGGCGCGGCGGTCCCGTGCTACCGGATCTACGAGGACAGCGCCGTCGCAGCCGCGTTCCCGGGCCTCATCGATGCGGCGTCGCTCATCGGCGGCATCCAGATACAGTCGCGGGCGAGCCTCGGCGGCAATCTGTGCAATGCCTCTCCGAGCGCGGACGGCATCTGCCCGCTCATCGTCCACTCCACCGTCGCGGTGGTGCGTGGGCCGCAGGGCGAGCGCCGGGTGCCGGTGGAGGAGTTCTGCACCGCTCCCGGAGCGAACGTGCTGGGACGTGGGGAGCTTCTCGTGGCGCTGGAAGTCCCGGCTCCGGGCAAGGGATTCGGCGCGGCGTACCAGCGGTTCATCCCGCGCAACGAGATGGACATCGCGGTGGTGGGAGTCGCGAGCGCGCTCACACTGAGTGACGACGGCGCGACCATCGCATCGGGGCGCATCGCGCTCGCCGCGGTCGGGCCGACCCCGCTGTTCGCGGCGAAGGCGTCGGCGTTCCTCGCGGGCAAGCCCGCCACACCGGAGACGTTCGCGGAAGCAGGGGAGGTCGCTTCGACCGAGGCGACGCCGATAGGCGACATGCGTGGGACGGCAGAGCACCGCATCGAGCTGGTGAAGGTGCTGACGCGCCGGACGCTCGCCATCGCGTTGGGCCGCGCCCAATCAAATCGCTGAGCAGGCAGGTAGGAATGACGCAACAAGAGACACCAGTCCGCAAGGTTCCGGTCGCCTGCACGCTGAACGGGCGGCAGACGGAGTTCCTCGCGGCCCCGTACCAATCGCTGCTGGAGGCGCTCCGCGAGGTGGTCGGCCTTACGGGGACGAAGGAAGGCTGCAACGACGGCAATTGCGGCGCGTGCACCGTCTCGCTCGATGGGCGCATCGTCGACTCGTGCCTCGTGCTCGCCGCTGAGGTCGATGGCAAGAGCGTGGACACCATCGAGGGGATGGCGCCGCCGCACGGGCTGCACCCGCTGCAGCAGGCGTTCCTGGAGGAGGCCGCACTCCAGTGCGGCATCTGCACGCCGGGCTTCCTCGTGGCAGCGCGGGCGCTGCTGGAACGCGAACCCCATCCAGACGAACACCGCATCCGTCTCTGGCTCGCCGGCAACCTGTGCCGGTGCACCGGATACGACAAGATCGTGCGCGCCGTGCAGAGCGCCGCGGACAAGACGACATAGTGTGCCGAAGGGCACTTGGAGGAGTCGAGCGATATGACTACGACCGCTGACCGACCCGCACAGGAGTTCAAGGTGGTGGGCAGCCGCCCCATCAGGCACGACGGCGTCGACAAGGTTTTGGGCCGCGCCCAGTACGGCGCGGACCTGAAGCTGCCGGGCCTCATCCACGGCGCGGTGCTCCGCAGCCCGTACGCGCATGCCGTCGTCAAGAAGGTGGACGTCTCCCGCGCGGAGGCTGCCCCGGGCGTCTTCGCCGCCATCACGGGTGACGACATGCCGGTCACCGGCTCCAAGGTCGTGGACATGCTGGAGGAGGTGACCAACCTGAAGTGGTCCAGCCAGCGTGTCATGGCGCACGGCAAGGTCGTCTACCGGGGGCACCCGGTTGCGGCGGTTGCTGCCGTCGACCAGAACACGGCGCTGGAAGCTCTGAAACTCATCGAGGTTGAGTACGAGCCACTCCAGGCGGTCATCAGCCTTGAAGATGCGATGAAGCCGGACGCGGTCATCATCCACGACGACCTCGTGGGGGACCACCTGGGCGAGAAGGTATCGCCGACCAACGTCGCGGAGCACACCCGCACGGAGTTCGGCGACCCGGAGGCGGCGTTCGCGGAAGCGGCGCACGTTCTCGAACGAACGTACACCATCGCGCGGGCGCACCAAGGCTACATCGAGCCTCACAGTTCCACGGCCTTCTGGAGCCCTGACGACAAACTCTCGGTCTGGACGACCACGCAGGGCCCGTTCGGCGTGCGGAACAGCCTGGCCACGGTGTTGAAGCTTCCGCTCTCTGACGTGCGCATCGTACCGATGGAGATCGGGGGCGGGTTCGGCGGGAAGATAGGGCTCTACATGGAGCCACTCGCCGCGATGCTCTCCCGCAAGTCTGGCAGGCCGGTCAAGATGACCATGGACCGCAAGTCCGTGTTCGACGCGACGGGCCCCGGCCCCGGCGGGCAGGTCACCGCCAAGATAGGCGTCGACAAGGACGGGAAGATCGTCGCGGCGACGGCTGACATCCGCTACATGGCGGGCGCCTACCCCGGCTCGTCCATCAGCGCGGGAACGGCTGGCATCTTCGCGTGCTACAAGGTGCCGAACGTCCGCATCGACGCCTACGACGTGGTCATCAACATGTCCAAAACTGCTGCGTACCGCGCGCCAGGCACACCGCAGGCGACGTTCGCCAGTGAGTCACTCGTCTCCGAGCTGTGCGAGATGATCGGGATGGACCCGATAGAATTCCACCTGCTCAATGCGGCAGAGGAAGGCACCCGCAGGCCGGACGGCCCGGTGTTCCCGCGCATCGGCAACGTGGCGTGCATGGAGGCAATCAAGGGCTCCGACCACTTCAAGAGCAACCTGGGCGAGAGCTCGGACGGGAAGCTCCGCGGGCGCGGCCTGGCCACCGGCTACTGGAACGGCGGCGGCAACCGCTCGTCCGTCACGATCAGCGTCATCGACGACGGCGTGGTGTCGCTGGTGGAGGGCAACCCCGACATCGGCGGGACGCGCACGACGATAGCGATGCAGGCCGCGGAGGTGTTCGGCCTCCCGGCGCACGACGTGCACCCCACCGTCGTGGACACGGACTCCGTCGGCTACAACGACCTGACGGCAGGCAGCCGCACGACCTACGCCAGCGGACAGGCGGCGATAGAAGCGGCGCGGCAGGTGGTCGAGGAGATCAAGAAGCGGATGGCGATGATCTGGGAGACGGAGCCGGAGAACGTTGAGTTCGAGGATGGCGTCTTCCAGAACAAGGTTGCGCCCGACCAGCGTCTCACGTTCAAGGAGGCGGCGGGCAAGCTCGGCCAGACCGGCGGCCCGGTCTCCAAGACGGGAACGGTCAACGTTCGCGGCTCCGGCGGCGGCAGCTTCGCGGCTCACCTAGTGGACGTGGAAGTCGACCCGGAGACGGGGAAGGTGCAGATACTCCGCTACACGGCGGCGCAGGACGCCGGCAAGGCGGTGCATCCGTCCTACGTGGAAGGCCAGTTCCAGGGCGGCGCGGCACAGGGCATCGGCTGGGCGCTCAATGAGGAGTACTACACGAGCCCCGACGGCGTGATGCAGAACTCCAGTTTCCTGGACTACCGCATGCCGACCGCGCTGGACCTGCCGATGATCGACGCCATCGTGGTCGAGGTGCCGAACACGAACCACCCGTTCGGGGTGCGCGGCATCGGCGAGACGAGCATCGTCCCGCCCGCGCCCGCGGTCGGGAACGCGATAGCGGACGCCATCGGCACGCGGCTGTACCAGACGCCCATGAACCCCAGCCGGATCATGGAAGCGCTGGCGAACAAGCGGAACGGCAAGAGCGGACACTAGACCGTGGCGACGGTCTTCCTGTCTATCCCGCTCAGGCGCTACACCGACGGTGAGTCGAGCGCGGAAGTGCCGGGAGCGACGCTGCGCGCGCTGGTTCGGAACCTCAACGAGCGCTATCCAGGCATCGCCGAGAGCCTCGTCAACCCCGAGGACGCCGACCGGCTGATGCCGGGCCTCGCGGCTATCGTGGACGGAGAGCCGACCAACATGGGCCTGCTGACGCCCCTCGATGAGCATTCCGAGGTGCACTTCATCCCGGCCATCTCGGGCGGCACAGCATGCTCAGGAGGCGAGAGATGCGCCTAGCTTCGCGGATGTCACGGCTGGGGACGGAGACGGCGTTCGAGGCGCTGGCGCGGGCGAAGGCGCTCGAAGCGCAAGGCCACAGCATCATCTTCCTCGGCATCGGCGAGCCGGACTACGACACGCCTGCGCACATCGTCGAGGCGGCGAAGGGCGCGCTCGACGCGGGGTACACGCACTACGTGCCGTCGCCGGGCATCACCGAGGTGCGCGAGGCGATAGCGGCGGACGTGGGGCAGCGTCTCGATACTGAGATTCCCGCGTCACGCGTGGTCATCACGCCGGGCGGCAAGCCCATCATGTTCTTCACGATCCTTGCGCTGGCGGAAGAGGGTGACGAAGTCATATACCCGAACCCCGGCTTCCCCATCTACGAGTCGATGATCCGGTTCGCGGGTGCGACGCCGGTGCCGATGCGGCTGCGCGAGGAGCTGGGCTACAACCCGGACCCGGACGAGCTCGCCGGGCTCATCAGCCCGCGTACGCGGCTCATCATCGTCAACTCGCCGAACAATCCGTGCGGAAGCGTCATACCGGACTCGACGCTGGAGCGCATCGCGGAGCTTGCAGTTGAGGCGGACGCGGTGGTGCTGTCCGACGAGATATACAAGGACTTCTACTACGAGGGCTCGCACACCTCCATCACGAGTTTCCCGTCGATGTGGGAGCGGACGGTGGTGCTGGACGGGCTCTCCAAGAGCTACGCGATGACGGGCTGGCGGCTGGGCTACGGCGTCTTTCCGGAGCCGCTGGTGGAGCCGGTGACGCGGCTGGTGACGAACAGCGTCTCCTGCACGGCGGCGTTCGGGCAGATCGCGGCGGTGACGGCGCTGCAGTCGTCGCAGGAGCCCGTCAGAGAGATGGTCAGCGAGTTCGCGGAGCGCCGGAGCCTACTCGTTGCGGGGCTCAACGACATCCCCGGCATCTCGTGCCCGATGCCAGGCGGTGCGTTCTACGCGTTCCCGAACATCACGGGGACGGGGATGACGAGCAGCGAGTTCGAGCGCGGCGCGCTGCAGGAGGCGGGGGTGTCGCTGCTCTCGGGGACGTCGTTCGGGGAGTACGGCGAGGGTTACGTCCGCATCTCGTTCGCGAACTCGCAGGAGAACATCCGCGAGGCGCTCAACCGGCTGGGTCGCTGGCTCGCGGAGCGGTAGACCCAGCCTCACCCACCCGCGATCTCGTTTGCGAAGCGCAACACCGCCTGCTCGACGCGCTCCCATGCCCCACTTTCTGGCCTGGGCAGGCCGTGCAAACCGTCCACCCTCTCGAAGCGCCGCACGGATGGCAAGCGTTCGACGAGGCGGGCGGTGTCGTCGGGCTTTACGAGGGTGTCGCGTACGCCCTGGACGACGAGCGTCGGCGCCCGGAGTAGGCGCGCGGCGGTCCCCGCTGCCAGGCCGAGTCTGCGCAGCTCGTTCAGGAGCTGGGTGGGGACGATGAAGGCGCGCAGCTCCGCCTGCACGGCGGGGTCGTCTATCTGCAGGCCGGGGATGACGCTGAGCAGGCCCCGCCGGATGCGCTCGTCGGAGAAATCCGCGCGCTTGAGCGGACGCCACCGTCCGAAGAAGAGCCGGAGGAACGGCCAGAGGACGTGCACCGCAGGCCCGCCAAAGCGCCAGTACGGCGCGAGGAGCGCGTAGCCGTCGGCCATCTCCCGATGCGCGGCCACGATGGCCACCGAAGCGCCGAGCGAGTGCCCCACGACGATGACCGTGTCGTGCTCCGTGCGCAGCGAGCGCACGCGCTCCGCTATAGCGTCTCGCCACTCGGTGTGACGGCGGTTGGGAAGCGTGATGATCTGCGGGCCGAACCCGGGCAGCAGGGGCGCGTCGACGTCCCAGCCTGCGGCGGCCAGCGACGCGGCGAGCGGCCGCATGTCGGCGGGGGTGCCGGGGAAGCCGTGGACCAGGAGCGCCGCGCCGCGCATCGCGCCGCGTGCGGACTTGCGGAACGGCTGATGCTCATCCTCCGCGAAGAGCGGCAGGCTGCGGAGAAAGGGCGAGGGTTCGTAGGGCATTGGAACAGGCTATCAGCGGACGTACATGCCGCCGTTGATGTCTATGCACGCGCCGTTCAGCTGGGACCAGTGCGGCTGTATGATGTCGAGCAGGACGTGCGCGAGGTCGGCGGCGCTGATGAGGTGGCCGGTGGGGGTGGTCTTGAGGTGCATGTCCAGCACCGCTGGAGACGTGCCGTCGTGCATGGCGGTCCCGGTCACCATGCCGGGCGCGACGACGTTGACGCGCGTGCGGGGCGTGAGCGACTTCGCCAGCGACTTCGCGAGGGCGTGCATCGCGCCCTTCGTTGCTCCGTAGAGCGGGTCACTCGAACCGCGCTGGCCCGCCTGCGAGCCCAGGATGATGATGTGGGAGTCGTCCGAGAGGACGGGTGCGATGCGCTGGATGGCGCGGAACTGGCCGGAGAAGTTGACGTCCACGACGTCTGCTATGAGGTCGTCGTCGTAGGCGTCCAGCGTTCTGCCGAGGGAGAGGCCGGGGAGGAGGAGGAGCACGTCCGCGCCCTGCGCGGGCCCGGCGAGCGCGTCGAGGTCAACGGTCGAGCGCACGTCGGCGTGAATCCAGGTTGCGGTGTCAAGGCCGTCCGGTACGCCGGAGCGGTGCGTTGCGCAGACCTCGTGGCCGGCGTCGAGAAGGACGCGTATCGCGGACTGTCTGATGCTCGACGATCCGCTGAGGACGAATACCTTCATGCGCTGTCTCCCACGGTAGACCCCTTCATCGCGTGAACAAGAATCTCAACGGAGGGGGCAATGAGATCCTTGTTCGGGGTTCTTGCGAGTGGGACGGGGGCGCCGTTTGACATTCTTGTTCTCCTCCTGACAGGCATTTCCCAGGCCGTGGCCTGCTTCCCGGCGTCAAAGCAACAACAATCTCATGCGTTTACAAGTTCGGCCCCGGCGCGGGGGTGTTGCATCCTGTTGCATCGTGCATCGCGGGCGGCGGCTGTGCGGGCGTGCGGTCATGGAGACATGGTAGGGAGCGGGGCATCGCCGGCGCAACGGGGCGGTGTCACAGCCGAAGGTGCTCGACGGGGAGCCAGGAGCGAGGGGCCGAGTGGTACCATGAGCGGGCAGTGCCCCTGTAGCCCAGGAGGATAGAGCAGCGGTTTCCTGAACCGCGCCTTCCAGTGTAGTGGGACGTAACACGATGGTGGACCTCGAACAGCTTTCATCGAAGGCTCGATCGTTCCACGACCTGCATACCGGACCCGGAATGCTGGTGATGGCGAATGCGTGGGACGCGGCGAGTGCCCAACGCTTCGAGGCGGCGGGCTTCCCTGCGATCGCAACGACCAGCGGCGGCGTATCGGCAGCGATCGGCCACGCGGACCACGAGGCAGCCCCGGTCGAGGAGATGCTCGCTGCGGCGGAGCGTATCACCCGCTCAGTTCCATTGCCTGTCACCGTCGACTTCGAGGCTGGTTACCGACTGCCTACGGCTGAAATCGCGCGACGGCTGATCCACATCGGGGCCGTGGGCCTGAACCTCGAAGACACGGACCACTACGGGACGTTGGGGCTGGTGCCGGCCGAAGCACAGGCAGAGCGCCTGGCGGCTGTCAAGGTCGAGGCGCAGGCCCTTGGCATCGACCTTTTCCTCAACGCACGGGTGGATGTATTCATCCGGCGCGAAGGGGACGCGGACACGCAGTTGGCGGAAGGACTGCAACGTGCCAGGCTTTATCGCGAAGCGGGGGCAGACTGCATATACCCCATCAGCTTGAGCGACCCCACCGCAATCCGTGCCCTGGTTGAAGCAGCCCAGGTTGTCAACGTAACGGTGCGCCGTGGGGGACCTATCTCGGTTGGCGCCGCGGCCCAGGCGGGCGCGCGACGGGTGACGTACGCTACGAGCATCTTCCGCGAAACCATGTCTCACGTTGACCAGATCGCCGCGGAGATTCGAGCAGAGATTCCGGACGCACCTCTCCTGCGCAACGGATAACTGCCACCCTCACCGGATGCCGAGGCCGGGCAGCGATCGACGGGGCGCCCGGTCTGCAATTCCGCTCGCACGATGAAGAGTCGATGGGCCGTGCAGGAGTACAATACGCCGGTGCCCCTGTAGCTCAGGAGGATAGAGCAGCGGTTTCCTAAACCGCGTGCCAGGGTTCGAGTCCCTGCAGGGGTACCAGACGGAGCGATGGTATCACGGCCATATACGCCGTTTGACACCTGCCCTGCGCGTGCCTAGAGTGCGGGCAGCGTAATCGAGAGGAGGCGCAGCGCCATGCCGATAGAAGTCATCGACACGAAAGAGTTCGGCCACGAGACGAAGAAGCGCACCGTTGTGCTGGACACGAACCGCTTCCACGCCTGGGTGCACTATTACACGCCTGACCAGATGGACGAGATGCACTGCCACAACCAGGACCAGACGTTCCAGGTCATCGAAGGGGAGTTGACGATGAACTTCCCGGACGGCGGCAAGGCAGTGCTGACGCCTGGCATGATGGCGACCATCACCGGCGGCTCGTTCTACCAGCTTCACAACACCGGCGGTGCGCCGCTCATCATGATTGGGACACGGTCCGGCTCGACGGCCAACACGGTGAAGGTGGAGCACGGCACCGGGCGCATCATCAACGATCGCATCAACTATGCGGAGACTGCCAAGCGGTAAGGGCTGCTGGATCCCCGTGAAAGCGGGGATGACGGGAGCGGCAAGGCGGCGAGGTTGCGCACTAAGCGCGGGCCTGCGCAGGAACGAGGGGAAGGGCACCCACAAGGGGCGCCCCTACACCAGACCCCTGTCCGCACCCCCGCCACCCCGTGTACCTGATCGGCACTCTGGATTCCCGCTTTCGCGGGAATGACGGAGAAGGGGCGGGGAAGACGGAGGAGGGCGGGAGTGACGGGACCAGGGGCTGCGAGGTTCCTGCCTTCGCAGGAACGACGGGGGCGCTATTTCACAAGAACGACCCCCGAGAGGATGTTGCGCGCTGAAGCGCGGACTCCGCCTTCGGCTCCGCTCAACATGACAAGCCCCTCTCCCATCCCCGCGTGCGCTGCGAGGTCGTGCTTTCGAGCGCGGGCCTGCGCAGGGACGAGGGGGCCAGGGGCTGCGGAGTCAGTCCTCGTAGCGGCGGAACACGAGGCAGGCGTTCTGGCCGCCAAACCCGAAGCTGTTGGAGAGGACGGTGCGCACGTCGGCTGCGCGCGCCTCGTTCGGCACGTAGTCGAGGTCGCAGGCGGGGTCGGGGGTGGTGTAGTTGATGGTGGGGTGGATGAGCCCGTTGAGGATGGTCTGTATGCAGGCTATGGCCTCCATGCCTCCCGCGCCTCCGAGCGCATGGCCGATCATGGATTTCGTGGAGCTGATGGGTATTTTGTAGGCGGCGTCGCCAAACGCGCGCTTGATGGCGAGCGTCTCCGAGACGTCGTTGAGCGGGGTGGAGGTGCCGTGCGCGTTGATGTAGTCCACCTCGTGCGGGCCGACACCCGCGTCTTCCAGCGCCCAGCGGATGGCGCGCGCCGCGCCTGCGCCGTCGTCGTCGGGCTGGAACTGGTGTCCCGCGTCCGCTGACGCTCCGTAGCCCAGCACCTCGGCGACGATGGGCGCGTCACGCCTGAGCGCGTGCTCCAGCGATTCGATGACGAGGATGCCGGCGCCCTCCGCGGGCACGAAGCCGTCGCGGCCGGCGTCGAAGGGGCGGCTCGCGGCGGACGGGTCGTCGTTGCGAGTGCTGAGCGCGCGCATGACGCAGAAGCCCGCGAGGCCGAGCTGGCTGATGCCGGCCTCGGTGCCGCCAGTGATCATCACGTCGGCAGCGCCGCGGCGTATGACCTCGGCGGCGTCGCCGATGGACTGGGTGGAGGCGGCGCACGCGGTGACGATGGTGCTGCAGGGGCCGCGCGCGCCGACGTGACGGCTGACGTTCGCGGCGGCCATGTTGGGGAGGATCATAGGGAAGAAGAACGGCGACATGCGCATGCCGCCGCGCTCGACGAGGATGCGCATGCTCTCATCGATGGTCGGGAAGCCCCCGTTGCCGTTGCCGAGGTAGACGCCCATCCGGTCGACGTCCACATTCGCGGCGGAGAGGCCCGCATTGCGCACCGCCTCATCGGTCGCGGCGATGGCGAGTTGGGAGAACCTCGCGAGCCTGCGCGCCTCCCGCTTCTCGACGTACTGCTCAGGGTCGAAACCGGAGACCTCTCCGGAAATCCGGCAAGGGTAGTCGGTGGGGTCGGCGAGCGTCATAGGGCCGATGCCTGAGCGTCCCGCGGCGAGTGCGTCCCAGAACCCGGCGACGCTCTCGCCGAGCGGCGTCACAGCGCCGAGGCCGGTGACGACCACTCGCTTGCGTCCGTTCGCGTTGAGCCCGGTCATGTCGTCAGACCCTCCCGAGGGCAGATGCCTGCGGGTCGAACTCAGGATAGTGCTCTCCGGCGATGCCGAGGGAGTACTGCAGGGCTTCGGCGACGGCGAAGAGCGAGCCGGTCACGAGGACGAGGTCGCCGCTGCCGGCTGCGTCGAGTGCCTGTCCGATGCCCTCGGCGACGCTGCTCGCACTGTGGGCGCTCGTTCCCAGGCGTTCGAAGAGCGCAGCGAGCATACCGGGGTGCGCGGCGCGCGGGTGGCGCGAAGCGACGGTCCAGACCTCGTCCGCGAAGGCTGCCGCTTCCCCGGTGAGCAGGTCTATCTGTTTATCACCGGATGCGCCGAACACGAGGTGGACGCGCGCGCCGGGGAGGTATTCCTGCACAGTCTCGCGCAACCTTGCCATGGAGTAGGGGTTGTGCGCGCCGTCCACAACGAGGTAGGGGTCGGTGGAGAGCAGCTGGAAGCGGCCGTCCCAGCGCACGGCAGAGAGACCTGCTTCGATGGAGTCACGCGTCAGAGACAGCGACGCCTGCTCGAGTGCGGCAACGGCGACAGCGGCGTTCTCGGCCTGGTGCGCTCCGAGCAGCGGCAGGCGTATGCGGTAGCTGTCGCGGGCGGTCGTCACCAGCACCGTCTGGCCGGTGAGATCGTGCGCTTCCTGCGCGTACGTTACGTCGCGGCCCACCTCGGTGAGCGGGGCGCCCATGGCCTGAGCCCGCGCTCGGATGACGTTCATCGCTCCGGGGTACTGCGGCGCGGCGACGACAGGTTGCCTACCCTTGATGATGCCGGCCTTCTCCCCCGCGATCTCCTCGACGGTCGAGCCGAGGATGGCGGTGTGGTCGAGGCTGATGGAGGTGATCACTGCAACGCTCGACGAAGCCACGTTGGTCGCGTCCAGCCGTCCGCCGAGGCCGACCTCCAGCACGACGGCGTCTGCTTCCTCGTCGCGGAAGACGTCCAGCGCCATCGCGGTGAGGGCCTCGAACGTGGAGGGCGCGCCGATGGGCTCCTGGGCCATGTCCTCGACGACAGGCCAGATGCGGGCGACCGCTGCGGCGAAGGTCTGCTCGGCGAGCTGCTCGCCGTTCAGGCGGATGCGTTCGCGGAACGAGTGGAGGTGGGGAGAGGTGTAGAGCCCCGTGCGCAGGCCGTGCGCCCGGAGGGCGCTTGCGGTCATGGCGGCGACGCTGCCCTTGCCCTTGGTCCCGGCGACGTGGATGAGCGGCGGCCCGCCGTGGAGCAGGTCCAGCCGGGTTGCCAACTCCCGCATACGTTCCAGGTCGTACTTGTACGTGGGGGCAGCATGGCCCGTCATCCGCTCGAGGTCGGCGAGCGAGAGGAGGCGGTGCAGGGCTTCTTCGTAGGCGGCGTCCGGGGCGTGTTGGGGGTCGTGCGCAGGCATGGGGATCCTGTTGCGAGCGTAGCAGTGGGCGTCGGCTCAGTCAACGGAGAGGTGGGGGAGACCGGTTACGACCAGAAAGCGGCTTGTACGGGAGTTTCTTGCTGGTTCGATTCAGCGGCGAGTGCTTGGTCGAACTCATCGGGGGTTTCGGGGTCAGGCCAGAGGTGCGCTCCCTTGCGGATCAGAGATTCGAATGCTTTGCCTGATTCAGATCGGACATAGACCTGTACTAACTTCAATTTGTCGAGTTGCTCGACTGCGCCCGCCCACGTCCCACCTTGTTGGAAGTCCGAATTCACTACGAGCGCTGCATCTGCCATCGCATAAATCATCTTGTTCCGGTGCATGGCGTTGCCTACGTTGAAGCCGGCAGCAGGATCATAAGGAGAGACAAGAAGCAACTGTCCCTCGATGAGGAGGTCCCGGTGCTCCCGGTGCAGCGCAGACCTTTGTAGATCGTTGCTCAGAACGCCGAGGACCCTGCCTCCTGCCTCCAAGGCACCTCGCATCGCTGCTTGATCGACACCACGCGCACCGCCGGAGATGAGCATGTGTTCAGAGCGAGCCGCAAGTTCACCGACGCGCCTTGTATAGCTGAGGGTATCTTCGTCGGCGTTGCGGGAACCGACGACGGCTAAACCTCCCTGATCCAACAGGCCAAGGTCACCGCAACCGTAGAGGACGGAGGGAGCATGTTTTTCAAGTCGCAGGAGCCGTGAGGGATAGGCGTCATCGGTAGCTCCAATCACCCATATCGCACGACTGTGCCACTGTTCCATCACTTGGCTCAGGTGGAAGCCGCGGGCCAACAGGAGCTTGAGCCGACCGGCATCGAGAGGCAGCCTGTCGTGAAGGAACACGTCCTCAGAATCCTTGGTCAGCAGGTCAGCAAGATGCCAACCGTTCTCATAGAGGAATCGGGTGAAACGCCGATAGTTGCTTGGTTGAAGCGGCTCAGGCGAGGCGCCACGCTGCTTTGCAAGGAGCGGAGCCGTCAGAAGAAGGGCGGCTTGCGTATCGGCTGAGATGTCGGCGGTCAGAGTCATTCGCTGCCTCCTGCCTGGCTGAGGGACAAGGGAAAGACTTCGCCACTTCCCTGAGAGCGGAGCAAGTAGGCTGCCACTGTCATTGTCCAACGCGAGTCCACGATATCGTCAATCAGAAGCACCGGGTCAGAAGATGGCCTTGCACCGATGTCGAGCGACCTGTAGACGTTGAGGGCTTGGTAAGGACTATTTTCCATTTGTTTCTGCTCTGGGAGCTCCTGCGTTCGTTCCAGTACGCGATGGCAGGGTAATCCTAATGCCTCTGCCAACCGTTCTGCGAACTCCGGCACCAGTTCCGGACGACGGAGCGACGGGATGGGAACTACCCACGTAGGCGCAGGTGTCGGCGCCCACTCATGCATCAACCGTACGCAGGCGTCCACGAGTTCATCGGGAAAGCGTCCGTCGCGGTACTTGCCATCCCGCACAAGCGTGCCCCACCCAACGTCGCCCCACATACACAGTGCTCTACCGGGTGAAGCTTGCAGGCTGTCAGGGACCGCTATCCCAGGCATTCCGGCGAATCCGGCGTGGGGCCATCGCTTCCGCGGCTCGATCGTGATGCTGGTGCGTCGCAGGAAAGCGACCGCCTCGCGTGTCAGGGCAGGGTCGACAGTTGTTGGCAGGGGCTCGACCGCTGGAGTGGACGCCAATGCAGGGTCGCCGTCCAATGCACGTATGAGAAACTCCATGTGCCTCGATTCCAAGCGGACATACTCCTGCATCTGCGCAAGCTCCTCCCTCCTCAGCTCGGTCAGCCGGTCTACTCTTTCCCAGAAGGCTTCACTTAGACGGCTTGCCGTCAGTTGCCATTTGGAGCCTTCGCGAACGACGGGCGCGGGGGACTCGAGCGACAGCAGCTGGAGTGCCTTGTCGATGCGTCCACGACGTACATTCACTTGTTGCAGCAGTTGAGGCACGGAAAGGCCTTCGGGGGCTTGCTCTAAGGCGGCAGTCAACTGCTCGACATCCTGGCGTGACGGGAAGGCCGTCTCGATGAAGTAGTCGGCGATGTCCAACTCCTCGGGACCGCTGAGCAGGACTCCGTAAGCTCTGTCGAGTGCCCTACCAGCACGTCCCACCTGCTGGTAGTAGTGAATGACCGAACCGGGAGCCTGATAGTGGAACACGAATGCCAAGTCCGGCTTATCGAAACCCATTCCCAAGGCGGTCGTTGCAACGAGTGCTTTCACGTCGTTGTTCAGGAGGGCCCGTTCCAGCTCCGGCCTTCGCTCGCCGCTCTCTCCGGTGTAAGCCTCGACATGGAATCCACGGGACCGCAGCCAGTCAGCCACACGCTCTGCGTCCCGGACGGTAAGGGTGTAAATGATTCCGCTGCCATCGACTTCACCCAGCCTTTCGGCCAGCCAAGCGAGTCGCTCTGCCTGACTGGGGAGGCGAATGGTTTGCAGGAACAGTGACGGCCGGTTCAAGTCGCCCCGGTGTACATTGAAGTTCAAGCCGGGCATGCCCTTCAGGTCATCCAGTACACGATCTGTGGCGGTGGCGGTTGTCGCCAGCATCCGGAGGTTGGTCGGCAGCATGCGCGCGATGCGTTCGACCCGTCGGTAGTCCGGACGGAAGTCGTGACCCCAATCCGAGATGCAGTGCGCCTCATCAATCACCAGCAGCCCAATCCGATCAGCGATGTGAGAGAGCACTTCGTCGTTGAAGCGCTGGTTCCCCAGCCGCTCAGGTGAAATCAGCAGGACGTCTACTTCCCGGGCACGTATCCGATCTTCAATGGGTTCCCAGTCGGCTGTGTTGCCGGAGTTGATGGTTTCGGCGTGGATGCCCATTCGCTCTGCTGCTGCGATCTGGTTACGCATCAGCGAAAGCAGAGGCGAGATGAGGAGGGCGGGGCCGTAGCCATCCTCACGGAGGAGTTTGATGGCGATGAAATAGACGAAGCTCTTGCCCCAGCCTGTCCTCTGTACGATCAGGAGAGGGCCATCCCCCTCCACGACATGACAGATGGCTTCCTCCTGTCCATCTCGGAACTGCGCATCCGGCAGCTCCGAGCCGAGGCGCAATAGTTCCAATGCTCGGGAGTGGTTGTACCGCATGTGGCCGACGATTCCTTCAATTTGTTGGTTACCGAGCCAGAGGCATCGTAGGAACACCGGAAGGCAAGGAGCAAGGGGACAATGTCACACGGTCCAGAGCAGCCGGTGGGAGGTTCAGGAGAGTTGTACAGGGCAGGTCAGAAGACAGGCAGTACACAGGATGCTGTATGCAAGCGGCGGGACGATGGAAAATCCTGCATATTTCGAGGTTGGGCATGGCAGGGCGATGTCCCTATAATGGCCGGACTTATCCCGGAGTGTTGCAGCGGTGTCGTTCACTCATCTTCACGTCCACTCGGAGTACAGCCTGCTCGACGGTCTGAGCCGGATACCGGCGATGGTGAGCCGTGCCAAAGAGCTGGGTATGACGGCGCTCGGCCTCACCGACCACGGCTCGATGTACGGGGTGGTGGACTTCTACGCGGCGTGCAAGGAGGCGGGCATCAAGCCGGTCATCGGGTGCGAGCTGTACGTGGCGAACGGGAAGCGGACGGACCGAAACTCGGGCGGCAAGGGCCAGAACTACCACCACCTCACGGTCCTTGCACAGAACAACGAGGGCTACCGGAACCTGATGAAGCTGTCCTCCAGGGCACACCTGGAGGGCTTCTACTACAAGCCGCGTGTGGACCACGAACTGCTGGAGGAGCACGCCGACGGCCTGATCGTCTTCTCCGGCTGCCCGAGTTCCGAGATATCGGTTGCGCTGATAGACGGCAACTACGAGGCCGCGAAGGAGCTGGCACGGTGGCACAAGGCGATGTTCCCCGCCTTCTACCTGGAGATGCAGCGGCACGAGAACCTCGACTTCCTCACGCCACTGAACGACGGGCTGCTGCGGCTGGGAGAGGACCTGGACATCCCCATCGTCGCGACGAACGATCTGCACTACGTGCAGGAGAGCGACGCCAGCATCCACGACGTGCTGCTCTGCATAGGCACGAGCTCCAACGTCAGGGACGAGAACCGGTTCCAGTTCTCCGACTCGTCGTACTACCTGAAGACGCACGAGGAGATGGCGGAGTTGTTCGCCGACCTGCCGGAGGCTGTGGCGAACACGCAGACGATAGCGGACATGACGGACGTGGAGCTCGACTTCTCGACGCTGCGCCTGCCGCGTTACCGGACCCCAGACGACGAGGACGCGGACGCGTACCTCCGGAAGCTGTGCTGGCAGGGCTTCGGCGAACGCTACCCGAACGGGGCGACCGACGCGTCGAAGCAACGGCTGGAGTACGAACTCGACGTCATCACGGACACGCAGTACCCCAACTACTTCCTCGTGGTGTGGGACATCGCGGACTTCGCACGACGGGAGGGCATCGTGTTCGGCGTGCGGGGCAGCGCAGCATCGTCGCTGGCGCTCTACTGCCTGGGCGTCACCGACCTCGACCCGCTGGACTATGGACTGGTGTTCGAGCGCTTCCTCAACATCGAGCGCAAAGAGATGCCGGACATCGACATGGACTTCCAGGACGACCGGCGCGAGGAGGCGATCCAGTACGTCACGGATAAGTACGGGCGCGACCACGTCGCGCAGATCATCACGTTCGGCACGCTTGGCGCGAAGGCTGCGATCCGGGACTCAGGGCGCGTGCTCGGCATGTCGTACGCCGACGTTGACCGTGTGGCGCGGCTCGTGCCACAGCGTCTGGGGATGACGATAGACCTCGCATTCGAGCAGTCGCCCGAGATGAAGGAGGCGTACGAACAGGACGAGGAGCTACGGAAGCTCATCGACACCGCGCGCAGCCTGGAGGGCGTGACGCGCAACGTGAGCACGCACGCCGCAGGGGTCGTCATCTCCGAGGACCCGCTCACCGACCACGTCCCGCTGCAGCGTCCGACGAAGGGCAACGAGAACAGCGTGGCGATGACGCAGTACGCCATGGAGCCCGTCGCCAAGCTGGGCCTGCTGAAGATGGACTTCCTGGGGCTGATCAACTACTCGATCCTGAGCAACACGATCGAGATGGTGCGGCGGCGCAAAGGGATCGAAGTGCGGCTGCAGGAGATCCCGTTCGACGACGCCAAGACGTACGAACTGCTGGGGAGCGGGGAGACCACAGCCCTGTTCCAGTTGGAGAGTCCGGGGATGCGGCGCTACATCAAGGAGTTGCGCCCCGGCACGCTTGGCGAACTGGCGGCGATGATCGCGCTGTACCGTCCGGGCCCGATGGAGCACATCGGGCGGTACATCGACTCGAAGCACGGGCGGGCGCCCGCGAGCTACCCGCACGCCGATCTCGAAGGAATACTGAACGAGACGTACGGGGTGATCGTCTACCAGGACCAGGTGCTGCACATCATGCGTCAGTTCGCGGGCTACTCGCTCGGCGAAGCGGACGTGGTGCGGAAGGCGATGGGGAAGAAGATCGCCTCGCTGATGCAGCAGGAGCGCGAGAGCTTCGTTGCGGGAGCACGGGAGAAGGGGTACGAGGAGCAAGCCGCCGCGGCGGTCTTCGACCTGATCGAGCCGTTCGCGGGGTATGCGTTCAACAAGGCGCACAGCGTGAGCTACGCCGTGGTCGCGTACTGGACGGCGTACTTCAAGGCGAACCATCCTGTCGAGTTCATGACGTGCGTGCTGAACGCGTACCAGGGGAACGACCGCATGGGGCCTGCTGTGGCGGAGTGCGTGCGGCTGGGGATCCCGGTGCTGCCGCCGGACGTGAACCGGAGCGGCGTGGACTTCAGCGTGGACTGGGCGGAGGACGGCCGGGAGGCCGTGCGGTTCGGTCTCGCGTCGATCAAGAACATCGGGGCGTCGGCGGTGGTAGAGCTGGTGGCGGAGCGGGACGAGAGCGGCCCATTCCAGTCGCTGGAGGACTTCTGCAGGCGCGCCGGGTCGGAAGCCGCGAACCGGCGCGTGGTGGAGAGCCTGGCGAAGGTGGGGGCGCTCGATGCCTTCGGGTCTCGCGGGCAGCTCACGGCGAGCGCAGACGACATCGTGCACCTGATGCAACGGGAGGCACGCCTGCGCGACAGCGGCCAGTCCACGATGTTCGACATGTTTGGTGCATCCGCGCCCACGCCACTGGCGGAGATCGAGTTGCTGCCCGCGCCCGAACCGTCGCTACGGGAGCTGGTGGCCTGGGAGCGTGAGCTGATAGGCGTCGCGCTGGGGCGTCGCGTGCTGGACCCGGTGAACGCGCCCGCGGGCGCGGCCCTCTCCCGCGAGGAGGTGGAGGCGTGCGCGGACGGCGATAAGGTGATGCTGGCAGGCGAGGTGGCGTCGGTCCGCTTCACGACGGACAGGCAGGGCAGGCCGATCCGGTTCGTGGGGCTGGAGATATTCGACGGCTCCGTGCTGGACGTGGCCGTGTGGAGCCGGGTGGTGGAGAAGACCGCCGAGCTGTGGGTGGAAGGCAACCTGGTGCACCTGAAGGGTGTGGTGCGGCATCGGGGAGACGAGACCTCGATACATTGCGACGAAGCAGTCGAGTTCGAACTTACGGAGACGCCTACCGACCCGCAGCCTGCCGCTGTGGCTGCTCCTGCGACCCCCAAGGTGGAGGAATGGAAGCCGCCTGTGGAGGAGCCCACGAGTGTGCTAACGCAGCCTGCCGCCAACGGCGCGGAGCTACACTCGATGAATGGGGCTACACCTCACGTCGAGGCGGTGCCGTCAGTGGCCAACTTCGATGAGAGACAGCGCAAAGTCCTCGTGAAGATGAAGGAGACTGACCAGCCTTCCGAGGACAACCGCCTGCTCAAACTGGTGCTACAGACGCTGATGGACTACCCCGGCACGGATGAGGTTGACCTGGTCATCGAGAGCGGGGGGCAGTTCTGGCGCATCAGCATGCCGATCATCCGTACGCAGTACAGCGACGAGCTCGCAGCGCACGTCAACGGGATGCGGGATGCTGGCTTGACGGTAGAGCTGGAGAGTACGGCGGCCTGATCAGGCGCTCGCTGCTTCCAGGTTCAGCAGGCGGGCCTTCATAGGAAGCCCGGGGCCACCGAAACCGTGCAGTCCGCCGTCCTTGCCGATGACGCGGTGGCACGGGATGACGATGGGGATGCGGTTCCGCGCCATGGCCTGACCGGCGGCGCGTACCGCCCTGATGTTTCCCGCAGAAGCTGCGAGCCACTCGTAGGTGCGCGTCTCGCCCGGAGGGATGGAGCGGCACGCATCCCATGCACGGCGGAAGAAGGGGGCCACGCCGTCCAGATCCAGGGGCACGTCCCACGTGGAGGCGTCGCCACGCAGGTACGCTTCGAGTTGGGTGCGGTAGGCGCTGAACGCGTCCGGCACGTGCTCAGGAAGCGGGGCCCGCATGCTGCGTTCCAGATCGTCCAGAGCGCGCTCAGGGGACGGCTCCGGCAGAGTGGCGTAGCGTATACCCTTCTTGGAGCCGGCCACTGCCACCCACCCCCAGCCGGTCTCAAACACGTCGTAGTACAGTCCCATGTGGCCGTGCCTCCTCGCTCAGCGTGCGGCAATTGTAAAGTATGGGGCGGGTGTTCGACAGACAGGAAGCCGGGGTGTGCAGGATTTCACACTGGCGCGCAACATTTGGTAGAGTTGCGGATGAGTCGTTGGAGGCTCGTCAATCCTGAGTAGGGGAGAAGCCACATGGATCTCAAGAGTACACGGGAAGGCTCGAATCTGATCGTGGACGTGGAAGGGCGCGTGGACGGGACGAACGCCATGGACTTCCAGACCGCGCTCGAGGGAGCAATCCAACCGAGTGACCAGGGCGTCATCATGGACATGGGACAGCTGCAGTACATCAGCAGCGCGGGCCTCCGTGTCATCCTTCTGGTTGCCAAGTCGCTCCAGAAGCAGAACGCCAAACTGCTGGGGTGCTCACTCTCTGAATCCGTCCGGGAGATATTCGCCATCAGCGGGTTCGACAAGATCGTGCCGGTGCACGATTCGCGGACAGATGCGCTGAAGGCGCTCGAAGACTAACCCTCAGGGTCAGACCAACCTGGGGTCGGCGACTGAAGCGTCAGCCGGCCCTGGGTGATTGTTCAGGCTGCCCGCGAAGAACAGACGCGAGGAGACGATGTCTGAATCAGAAGGGGAATCGTACAAGATACTGGTGGTTGACGACGAACCCGACGTTGAACCGCTGATGTTGCAGCGGATGCGGCGTCACATCAGGTCCGGGCGCTATTCGTTCGTCTTCGCTCAGAACGGAGTCGAGGCGCTCGAGGTGCTGAACAGCGACCCTGATGTCGATATGGTCGTCTCCGATATCAACATGCCCCGTATGGACGGGCTGACGTTGTTGTCCCAGATAGCGGAGTTGAACCCTGATCTCCGCGCGGTCATCGTCTCTGCCTACGGAGACATGAAGAACATCCGCACCGCGATGAACCGGGGGGCGTTCGACTTCGTCACCAAGCCGCTCGACTTCGACGACCTGCAGGTGACGATAGAGCGCACACTGGAGAACATGAAGGCATGGAAGGAGGCGCTCTCCTCCCGTGACAAGCTGGTGTCGCTCCAGCGGGAGCTGGACGTGGCGAGCCAGATGCAGCAGTCGATCCTCCCGGCGCAGTTTCCGCAAGGGGACAATTTCGAGGTATACGGGAACATGGAACCGGCGCGCAATGTGGGAGGAGATTTCTTCGACGTTGTGCTCCTGGATGACGGAAAGATCGGCCTCGCTATCGCGGACGTGTCGGGCAAAGGCGTGCCGGCGGCGCTGTTCATGATGTCCAGCCGCACGCTGTTGAAGGGCTCTGCCATCGGCCTGACCGAACCCGGGAAGGTGCTCCGGGAGGTCAATAACCTGCTCGCTGAAGATAACGAGTCCGCCATGTTCGTCACGGTGCTGTACGCGGTGTACAACCCTGCAACCGGACACCTCTCCTACGCCAACGGGGGCCACAACCTGCCCGTGATCTTCCACGGCGACGGGAGCTGCACCGTGCTCCCTTACACGGAGGGGCTCGCATTGGCCGTCCTGTCCGGCGTCGAATTCGTGGAAGGCGAGGTCACGCTCGCACCGGGCGATACCTTGGTCCTGTACACGGATGGCGTGACAGAGGCGATGGACGCTGAGAACGAAGAGTTCGGGATGAACCGCCTACAGACGGTTTTCGCAGGGGGTGCGCCGCAGAGCGCCGAGGCTGCGAATGAAACGGTGTTTGCGGCAGTCCGGGAGTTTGTGGCGGGAGCGCCTCAGTCGGACGACATCACGTGTCTGACGCTGAGGCGCAAGGGAGCGTAGGCATGAGCAACGGGCTGGCCCTGACACTCGAGACGCGCCCCGAAGAGTTGGACCGGCTGACCGCCGCGATCGAGACGCTAGCGGAGCAGGACAACTGGCCTGCCGCACTGACGTTCAAGGTGAATCTCGTCCTGGAAGAGCTGGTGCTCAACGTCATCAACTATGCCTATGACGAGGACGGGCATCATCTGGACGTCGAGCTCACGTGCAACGAGGAAGACCTGGTCATCGAGATCACGGACGAAGGGAAGCCTTTCGATCCGTTGCACGATGCCCCTGATCCGGACATGGAGTCGCCGATGGAGGAACGCCGCATAGGTGGACTGGGCGTTTACCTGGTGCGGACGATGACCTCCGACATGCAGTACCGTCGGGAGGATGGCAAGAACCGCATGACGGTTGCCGTGTCGAGGGATGGATGAGACGCGTGCCGCGTTCCGGACGTATGCCCGGATACATCGCAGCACTCTTCATCGTCGCGGGGCTGGTTGGCTGTAACGGCGATGCAACGGAGTTGCCTACCTCTACCCCCCATCACGAGGGGGCTACCGCGACGCCGTCGCCCGTCCTGGTAGATGTAGGAACGCCTGGAGTGACCGACGATCAGGTACTTTTCGGACAGTCCGCCGCGTTCAGTGGCCCGGCTGAGGAACTCGGAACGAACATGCGACTGGGCATCCGGGCGGCGTTCCATGAAGCTAACCAATCTGGAGGCGTACACGGGCGTACGCTCGAGTTGATGTCGCTGGACGACTCCTACGAACCAGAGAAAGCGGTTACGAACACGCTTCAGTTGATAGAGGATGAGCGGGTGTTCATGCTGATAGGAGCAGTAGGGACGCCTACATCACGCTCCGCTACGCCGGTGTCGGTATCGGCGGGTGTACCCTATCTCGCACCGTTCACGGGAGCGGAGTTCCTGCGGACCCTGGGGCCAGAGAACGTGATCAACGTTCGCGCCTCGTACAACCAGGAGACGGAGGAGATGGTCAAGCGTCTGACCGAGGACCTAGGCATCACGCGGATAGCGGTGATGTATCAGGACGACTCCTTCGGCCGCGCGGGCTACCAAGGGGCGGTAGACGCACTCCGGCGCAGAAACATGTCTCCGGTGGGCATCGGGCTGTATACGCGCAACACGACGGCGGTGAAGACCGCGTTGTTGGATATAGAGCGTTCGCTTCCCGAAGCAGTGATCATGGTAGGGGCCTACGAACCGGTGGCAACCTTCATCAGATGGGCGCGGCATATCGGGATGGACGTGCAGTTCATCAACATCTCCTTCGTCGGCAGCAACGCGCTGGCGCGGGAGCTCGGTCCCGATGGCGCCGGAGTGTTCGTCACGCAGGTGGTGCCGTTCCCGAACGACCTGTCACAACCCGTCGTACGGGCTTACCGGAGCGCGCTCTCCTCGTACGACCTGAGTGCGTTGCCGGGCTTTGTATCGTTGGAGGGCTACCTTGCCGGACGCCTGGCGATAGCGGGACTGGAAGGCTGCGGACGCGATCTTACGCGCGAGTGTTTCCTGGACACCCTTACCAGCGCCGAGTCGATTGATCTGGATGGTTTCCGGCTGGGTTACGGGGAAGACGACAACCAAGGTTCAGACACGGTGTTCCTGACCGTGCTCGGGCCTGACGGAGAGTATTATCCAATCCAGGCCCTAGGGGACTACCAGGTGCTGCAGGAAACCTGGGCGTTGCAGGATGTCGAGCCATGATTCAACCACTCAGGTTCTTCAGAGTACCGTCGCGTATCTCTACGCAGTTGCAGCTGGTGATTGCGGGTGCGGTGGCGCTCACGCTGGCTGCCAGTCTTGTGGGCTGGTTCTCGTTTACCCGTGTAAGCGAGGCCCAGAGCCGGGTGAACGATGCGAGCCTGCCTGAGATTACTAACGCCTTCCACGTGGCAGAGTCCGGCAGCGTGCTGGTGGCGGCGGCCCCGCGGTTGACGTCCGCCGAGGCGGACGACTTCCCGGAGGTGGTCGCTGAGATCAACAGGGCGCACGGGGCATTCGAAGAAGAACTGGGTGCGCTGGAGGCGCAGGGGAGCGAGGAGGAGCGCCTCGATAGCATCCGTGAACAGGCCGACAGGCTGGTCGCCAATATCGATACGATCAAATCGGAGATGCCGGATGTCTTCGCGCTGGAAGCCCGCAGCGATATTCTTCGGCAGGACCTGACGGCGGTTCAGGACCAACTGGACGGAGTCCTGATCCCGGCACTGGATGACCAGCTCTTCTACCTGATGACGGGCTACACCAGCCTTGATGCGCCTCCCGTTTCGCCTGAGGAGTCCTTCTCCGGTGATCAAATCATCGAATACCGGCGTCTCGCAGAGTTGCAGGGAGCCCTCAGCATAGCAGCGCAGGTGCTGGCAAGTGCCTTCACCGTCTCCGAGCCGGCGTTGGTAGAGCCGTTGCGGGAGCGGTTCGAGGCGGAGTTCGCCGCATTCAGAGGCGCCGAGAGCACGTTCCTGGGGCAAGTGAGTGAAGACCTGTTGGCGTCGCTTACCCCCCTTGCTGACCGACTCTACGACCTCGGTCTGGGCGAAGAGGGAGGAGGGTTCGCTCTGGTACAGAGCGGGTTGGAGCTTGAAGAGCGGCAGCGCGAGTTGCTCGCCCTGAACCGCACCATCGCAATCGAACTCGTGGAAGAAGTGGACAGTCTGGTCAGCCTAGCGAACCAGCATGCGGAGGAGGCGACACTCTCGTCCGACCAGTCCATCCGCACCGGGCGCCAGCTCCTCATCGCAATCGGCATCGTGAGTGTGACAGGAGCGTTGCTCATCGACTGGCTCTTTGTGTGGCGGGTACTGCTTCGGCGGCTGGCGTTCCTCTCTAACCGGATGCGCCGGATGGCCGGGGGCGAACTGGAGGAGGAAGTGGTCGTGAAGGGCCGGGACGAGGTAGCGGACATGGCCGCGGCGCTGGAGGTGTTCCGCCGGAACGCACTGGAGGTACAACGGCTGAATCTGGTTGAGCATCTGGCAGAGGAGCTGCGGGAGAAGAACGACGAGTTGGAGTCTGCGCTTTCAGATCTGGACAAGGCGCAGGACCAGATCGTCATGCGGGAGAAGCTGGCGGCGCTCGGTGAGCTGACCGCTGGAGTTGCCCACGAGATCAGGAATCCGCTGAACTTCGTCAAGAACTTCTCCGAAGCGTCGACCGAATTACTCGTGGAGTTGAAGGAAGCGGTCGATGACACCGGCGACGCGTTGACGGAGGACCAGAAGCAGTACATCGAAGAGATATCCGCCGATCTTACCGGTAACCTGCAGCGTATCCAGTCGCACGGCGAACGGGCGAACCGCATCGTCCAGGACATGCTGATGATGGGCAGAGGCGGGGGTGAAGCGCGTCCCATCGACATCAACGACCTCGTCAACGAACATGCCTCGCTGGCCTACCACAGCGCCCGGGCGCTGGACCCGGACTTCCAGCTCACCATCCGGCAGGAGTTCGATTCCGACGCAGGTAAAGTGGAAGCCATCCCTGGTGATCTGGGCCGCGTCTTCCTCAACATGGTGAGCAACGCCTGCTACGCCGTGGATGAGAAGCGGAAAGCGAAGGAAGCGGAAGGTGAGCAATTCATGCCCGAGGTGGTGCTCTCGTCGAAGCGCACGGATGAATCGGTGGAGGTTCGTGTCAGGGACAATGGGAGCGGCATCCCCCAGGAGGCGATCGACAAGATATTCAACCCGTTCTTCACCACCAAGCCAACCGACAAGGGAACAGGGCTGGGGCTTGCGATCTCGAACGACATCGTCCGCCAGCATGGCGGAACGATAGCGGTAACGTCTGAGGCGGGTGAGTTCACCGAGATGCTGGTGACCTTACCCTTCAAGCATCCGTTGGTAACGGCTGCAGCCGAAGAGGACGACGCCAGCGGCACCGATGATGACATCGCGGACGATGACGCCGATGATGACGACGCTGCCGACGGCGCTACTGAAAGCGCGGTCGATGAGGAGGATGACTCGGTAGAGGGGGCGGACGAGGAGGCTGAAGACGACGGCAAGGCAGGCTAGCGAACGGGAGCTGGGAGCATGAACTTCGACTCCTATAACCTTGATGCTGCCATCTACGACGAGATGCTGCTGCCTGACGGGTCGCCAAGGGAGCATTCCCAGCAGCTGTACGAGATGTTGCTGAGCATCTCTCCCGAACGCCTGGGCAGCGTACAGGAGGGCGTGGCCCGCTCCTTCCTGCACGAGGGGATCTTCTTCACCGTCTACGGAGACGAGGAGGCCCAGGAACGGATCATCCCCGTGGACTGCGTCCCGCGTGTGCTCTCCTCAGCAGAATGGGCGTCGCTCGATTCGGGACTCTCCCAACGCCTGCGCGCGCTCAACCGTTTCATCGATGACGTCTATAACGGCGCGCACGCCATCGCCGACGGTGTGATCCCCGAAGACCTCGTCATCGGATGCCCGAACTACCGTCCGGAGATGCTGGGCTACTCCCCTCCGGAAGGAGTCTGGGTGGGCATCTGCGGGTCGGACCTCCTTCGGACGCACGACGGCTTCTTCGTGCTGGAGGACAACCTGCGGTCGCCTTCCGGCGTGTCGTACATGATAGCGACCCGCAACGCGGTGAAAGCGGGGCTGCGTCGCCTGTACCGTGCATCGCGTGTCCGGGAGGTTGAGCACTACGGGAATCTCCTCCGGCAGACGCTGTGCGAGCTGGGGCCTGGAGGCAAGCCGGACCCCACCATCGTGCTGCTGTCGCCGGGGGTGTACAACGCGGCCTTCTACGAGCATATGTTCCTTGCACACGAGATCGGTGCGGAACTGGTGGAAGGGCGCGATCTGCTGACGCGCGACGGTTTCGTGTACATGCGCACGACCGCGGGGCTTCGCCGCGTGGACGTCATCTACCGTCGCGTGGACGATATGTTCCTGGACCCGTTCGCCTTCCGTCCGGACTCGATGTTGGGTGTACCGGGCCTGCTGGACGCGTGCAAACGCGGCAACGTGACACTGGTCAACGCTCCGGGGGTCGGTGTCGCCGACGACAAGAGCGTCTACCCCTACGTGCCGGACATGATCCGCTATTACCTCGGCGAAGAGCCGATACTCGGCAACGTGGAGACGTATCTGTGCCGGCGCCCCGCTGACCTGGAGTACACACTGGACAACCTGGACAAGCTGGTGGTGAAACGGGTGGGCGAGTCCGGCGGGTATGGCATGCTGGTGGGACCGCACGCCACGCCGCAGGAGCGCGACGAGTACGCGGAGCAGGTGCGGGCGGATCCGGCAGACTTCATCGCGCAGCCGGTGTTGACGTTCTCCCGCGCACCCTGCCTCGTGGATGGTGAACTGGAGCCGCGACACGTTGACCTGCGGCCCTTCATCCTGCAGGGCCGCGAGACGCGGATAGTGCCCGGCGCCTTCTGTCGCGTGGCGCTGCGCCGCGGGAGCCTGGTGGTGAACTCCAGCCAGGGCGGTGGCGGCAAGGACGTCTGGGTACTGGAAGAGTGAGACGGATGCTCTCTCGAAGCGCTCAAGGGATCTATTGGATGGGCCGTTATCTCGAACGGACCGAGTGCATGTGCCGCCTGCTGCAACTCCAGACAGAAGCACTGGTAGACCGTCCGGCGCGCGACATATATGTCGGTTGGCGCAGGCTCTACGGGGTGCTGCGCCGGATACCGCCGGGAGGCGCACTGGCTCTCCCCGACGGCGACGACTTCACGCTCGCGGACTCGTACACGCTTGCGGGAGACCTGACCTTCGAGCGTTCGAACCCGGACTCGGTGTGGAACTGCTTCGCGCAGGGCAGGGAGAACGCACGGCAGATGCGCCACTGCATCAGTGGGGAGATGTGGCAGCGTCTCAATCTCGCCTACCTTCGCCTTCGCGACATGGAGATAGAGGACATATGGCTGGCGCTGCCGGAGGGCTTCTACGCCGGGTTGGCGGCCGAGACCGACGCATTCGACGGCGCTGCCCAGGCGACCATGTACCGTGACGAAGGCTGGAGTTTCCTCCGCCTGGGCGGGTTCATCGAGCGGGCGCAGTTCGCGCCTGCCCTGCTCTTGCAGCAGTTGGCCATAGATGCGGAGAGCGACGGCTATGCTGAGGAAGACTGGGCGAGTCTGCTGGAGGCCTCTCATGCGCTGGAGGTGTACAACCGGCGCTACGGGGCTGCGGTGCATCCGGCCGCTGCGCTCGATCTGCTGGCAACGGACCCTCTGTTGCCAGGTTCGGTCTACCGGTCGCTCAAACAGATCGCAGGAGAGTTTGCGACGCTCGGAGCGGGGCCTGGAGCGGACTCCGGGTATGCGGCCCAGCGTCTCATAGGACGCCTGATCTCACTCATGCAGAACGAGTGGCCGGACAGCAGGGACCGCGAGGGTCTGCTGCGCAGAGTCCTGAGTGAAGCAACGAATCTGCACTTCATGATCAATGAGGCCTACTTCGACTACCCGCTCAACGTTCGCGCCGGATAGTGTGCGTAGAGCGCAAGCCTGTCCCCGAGAAACCCACCAGGAGCTCAACAATGACTGAAGCACTTGCCCGTATCAGTTCACGCAGGCCGTGGGTCACCATAGGCGTGTGGTTGCTACTCGTGCTGGTTGCTCTCGGAATCGTTGGCCAACTACTCCCCACCGCCACCACCACTGAACTCCGCATCATCCCGAGGTTCGGCGAGGTTGGTTCGGTGACGGTCAGTGAGTTACTGGAAGGCAGTCCCATCGAGCCTCCGCCCGCTGAGATCGTCATCGTTCGTTCGGGAACGCTGACGGTGGACGACGACGCATTCAAGGCGAAAGTCGAGGAGGTCACTGGCAAGCTCCGGGAGTTGGAGCCTGAAGTCATACAGGCCAGCACCAACTACTACGAGGTCCTGGCCACTACCCCGCTTGACTCTCTTGCCCTGGTCTCAACGGACCGCAGAAGCGCCATCGTGGCGGTCCAGATGACCGGTGCGCTCGGTGAGGCGCTGGAGAACATCGAAGAGGTCATCCACGTCGTGGAGGAGGCGGACGACAAGGACGGCTTCGACGTGCTTATCGTGGGCGACGTCAGCAGCCGCTTCGAGCAGGCGGAGCTGTCGGCTATGGACCTCGAGCAGGGTGAGCGCATCGGCCTCCCGATCGCACTCCTCATCCTCCTCGTACTGTTCGGCGCTGTCGTGGCGGCGCTGATACCTGTCGGATTGGCCATCGTTTCTATACTCATCACGCTGGCGATCGTTTCTGTCATCGGCAACATCTTCGGGGAGCTGGTCTTCTTCGTGCTGCTGTGGATAACGATGATCGGCCTGGCTGTGGGTATCGACTACTGTCTCTTCGTGGTGTCCCGCTTCCGGGAAGAGCTGGCGCGCGGCCTGAGTACGCGCGATGCGGTCATCAAAGCAGGCGCAACGGCGAGCCGCACAGTGTTCTTCAGCGGCATGACTGTGGTCATCGCGCTCCTCGGCGTGTTCATCGTCCCGCACACCCTGTTCTTCGCAACCGGACTCGGCGCGATCCTGGTGGTCCTCGTTTCGGTGACGGCAACCCTCACCTTCCTTCCTGCCGTTCTGACGGTGCTGGGCCCGCGTGTCGACTTCCTGCGGCTCCCGTTCAGAAAGAAGGCGACGGCCCAGTCTTCGGGGGAGCAGAGAGAAGGTTTCTGGGAGTTCATCACGCGGAAGACGATGCGGTACCCCGTCATCAGCATCATCGTGGTCGGTGGGCTGATGGTCTGGGCATCGGTGAACTACTTCGGCATCAATACCGGTTTCAACAGCGTTGAGACGTTCCCGCAGGACTCGCACACGCGCGAGGCGTTCACCGCGCTGGAAGAGGACTTCCCGCTCGGGTACGGTTCCGCGAACCCTGCGAGGGTCGTCATCGAGGGAGACATCAACGAACCGGCAGTTGCGGCTGCGGTGCAGACGTTCAAGAGGTCCATAGTCGGCGATCCGGCGGTTACTGAAGCCCTGCAGAAGATCCAACAGGCCGTGGAGAGCGATCCGGCTCTCATCGCAGCACTGCTGCAGAGCAACCCGGAGATACTCAACGACCCGTCAGCTGCTGCGCTTCCAACGAACACGCACGGCAATCTCACCGTGATCGCGATACCGGTGCCCGGCGCGCCCAGCGGTGCGGAGGCGTTCGATCTGATAAAGCGGTTGCGGGACGACTACATCCCCGCGGCATTCTCCGGCGTTCCGGCGGAGGTGCACGTGGGAGGCATCTCGGCGGAATTCCTGGACTTCGACACGCAACTCTCTGCCTACCTGCCCATCATCTTCGCCTTCATCCTCGGCGTGAGCTTCATCCTCCTGCTGGTCGTCTTTCGCTCCATCGTCATCCCCATCAAGGCGATCATCATGAACCTGCTCTCAGTGGGCGCCGCCTACGGGTTGATGGTGCTCGTGTTCCAGAAGGGCGTGGGTGCCGACCTCTTCGGGTTCCAGCAGATCGAGACGATAGAGGCGTGGCTGCCACTGATCCTGTTCGCCATCCTCTTTGGGCTGTCCATGGACTATCACGTGTTCATGCTGAGCCGGATCCGCGAGCGCTACGACCAGACGAACGACAACGCCGAGTCCGTGGCGTACGGCCTGCGATCTACCGCAAGCCTCATCACCGGCGCCGCGCTCATCATGGTGGCGGTGTTCAGCGGTTTCGCCTCGGGCGACATGGTCGTGAACCAGCAGGCGGGATTCGGGCTTGCGGTCGCCGTCCTGCTGGATGCGACGCTGGTGCGCAGCATCCTCGTTCCGGCCAGCATGCAACTGCTCGGGGCGCGGAACTGGTACCTGCCGGGATTCCTCAACTGGCTGCCCCAGATACAGGTGGAGGCTGAGGAAAAGGCGTGAGCACCGTGGAGTGGCGCTAGCCGAGGAACCGGCGGATCAGGGCGGCCTCTTCGATAAAGTGCCGCGTCCGCGAGGTGCGGTTCCGCACGAGCCCTGCCCAGATCGCCGTGGTCAGCCCTTCGTGGACGCGGTCGATCTCCTGGGTGAAGCGTACGAACAGACGCCGGTAGTCGTCGCCGAGGAGCTGCGTGATGCGCGTCTCGTTTGAGAAGCGCAGGGCTGCGCTGAGGTCTTCCTGAAGGCTGGGGTATATCTCCCGCAGGTAGTCGAAGTCGTCCTCGTTGAGCGCGGCGAGCCCCAGCAGGTCCGGCGGCACGCCTATGGAGTAGAGCGTGGCCGCGAATGCGATGGCGCGTGGGAGGGCCACGTCGTCCGCACCCGGGAGTGTGCGCCCGTAACCGAAGAGCCCGACGTGCAGCTTGCGCTCCCGCCTGCGGGGTATGTGAGCGGATATCGAGGCGATGGTGGGGGCGAGTTTGCGCACCTGATCCTGGTAGGCCGCCCCGGTCCTGTCGAGGATGTCATTGACACGTGCTTCGTCGACCGGTGGAGCGGGTTTGCGCTCGTATGCATGGAGCTGCGCGATGGCGTCGACCACTTGCTCGCGCGGGTAGTCGAATTTGAACGCGGATTGCACCGTAAGCGTCTGCACGCTGGGGTATTCCCGGAAGATGCGGGCCACGTTCACGGGGGAGAGGTGCCCGCGGAAGGGAGCAGAGCCTGCGCCGATGATGGGGTAGAGGGGGATGCCCAGTTCACCCTCCAGTTTGTCCAGCTTGGAGAGGGCGGCCTTGAGCATCAGTTCGGCGCCGACGATACCGTTGTTCAGCGCAGGGTCGCTCCGGGCGAGGAAGACGCGCTGGTATTCGACCTCCCACCCCTGCAGATATTCGCGGACGATGTCGTCCACGGTCATCATCTGCTCCCGCTCTTCGAAGAGCGGGATGACGCGGATGTGCTTGGGGTAGAAGTCGCCTATCCAGTCCCTGACGGTGCTTCCGTCCGGCAGGTGCCTGCTCTCCTGCCCGGCGATGAACTGGGAGTAGTAGTCCCGTACCTTGATTATCTGCGCGGCGTCGGTGGTGAAGGGAAGGATGACTTCCTGGATGGGGGGTTCGAGGTCACCCTCGTAGAACTCGTTCGCGACATCGTAGGCGATGGGGATGCCCTGGAGCGCCTCGACGAGGAGTTTCCGCATCTCCAGTTCGATGGAGGGATTGGGGACTCGGAGGGTGATGAGGGCGTCGCGCCCCAGTTTCATCTCTTCGGAGAAGTAGCCGGGATAGTGACTGAGCAGTTTCTGGATGACGTGGGTGTCGGTGTCCTTGCCCTCGGAGTCCCACATCTGCTCGTCGCAACCGAGGGACAGCACGTCGGCGGCTTCGATGATCTCGCCGTCGCCCTTGATAACGCCATCGATGGCGTAGGCAGGGGCCTCCGCGTTGTCCGGGTGTTGGGTGCTCATCACTCGCGGGATCAAGGGCACGGTGTAACCTCCTTCGCGTCAGAGGGCATGATACCCGCATGGGCATTTCAGCGGGCAACACGCAGGTTATCTTTCTGTTACAGGGTGCGCTGGATGAAGCCGGCCTTCCGGCGCCATCGCGTGTTCACCTTCACCCATAGTTCCAGGTAGGCAGGACGCCCCGTGAGCGCTTCGATCTCCGGGCGTGCGAGAACGCCGACCTCCTTGAGCGCCCCGCCGCCCTTGCCGATGAGAAGCCGCTTCTGGGAAGGCGTGTCGACGTAGACAACGGCGCGGATGTAGTCCGGCGCTTCTCCCTGGCGCTCCTCGAACGTAACGACTTCCACGGCCGTGTCGTAGGGGACCTCCTGGGCGTAGTGCTCGAAGATCTTCTCACGGACGAGTTCGCCCGCGAGGAAAGGCGTCGAGCGGTCGGTGAGCACCTCGGGGGGGAACAGGGCATCCTGCTCCGGTAGATGCGCGCCTATCGCCTCCTGGAGAAGGTCCAGGCCGTCCCGCGCGAGGGCGCTCACGGGGACGATCTCGGCGAAGGAGTGCGCCTCAGCGTAGCGGGCCATGACGGGCAACAGCTTGTTCTTGGCGATGGTGTCGGCCTTGGTGAGCACGAGCAGGGCAGGCACGTCCGCAGCGGCGATCTGCGCGATGAGCGCTTGCTCGACGTCGCCGGGGTAGCGTGGCTCGGCTGCGAGGACGATGGCGTGGGCGTCGCCGAGCGCGCCGGAGAGCTGCCGCGCCATCGCCGCGTCGAGCTGGTCGCTGCCCTTCCGGAGGAAGCCGGGCGTATCGATGAGGGCGGCCTGGAAATCGCTGCCGTTCAGGACTCCGAGCAGCCGGTGACGCGTCGTGTGGGG